>JAISWZ010000368.1 GCA_031270945.1 Clostridiales bacterium | reverse complement strand
TGGCCGCCGCAGCTAGCCAGTATGGAACTGGCAAGGGCAACAGCAAGAAAAACGCGCATAGCCTTTTTCATAAGAGCCTCCTGGATTGAAATATTGCCCGATTTTTGCAGCAAATCAGGATGATCTTATTATAGGCTGCACAAAAAGGCGGCTGCAATTGCGAAAAGCGCAATTGCAATGATCGCAATATAATGGTATAATCATTGAAGAAATTTGAAGACAAAATCTGGGGATCAGGAGAGGGTAGGGCAGTTGGAGTGATTTGAATCAGGAAAAGATAAATCTGGGAAATGGGAGAGGGTTGGGCATAACACTCAACGAGAATTCGGAATTTAGGATAAATGCATAAAAACTCAGGAACTAATAGCGACTTGCGATTCCAATTTTCATAACAAGCTAGTAAAATTTATGTACCAAAAATGCTTGTTAATTATTTAACTAGGCTTTTATCCGCAGTGTGATAGATTTATGATCTCAAAGATCTTGCATCGCGTAACGCGAATTGATCTTAACATGCTCAAGATTTCTCAGTTAGCTAGTAAAACATCTATCTTTTTATATTTTACTCCAAACAAATAGGAAGGTGGCACTATGACTATACAGCAACTCCGTTACTTCATCGCTTGCGGATCGCTTCGGTCGTTCAAGACGGCAGCGTTCATCTCACACTGCAGCCCCTCCACCATAACCCGGCAGATAGCGGCGCTGGAAGAAGAGCTGGGCATTACGCTCTTCAACAGGGATACGCACAATGTGCAGATAACAGATGAGGGCGGGATCTTTTTCTCTCGCGCCATAAGAATGCTGATAACCCTGGATGACTTTGATGACGAGCTGACAGCCAGCGGAAGAAAAAAGCCAAGGGAGAAGCCAGAGTTCAGGATAGCCGTATACACAAATGACGGGACGTTCAGCAAGATCGCCTCTGCCATAGAAGACGCGTATCCATCTGAGCGGATCGGAAAGCCGTACCGGTTCTATCACCCGTATCCTGGCGGGATGATGAAGGCGGTTCTTGAAAGCGGCTACCAGCTAGGGGTGGAGTCAAGGGCGCTTTTGGCGGAGCAGGAAGAGCGGGTGAAAACCCAGTTCCTTTTCAAGAGCCCGTTCCGGATAGTGGCAGGCAGCGAGACTGCGCTCTTTGGCAGGGACAGCGTTTCAAACGAAGAGATATTCCAAAAATACGGGCGGTTTGGATGCTTTATTCCAAAGGAGTTGGGCCCTTTGGAGATAAGGGACAAGCCTATTAGGTCTTCAAAGGATCTAAAGGATCTGGGGGAGTTCCTGATAACAAAGATTCCTGACATACTGCCCTTGCTCGTACGGTTTGATACGCCCAAGGATCTGATGCTTCTTCAGCCCAGCCAGATAAACCTGAACCAGTCGGTTGAGACTTCAACTGTAAAGCTGGCGGATGAAAGCGTGTACACGGAATATATGCTATTTTGGAAGCAGGAGGAGGATGATCCGGCGCTGGGCGTATTCTTGCGATTGATAGAAAGGCACTCCAAAAAGCGCCCAGGCTAAGCCTGGGCGCTTAGGCGCATTCCTGTCTTCTGGAATGCTTCAGTCAACTTGACATATGCTCGTAAGGATATGAACACGCCGTAATCCTTGCTTTCTTGCAAAATCAAATTGGTTAAATATGACAGACTATGGCGCGAAAGTGTTGACAAACCCCCCGTTTTTGTTTAGCATAAAAAGAAGCCGAATAAATTTTGCCCAGTATTCAAGGGGGAATCAGATGATACAGTTCAGGAACGCGACGCTTAAGCGCAAGCGGAATGTGCTGGCGCTTAAGGGTGTTTCGCTTGCCGTGGAGAGCAATGCCCTTTGCGGAGTTTTTGGCCGTGACGGAGCTGGGAAGACCTCTCTTTTTTCTCTTATAGCGGGATACCAGATGCCAACAGAGGGAACGGTAAGCGTCTTGGGAGAAGACCCTTATGACAATCCAGCGGTCATGCCGAAGGTTGCCTTTGCCTTTGTCAGGCCTGAAAGCGAAAACGCTGTGACATACAAGGATATGATGGATTGCTGCAAGGCCTTTAGGCCTAGATGGGATGAGAGCAGAGCCAAAGTTTTGGCGGACATGTTTCAGATTCCCATGAAGAAACCGTTTAGCTCCCTGACCAGGGGTACGGTGGTGGCGGCTAAAGCCGCGCTTGCCTTGGCAAGCAATCCTGAGGTGGCAATATACGATGAAATCTGCTCAGGCTTGGAGCCTGACGCAAGAAGGCTCTTGATTGGCGAGATACTGGACGACTATAAGAAGCAGCCAAAGACAGTCCTGTTTTCAACCCATTACATCGCAGAGGCGGAAAAGCTCTTCAAAAAAGCGCTGATACTGGATGAAGGGAAAGTGTCCGCGATGGGAGAATGCGAAACCCTCTTAAACAGTTGTTACATTGTCTCTGGAGAAGAAAAAAGCTTGAAAAAGCTCTTGGTAAAGTCCTCTTGCGATGTGAGCGGGAAGCTTGTAATACTCAATGGGCTGGAAGACAGCGAAATAGAGAAAGCCAAGAAGCTGGGGCTTGAGATATCCCATCCCAGCCTTGAAGAATATGTAGCCTTCAAAACAGAGAAGGGGGGCGAAGCGAATGGCGGGTAAGAGCGTCCCAAACTCCCCAAAAGCCAAAAAAGTCTCGCGAACGCCTCAGCGCGAACCTTTTCAAGCCAAGTTTGCGATGTGCCTTAAGTCCGCCGTCTGCTTCTCAAAGGCTCTGATCATGGTGCTTGCCGTGTTTACCGGCATTCTTGCCGTTGTTACTGTCATTGCGGAGGTTGCTTCTGTCAGGCTTATTGAGGATTACGCAGTTGGAGGCATTCTCAAAGTAGCCATCCAAGTGCCCAGGTTCCTGTTTTTCGCTGTAGGCGTTTCCATGCCAAGAGTGTTTTTCAACAAGTTCATAGACTCTGGCGCGACCAGGCGCCAATTCGCCCAGGGAACTCTCCTGTCAGCCCTAATGGCGGCGCTGGCCTTCACGCTTTTGCGGCTGGCTATCGACTCGATCTTCCAGGCGATTGAGCCCATTGCGATTGCCATGTACTTTCTTGGATCAATCAGCGCCTTCATCTTTGGCCTTTTGATCGCTTTTCCTGCAATAGTTCGATCTTGGAAAGGGTTTGCTGGATACGTCAGCTTCCTGCTGTTTTTCCAGACTTTTGACATAGAGATGCCACCGGTGACCTATATATTGATTAGCTTGGCGTTTGATTTGGTTGGATCGATTTACTTTTACATCGTGATAAGGCATGCCAGGGTTAGGGTTTGAAGATTGGCGAGTTAAACCGGGAGCCAGCCACGCTTCGAGGGCACCTGCAACATCCAATAAGATGTTCACCAAACAGAATTAACAGCCGTGCAAGCAAGCGGGCAGTTGCGCCCGCTTGCTCGCGCTAGCGCATATCCCAAAACTCGCTAAAGGCGCTAAAAGCCATTGCGATGCTTTAACAACACTCGTCTCACGAGCGCCATAACCAGTTTTGGGATATGCTCTAAAACTTGGCTCTAAAACTTTATTGCCTTTGGCGCTCCGCCGAAGGAGGAGATTGTGGCTGTCGCGTCTTTGAGGTACCAGACCTCGGTGTTTCCGTCAGTGGCGGAGTACATGTTCTTGAGGCCAGGGTTGCTCTCAAGCATGTGCTCTTTGGCTTCAATCCTCTCGTCCTCAACTAGCACGGCTTCGATGCGGATCCAGGCTTCGCCGTTGAACGCGGCTATCTCAACCTTTGGATTGGCGTGCAGCTGCTTGGACACCTTTTTCACTTTGCCCATTTGGATGTAGAGCTTGTCCTCGAAGACGTCCAAAGCGCCAAAGGGGCGAACTCTTGGCTGATCTCCCTCTACTGTGGCAAGGTAAAAGGTTTTTGCTTCTTTCAGGAATTCATAGGCTTCTTTCATGGCATTCCCGCCGCTTTGATCCTGCGGCGGATCTCCTCTCTTTGGGGCAAGCTTAGCTTGCCTTTATGCTGGTTCCCTTTATGCTTGGGCGATTTTGCGCGCATCAAACACTATATCACTTATATGTGCGCTTGGTCAAGAAGCGGCAACTGATTTAACCAGTTTTTAATGTGGAGCAAACTTAAGAAGCTTGGACGGATGTCTCATAAATGGGGGTAGGCCTTGCGTGAAGCCAATTCAGCCTTCCGCCTAAAATCAGGCAACAAAAAAAGACCCGCCGGAGTAATCATCCTCCCAGTGCCGGATCTTTGTCCTTTCATACGCCTTGCCGTTTTTCTCCACATAGGAGATGGGCTTGACATTGCCCCAGTCCACCCGGTTTTTCTTGGCTTCGGATTTCTGGCGCTTCTTTGACATCTTGCTAAGCGGTACAAACTTTGCCATTATGGCCACCTCTTTCTTGCTCCAAGCCGCGAAAGGCTTTAAAGCCTTTCGCTCTTGGAGAATGTTTTTGTTTTATGCCCGGTTGCGCCGGGTTTGCAACTTATCGCATATTATGCTCTTACTCGATGTAAGTTACTTTCTTGGCGTCGAAGAAGCCTCTTTGCCTTGCTGTGGTGTCTGGGACACCGACAGCTATGACGCAAAACGGGACGCTTGACAATTCAAGCATGCTTTTTATCCCGTCAACAAGCTGCTCTCTGGGATAGACTCCGCACCAGCAAGCGCCAAGGCCAAGCTCGACTGCCTTGAGAAGTATGCTCATTGCGGCCGCGCCGCAGTCTTGAGGGAAGAAGCCCTCGCTAATGCCAGACTGGGAATCAGGCAAGCCGCAAATGACAATGGCAAGCGGAGCTGTCTCAAGCATGCCTGTAAACGGGTGAAAAGCCCTGATCTGATCTAAGACAGACCTGTTGGTGATGGCAATGAATTCCCATGGGCGGGTGTTGCAGGCGGAGGGCGCAAGCATTGCGGCTTCAAGCAGCGAATCGATTTTTTCTTTGGGAATGGTTTCGCCTGGAACAAATTTTCTTATGCTTCTTCTAGCGTTTAACGCTTCAGTGACTGTCATCGGCATCGCCTCGCATAGCGTTTTTCTGTAGAGCATATCCCAAAATCAATTATAGGGTTGGAAAAGTAATGCGTTGAAGCATCGCATGACTTTTCCTGCGCCACATGCTCCCATTATACAACAGCTGGAGCGGATATTCAACATCAAATTTTGGCTCATTGCCGTATGTCTTGAATTCTGGTATACTGAGTGCGTATCCCAAAGTTTATTCAAAGGCGCATTTCAAGCCCCCTCCGGGGGCTTCTTTTTAGCCCTTAAGCGCCAAGGAATCTCCTAGATCTTCTATCTCCAAGAACACAGCCCTTTCGTTTGGCGTGTCGTTGGGGGAATGGACAGCTAGGAACAGCTTTCCCTCATAGGTGGAGAATATCATGCCATGCCCGCCGTCCTTGTCATAGAGGGGCAAAAGGTGCTGCTTCCAGGGGCCTTGGATTTCGTTTTCTGAAATGGCGTATCCTATGCAGTAGCCCTTTTCGCCCATGCAAGACCAGAGCATCAGGAGCTTTCCGCTCTTCATCCTGAAAATGTTGGGGCCGTCAGTGACATAGCCGACCATGTTCCAGGTGGGGGAAGCTGCCTTGGCAGTATATGGCGCGTCAGTTGACTTGAGCAGAACTTCAGGGCTTGACACGGCATGAGTCAAGTCTTCTGAAAGCTTCATGGCGCAAATGGTTCCGTCTCCGATCTGAACCCATTCATGGGAGAACACAAGCCAGGGCTGGCCGTCGGGGTCAACATGGAAAGTGCCGTCAAGGCACATCCAGTCAGCCGGAGTCAAAGGGCCGTTTACTAGAGGCTCATACGGGCCTTCCGGACTGTCTGAGACAAGCGCGGCGGTGCCTCTGTTCCCTTCGCCCCTGAAAGAGGCGAACATGTAAAACTTGTCTTTGTATTTGTGAACCTCAGGCGCCCAGAAGTCGTATGTTCCCCAGTACCCAAGGGGAGGGCGGAAGGCCGCGATAGGGCCTTCCCAGTCAATTAGGTCTGAGCTTTTGTATGCGTCAAACCCTGTTCCCACAGTGTTCCATATGTCCTTGTCAGTGGAGCCGAAGAGCCAGTAGAAGCCTTGATCCTTCAAGACAAATGGATCCCTGATCTGGATGTCTTTTAGGTTCATGCCTTTGACCACTCCTTGGGCAGGTAGTTGAGAGTGTTCGCTATCATGTCGTCAACCAGCTGGCAGGACTCTTCCTCGGAACAGCGGCCGGCAACCAGTGGATCCTGCTCGAAAGCTTCATACACCAGGTTTCGGTCTCGCATCAATGCGGCGCCAAGCACTATTTGCTGGTTCTCAATGTGCGGCTTCATGAGCGCGGCTATTTCCTTGGTGAAGCGGCCGGAGCTTACGGGCTTGATGCTGTTAAGCGAGAAGACGGCGTTTGTCTCAACTATTGTGTTCTGCGGGACTCCGCAAATCTGGTGCCCTGTGTTTGGAAGGTTGACGTTTGATATGACGCGCCCCAACCCGCTAAGGGCCTTGATAAGAAGGATTCCCTCTTCTCCGGAGGACTTGAGCTTAATCTTTTCCTTGCCTGAGACAAGAGCCTCGCTTCTGGCCAGCCTGTCTTGGAGGTCTTTCTTGCGCCAGTCAACGTCTGTAAGATGGAAGCCCCACTGGGCCACGCATTCGGGATCCTTCAAGTACCGCTCTCCCGGCATGAACTCAGCCAAGTGCCTGTCGCCTGCGGCGGCTATCCAGCCGTACTGGCGGAAAAGGTCGAACTTGACCTTGTTGACGCAGTGAAAACGCGTGTTCGGAAGCTCCTCGCCGCCTTGTGAATAGCCGGTTTGCGCCCGCTCTTCGGCATACTTCGCGTATGCGGGGAAAAGGTCAAAGCTTTTCCAGCTGGCGGAGGTAAACCAGGTGAAATGGTTTAGGCCAAGCACGTTGACATGTATGTCATGCCAGTCAACAGGCCCTTCCTTGAATTCTTCCTCAGCGATTCCCGCCAGGAGCTTCTGGGTGCCAAACACCTCGTGACAGCAGCCAAAGGCCTTGATCTTCGGGAAGACCTCATAAAGAACCCTGCAGCATAGGCTCATGGGGTTTGTGTAGTTTATGACCCAAGCGTCAGGCGCGCATTTCTTTATCGCCTTAGCTATATCCTCAAACATGGGAATGGTTCTAAGCGCCCTGATTATCCCTCCAGGTCCCGCTGTGTCTCCGACAGACTGGTAGATGCCAAGCCTTTCTGGCAGGTGGACATCTGACTGCATTTCGTCAAATGTGCCTGGAAGTATCGAGATGATGACAAAGTCAGCGCCATCAAGCGCGTCCTCAAGCGTCTCAGACGACTTGTAGCTCCAAAGGCCCTTGGCTTCCGGGTCGGCCGACAAGAGGCTTCCTATCTTCTCGTTGTTTTCCGAGGCTTTCTTGTCTATGTCATAGAGCCTTATTTCTCCGCTAAGCTCTGGCTCTATGGCTAGATCTGTCATGAATGTCCAGGCCCAAGCTCTGGATCCGCCTCCCACATACGCTATGCGCAGGTTGCGGGCGTCTGTTTTATTCATATTAGCTGTCCCTTTCTTTGGGAACGTCCCAAGGGCTTGCAAGCAAGCCCGGATTTGTTCGCGCGCTGCAGGCGAGCGAAAGCGTTGCGCAAACAGGAGGAACCGGATGAAGCAGGTAGTTTTCGAAGGCGTCATAGATGGCATAGTCATGGATCGGATCATACGGGACGACAGCTTTTCGATGCCCTCCATGCATTTCCATCCAGAGTATGAAATCTACTTCCTTCTTGAGGGAACGAGATACTACTTTATCGAGAACAAGACATACCAAGTAGGAAAAGGCAGCCTCGTTCTCATCAACTCTTCGATGATACACCGCACCAGCATGTACGAGAAGGCGCCCCATGACAGGGTGCTGGTGGAGATAGCAGAGGATCCTTTCCCGCAGTTCTTTGAGTCTGTGGCGGGAACTGGCTTGAAAACGTTCTTCTTGGAGCACTCTGGAGTGTTTGAGCTTGGAGAGACCGCCCAAGCGATCATCAAAGGGCTCTTGTTCTCCATGATGGACGAGTACCAGAAGAAGCTTCCCAAGTACCAATCAATCATAATGATGAAGCTGACGGAGCTGCTGCTCAACGTCTCCAGGTTCAAGGCGGACAAGCGGGTCTTCTACAACACGGGGAAGTCCCAGTCTCCGAAGCACCTGAAGATTGACGAGATAGCCGAGTATATCCAGCGCAATTGCGGATCCGTGAGCTCCCTGGATGAGATCAGCAAGAAGTTCTACGTGAGCAAAGGCTACCTGTGCAGGAGCTTCAAGGACGTGACAGGGTTCACTGTCCAGGACTACATCAATATCCACCGCATCCAGAACTCCCAGGAGCTTCTCAAGGAAGGCTCGTTGAGCATGGCTGAGATAGCCGCGACAGTTGGATATCGCAGCCTCACAAACTTCGAGCGCATGTTCCACAGGTACACAGAGACATCGCCGCTCAAGTACAGGAAGAAGATGCGCTTGATCCAGCAAAAGGTCAGGGAGCGGAAAGAGGAGCCCCCTGAGGGCATGTGATCAGGCGCTGGCCTTCAAGAAGGATTGGCGCTTTTGAAGATATTTTGGTGGATGCGCTTAGATCATTTGAGTATAGTATAAAGAAACCAATTGCATTAGTCAATATCAAGATGTAATTTCGTGAAAATGAGATGAAAAAGCCATTTTTCAACATATATTGATTTTTATTTTTTAAACGCATTGCCAAGCTGATTTAGCGCATTCCAAAAGTCTTGGAGAACGCTTTAAACTAAGTTTATCTCGGGCTTCAACGAGCAAACACCCCGGACTTTTCCGAGGTGGAAAATAAGTGCATATCCCAAAATTCCGAAATGGCGCCGGAAAAATCCTGGCGAATGCTTCAACGCCGGATTTTTCCGGCGCCTCGGATATAATTTTGGGATATGCTCTAAATTTGGGGATATGCGCTTGGCCATTTCTTCAGGCGTTTTTTCCAGAGGGCTTTTAGGGCTATTCCATTATACTGTTTATCGGCTAGCAAGGGCGGATTTGGAATAGAAAACCTGAAAATCCCAAAAAAGCGAAAGGCGCTCAAAAATGAGCGCCTTTCACTTTGCATCAGGTTCATGGCGGTTTGGCGTGATGGAGCGAAGGCTCAAAATCAAGCCAAAGGGGTGCGCTCGAAAGAGCGCACCCCTTTGGCACGGCAGGACATAGAAGAGCATATTGGCAAATATTAGAACTGCCTACTTTTTTAGCCCCTCTATCGCTAGCGAGAACTCCCGCTCATCATCAGCCCCTTCTATATGCCATCCCAGGAGCTTGTTTACGGCTTTGACCAGATCCAGGCAAGTGATCAGATCGTCAACTGGCATGCTTTTCGGGAGCAAGCCGTAATTCTCAGCGTTAAGCAGGTAGCTGTAAGCCCAGTGAGCCTTGCTGAACCTGGAAGAGGAGCCTTTCAGATTGGCGTTGGTGAAGTTGAAGAGCAAAGCTGAAAGCTCTGCTTGGGTAATGAATTTGTCGCCTCTGAAAGTTCCGTCAGGATACCCGTTTATGACGCCGATCTTGGACAAGTGCTCAACAGCCAGGGAATACCAGTCGTCTGCCCTAACGTCGCTGAAGCCCTTGTATTGGAGAGCTTTGGCAGCCGCAATGTCGCTTTCGCTTGTGATCCGAAAGAGTATGGCTGCGACTTCGTAGCGGGAAATGTTTCGCTCCGGACGGAAGGTGCCATCCGGGTATCCCGCGATATAGCCAGCGGTTCTAGCTGTGTCAGCTTTTGCCAGAGCATTGGAGCTTGGTACCGGAGTGGCGTAAGCTAACTTTGGGGTTGGCTTGGCAGGAGCTGACTCATAGTAGTAGGGGACATAATAGCTTGGCGCTTCTTGGCTGGCTTGGCCTATGGCAATTGAAAAGAGCTTCTCGCTTGCGCCTGCGGCGTTTGTTGCTGTTGCTGCGAAGCTGAATGTTCCTGCAACTGTTGGCGTACCGCTTATCTTGCCAGAAGAGGAGAGGCTGAGCCCATCTGGAAGTCGAAGCGTTCCAGAAGAAATAGAGAAGACTATAGGCTCGTCTCCAGAGGCTGTGAATATATGCGAATAAAACACCCCGACTTTCCCTCCGGGAAGAGATTTCGTCAGGATTTCCGGCTTGGCTGGAGCGGCAACGATTTCAATAGAATAGTCTTGGCTGTCAGAGCCAACGCTGTTTGCCGCAGTTACAGAAAAGCTGAAGTTTCCAGATTGTGAGGGGATTCCGCTTATCTCGCCGGTCGAGGCAAGGCTAAGCCCGTCTGGAAGAGATCCTGATGAGACTGTGAAGGAGATAGGCTCATCTCCAGAAGCTGTGATTGCTTGCGAGTATGCGATGCCCACAGTGCCGCCTGGAAGAGCCTCAATGGCAATTTGGGGCTTTTCAAGCGCTTTCGCAATAGATATCTCATATTCCTGCTGGTCAGAGCTGTCTGCGTTTGAAGCGGTTACAGTGAACCTGAAGTCTCCAGCCTTTGATGGGGTTCCGCTTATCTCGCCGGAAGAGGCGAGGCTAAGCCCGTCTGGAAGAGATCCTGATGTGACTGTGAAGGAGATAGGCTCATCTCCAGAGGCTGTGATTGTTTGCGAGTATGCGATACCCACAGTGCCGTCTAGAAGAGACTCGGCAATAATCGTTGGGGGCACTGGCGCTTCGTTGACAAAAAGGACAAACGGCTTTTCGTCAACTCCGAAGTCGTTTATGGCAGAAACGGAAAAGCTGAATTCGCCAGACGCTGTTGGGGTTCCGCTAATTAGCCCTGATGAAGTGGCTATGTCGAGCCCGTCAGGCAATAGGCCAGCTATGCTGTAGGATATCGGGGCGTTACCGGAGGCTGATATGTCGGCGCTGTAATAAATGCCAAGGGTTCCATCAGGAAGCTCAGCAGTCTCGATCTGAGGCGGCTGAGGGACAAGGCCGATTGCAATGGCGTAATCCTGCAGATCAGATCCCGCTTGGTTAGAAGCTAAGATTGAAAAGCTGAAAGCGCCAGCAGCAGTTGGAACTCCGCTTATGATCCCGGTCAAGGGGTCAAGGCTCAGCCCGTCTGGAAGAGATCCTGAAGCCAAGGAGAAGTCTATCGGGGCATCTCCGGAAGCGGCGATGGCTGCGGCATATTCAAAGCCTGCTGTGCCGCCAGGCAGGGTTATGGTTTCAAGCTTTGGCGCTTCTGGGGCTTTTGCGATAATGATTTCGTATTCCTGCTCATCTGTCCCGGTGCTGTTTGAAGCGGTGACCGAAAACTTGAAAGTTCCTTCGGATTCAGGAATGCCGGAAATGACACACTCATCCAGGATCAGCCCGTCCGGAAGAAGGCCTGAGGTGACGGCAAATGTGATCAAAGCGTCGCCAGATGTTGAGATTTGGGCGCTATATGGAACATTAATTATTCCATCTGGAAGCGCAAGGGTTTTGATTTCTGGCGATTCTGGGGCTTTTGCGATAATGATTTCGTATTCTTTGGCGTCTGAGCCAGAGCTGTTTTCAGCTGTTATAGAGAATGAAAAGGTTCCATCCTTCTCAGGAATGCCGCTGATCAAGCCTGATGGATCCAGGGACAGCCCGTCAGGAAGAGCGCCGGTTGTTGTCTTGAATGATATGGAAGCGGCGCCTGAGGCTGTCACAGCTGCGCTGTATGAAACCCCAACAGTTCCGCCAGGCAGGGTTTCAGTTTCGATTGATGGAGGGATGGCGCCAGCTTTGTCAGCCGTGTTGTACATGAATGCGAACCTGTAGTTCATGTTCATAAGATCGCCGTTTGGCCATGTCTCATCACCCAGCTTCAGAGAATAGACGCTGGCTAAGCCGGATCCTGAAACTTCCTGGTACACAAGCCTGTTGCCAAACGCAGGAGAAGCCAGAAGGTTGGAGCCTACGCCATTTGAGACAAAGACGAACTTTTCGCTAGGCCCGATTGACGGGGCGCTTGCTTGTATGACGTTGGAGGCTGAATCCTCCCCAACTGACAGGTACAGGCCAGTTGCGACATCCCTGATGGAATAGGTGCCATCCTTGTTGCTGGATATCTGGTAAAACGGCGCCGTGTCCCTTTGAGCGCTTGTTGTGAGCTTTCCGTCGCTGTCAGGCGCGAAATAGGAGTTGACAGTTTCGGCTTTCCTGACGCCATCTACCGTTACCCATTTTCTTTGGTAAAGCGGTTCCAGCCTGGTGCGAAGCTGGAAATAGCCAGTTATGCTGGAGGAGTCAATGGCTGAGATCAGGGTTCCGAAGTTCAGGTTGTCATTGTGCACATAGCCCTGAGCCCGCATTGCCTCAGCCGCCTTGCGCGTCCAGGTCATGTCGGTTCCCAGCTTGGAGTAGTGGGCCAGCGGGGTCTCGTAAATAGGCCTGAGCTCTCCGCGATTCAGGGTGTCAGAATCAAAGAAGGTGTAATATTGCCTGGAAGTGTCCCTAAAGACGTTGTTTACTGTCTCGAAAGGCACATCCTCAAAAAGGTTGTATTTTGCGGTATACTCAAAAGCTTTCGCCAAGCGGTTATCATAGAGGGAGTACAAGTCGTCCCCTTGGTTGAAGGCGGCTTGGCAGGTTTCAGCCATGTATCCGATCCCTAGCTGGGCATGGGCTTGATCCCGTCCAGTTTCCTGGTTCTGGCCAGTCTCGCTCACATATGCGGAGATAGATCCGTTTACATGGATGTCAGAGTACAGCTCCTTTGCCCTGTCGTAGATGTCTGGGCTTTCGCACAGAATTCCTATGGAGATCATGCAGACCAAGGCCGCTGTGTCCCAGTTGCCATTGGCTATCATTGGAGCGCCCAAATCCTGTATGACCGGGTACACGACGTTTTGCATCATGTCTTGGAACTCTTTGAAATCCGAATCTAGATAGCCGTCGTATCCGCCCTTGTAATGCTTAATAATTTCAGCGGCGCAGGCGAACTTGTAGCCGCTTATTGCGGCACCTAAGATCCTGTCTCTTCCGTCCACTATCTCAAGCGTGTTTCCCCAAGCGTTAAGGATGCCGACAGCGGCGTCAGCAAACTCGGTCTCGCCTGTGATAACCCACTGCAAGGCGTTAAAGTACGCGGCATTGGCGCTTCGCTCCCAGTTCTCGATATGACCGGAACCAGCTGGGGTGCCTCGCCCGACTCCTTTGAGCGCGTCGGCTGTATAGCTTGAAGAGGATATGCCCCATGGAACGGTATTTAAAAGCTTCTCGTAGTCGGAATGCCAGGGCTCTTCCTGGTTTGCCACATGCTCCTTCATTGCGTCTAGCTCTTCTTCAGTGTGAAGGATGCCGGGATGAGTGAACACTCTTGTTGTGACAGCAGAAGCTGTCTGGTATAAAGCTCCAGAATATGTTGCGTCAATCTGGTGCTCGCCCTCGCTCAAGCCTGAGAGGGTTGCTCTGAGAAGGTTGGCCGCGCTGTCATAGGTGACGGTGGAACCAGATACTACTGTGTAGTTTTCTGGATCGACATCTCCGTTAACTGGGCGCCAGAAAAGGCTCACAGAGTTTCCGCTCACTTCTTGGCATATTTCAAGCAGATCCTTGCCAGAGACTTGCTCTAGATAAAACTTGTACTCGCCCACAGCGCTTGCGCTTGATTGCATGGATGAAGCAGTCATTCTCACAGGGGTTTTCACAAAGCTGGGATCGTCCCTGTAAGTGAGCAAATGGGTGGTGATCAAGCAGTAATCGCCTCTTAGCTCAAGGTAAAAGCGCTCATTCCAATTTGGGGTTTCTGCGCTGGCCTTGATCTCATAAATGGCGTTTTTGCCGCTGCCGCTAATGATGCTATAATACGGCGCGGTTGTGTCAGCTTCTTCAAAGTAGTTTTGGAAGGTCAGATACTTGCCGTTGTCAAGGCACTTTATGGCGTATGACTCGATAGTTGCCCCATAGTCCTCTGAGATGCCGCTGGCAGCCGTCTTGCTGTAGTCCTGGACATATAGCGCGAACAGGGATGCCTCGCTTTCAGAAGCGCCGCTTGACAGGCTTCCGGTGGATTCCATTTTGATGTAGGCGCCGTTGGCGTCTTTGATCTTTGCTATTGCAGCCGCGACATTGCTGTTGCTAAAATATGAGCCCATGTCAGGCTTTGAGAGAGCCAGGGTTGGATCGCCAGGCGGCTCTTGGGAGCTGGTTTCAATTTCTAGATAAGGGCCAGTTACAGTGGTGTGGCGGGATGAGTATATTTCGCTTGCGGCGACAGCAGTGTCGTCAACCGCTTCTGTTGTCAGATGGATGCTGATTGTTGTTCTGCCGTTCGCTAGAGCGTAATTGAAGATTTCAGCCAAGTCTGTTTCCCTGGGTCGATCTCCGGAGCTGTTGCTGTCAACGACGGTTATCGTTGGGCTTCCAGCGATATCAACAGGCCGGTTGTTGTAAGTAAGGTTGGAATAAGACCATGGAGTTGCTCCGTCTTGAAGCGTTGACTCGCACTCAGTGAAGATGAGGGTGTTAGCCCCATGGGACTTGACGTAATGCAGAACCGCTGAGAGGAGCTCTGTATCTCTTGCTCTAGACAAGTCAAACTTGAAGTAGGTGTGCCGCCCTTTGCCAAATATAAGCTTGACTCCGTTCATTACGTTGTTGCCCTGATTGTTGAAATTTGAAGCGAACGCGTCATCAATCAGGTACTCTATTGGCAAAGCCTGAAGAGCGTTTTCAGCATTGACCAAGTCTTGGAGCGCCTTGTCAACTTCCGCCTGGGTCGCGGCGGACGAATTAAGCGCTTTTCTGGCGTTCTCCAAAGCAGGCTTAAATATTGCCCAGCTTTCGGCCGAATAGTCTTCTTGAACAAGCGCTTCAACTTCATGCGCTTTCTCTGCCAGAGGAGCCTTGATGTCACTGTAGATGGTGACAGAGCTGGACACGCTTGCGTTCTTGATGGAAGTCGCAGTGATCTCAGCGGAATCCAAGCCAGCTGGAACAGACTTGAACTCCAGCTCCAGTGTCAGGCTGTCAGCGCTTATCTTGCAGTCCGCGTATTGCTCAAGGGAGTCAGGAACGCTCCAGCGAACGCCTTTTATCAAAGAATCGGTTTCAAGGCTTGCTGATAGTGTCACCTTTTCTCCAGCCTTGCCAAAGGCAAGCTTGTCGGCGCTCACTTCAAGGGAAACGTTGTATGCTTTGTCCGTGAATATCATTGCTCCGAAGTTTGAAGCCTTTCGTCCGGCCTCGTTGTTTGTGTTGACGCTTCGAAGGCGATCATTCGCGGCCTTGTACAGAAGATCCACATCAGCGCCAGATGAATCTAAGTGATTGCGGTAGTGGTTCCCCAAGATCTCATAGCACATGGAAGATATGTCGCTATTGGTCCTGTTTCTGTCCGAGATGAAAGTGGAAGATTCAACTGACCCTCCAGTCACATATGCGGCGTTGTAAAGAGTGCCCTTAAGCAAGCGGCTTTCATACGCGCCATAAAGGTCTATGCCTTGGTTCCACCCGATTTCAGATTGATAGGCCAGCCCGGTTAGGCCCATTCTGGAATGGGTCTGATCCCGGCTTGACTCCTGCTGCTCTCCTGAGGGATAGATGTAGCTTGGCAAGGAACCCATGGATACGCAGTAGTCATCCCTTATGTTTCCAATATAGCGCTGCCTGAGAGCCCCATTGAACAGATCAGTGTCTTCAAGAAAAACCGCCGCCGCCATGTTGAAGCCCCCAATAAGAGCGTCCCAGTTGCCGTTCGCCTGGGGGTAGTAGTCAGCGGTCTTTGTCAAAAGCATGCGCAGAAATCCTTCAAAGCTGGATATATCCGCGTCGCTCCATTTGTCTGCCTCAGCAACCCTAATATCCTTGTTGTATATGTATTTCAATATCTCCGCCGCGTTAACGAAATCAGGCCCAACCAGGGCTATTCGGAGCTTTACGTCGTTTCCGGCGCCAAGCGTCTGAAGCTTTGTTGACCAGTCATTGATTGCCGCGATAGCCTTCTTGCCATAAGCCAGGTCATCGTCCAAGAAATATTTCAAGGCGTAGTACAAAACTTTGCTTCCAGCCCTGGTGTACTCGGTTCCACCTTTGTTGGGGTTGTTGTAAGGGCCGACGTCCAGCGTGTCCACAGTGTTGATGTTGTTGCTGTCAAACCAGCTGACAGCGGTTAGAAGCTCTTGGTACCCAGCGGCATAAGCGCTTCCGGAAACCCCTTTTTGCTCTTTGATGTTTGCCAGCTCGTCTTCAGTGAAGTAAACGCCTGGATGGACAAAGGAGAAATCATCGCTTATGTACGGGATCTCAGCTTTGTCAACAAATTGGTCTCCAACGTACGCAACCTCGAAATAGTCCAGGTTCGGGCCGTCGTATACGCCCTGGCCAGGCGGCGCCTCTATTCCTAAGGTGATAACGTTTTCGCCAGCGTCCAGCCTGACTATCATGTAGTTGCTGTTCCATGCCTTGTTGCCCTTGACGTTAAGATAGTTGCTGTCTGTTTGCGGAGTCAAGGATGTTGCGCTTCCTGGGTCAAATCCGTCAATGTAGCCGGAAATGTTGAAGATCATCCATCCAGCCCAGCGAGGGTTGTCATCATCCAGAAAGTGTTCGTCCTTTTCGCCTATGACAATCCGGCAGTTCCTTTCGTCGCGCACATTACGGTATCCGGCTGCCTTTGTGGCTGGATTGTTGTAGACAAAGTGAAGCTCATAGTTTCCTGCCTTCGGAACAGTCACTTTCCAGCTTGCCGTATCCTGGCCGGATGGCACAGCGTCATTTGTGGCCGTTGTGTAGCTGGTTGACGGATCGCTAAAGTCCACAAACTTTCCGCCAGACGCGCCAGTCAGGGTTACATTGTCAGCTGCGGTGGATCCGGGCACGACATCCCCGTTGTTCCTGATGTAGATGTTGCCGGTATGAGAGTAATAGTCTTCCGCCTCAACCTTGATGGCAGGATCAGCCGCCAGCGCGACGGTGATTTTTGGAGCTGACGAAAAGACGATCAGGAAAACAATTAAAAGCGACAGGCTTTTTTTGAAAAAGCTTTTCATTGCGCCCTCCTTTTTTGCTAAGAGCATATCCCAAAATTATATCCGAGGCACCGGAAAAATCCGGCGTTGAAGCATTCGCCAGGATTTTTCCGGTGCCATTTCGGAATTTTGGGATATGCACTAAGAGCATATGCCAATGACTATTTCGAAAATTTGGCATATCTTATAAATATACTAGCAGACAAATTAGTCATTTGAGTTTTAACAGCAAACGCCGAAGCTTAAGTAAGAGTTAACAAATGCCGCAAGCATCACTCCTTTGAAAACATTGGATTTAAATCAGACTGTTGAATGGCAAAAAAACTCTCACCTCCTGGACAAAATATGCTTTTGTCTCAATCATACCTGCAAACCGCAGATTATTCAATGCTGTTTTTTTAGAATTAGTTGTGGAAATTTAAGATCATTAGTGCAATGTGCTTCGAACTAGAGCGCACATCCTCCAAAAAGTAAGCGCTTGCAACAAGCGTTTGTTTTTGGCAATGTGGCTCGTACAGAAATCAGGCAATGCGGCAGCAGGAGGCTAGGGGCCTTTTCGCCAACTGTGAGGCTGCTTGCGTTTGACCTTAGCCTATGGTAACATGTGCTTGCTGTTATAAATTCGGCCATCATATCTTTGGCAGAGCTGGAGGCTATGGGATGATTGCAAGGAAAATGGAAAGGGAAGACGCTGACAAGGTTGCAACAGTTGCTGCTTCAGCCTTTTTGGAAGAAAAGCTGTATAAATGGACAGCTGAGGATGAGAATGAAAGGCAAGCTTTTCTTGAGGGATTTTTCAAGTTCAGGCTGGAGGCTGGCTACGGGACAAGAGTGATGGACGTAGCTGTTGACGACTCAAACGAGATAGTAGGCGCAGCCATATGGGTGCCGCCCTCAAAGGAAGCAGCTGAAGGACCCAGTTTTGATTTCAACAGGTTCATGTCAATATTTGGCGGCTTTCTGTCGACGCTAAGCAGTAACACGGCCAAGCGGTGCTATAAGTTTATGCTGACGGTTGTAGAAGCCGAAAGCTTTTTCACTCAGCCGTGCTGGTGCCTGGCACCCATATTCGTATTAAAGAAATGGCAGGGCAAAGGTGTCGCCTCATTGCTCATGCGGAGACAGCTGGAGAAAATCGATGAAGAGCACTTGCCGTGCATCCTGGTTACCCAAGAAGAAGGCAACATTCCGATATACGAAAGGTTTGGCTTCGCGGTTGGGGTAAAAGTGGAGATTGACACAGGGCTTGTCAGCTACGGGATGATAAGGGAAGCCAGGTGATTCAGCAGGAACCTGCGCTATCGGGCGTTGTCAGGCGCTATCGGGATATGGGCGCGTTGAGTTGACGGGTATGAACGGTCTGCAAAAAGGCCTTGGCTTGCGCCAGGGCCTTTAATTGTCGAAATATTGATATCATTTGAAGTGCTTGAAATTCAAAAAGATTTGCGACTTAAAATCAGCTAAGCCGAGAAATAGGATAAATCCAAAAACTG
>JAISWZ010000332.1 GCA_031270945.1 Clostridiales bacterium | reverse complement strand
TTTTCGAAAATCGCTTTGTCAAGGCTAAACAGATCCTCGCTTAAAGCGTTGGCCACATGCCTCGGGACTCCTTTATCGGCGCCGCTTGCGGCATAGTGCTGCCTCATGCCGTTGAGCAGCGACAAAAACCGCCGAGTGTCCTCCTCGTTCATACGCATTTTATTCATCCTTTCATTTTGCCGCAAAGGATGATATATCATCTGTGTGTGCTGGAGAATCGCTTGCGCCAAAGTGGCGTTTTTGTAAAAGTATAAGCTCGGCTGGAGCATTGCTTATGCTCTTTGAGCATCGTTTATGCTCTTGAAGCGCATCCCAAAATTTTGGGATATGCGCTTGGATGCGCACGCGCCTCGCATGCGGGCGGCAATCATTGGCGGATCAGCCCGCCGCCAAAGGCGGGCAATGATCGCTTGCCAACATAAGAGGCGCTTGTCCAGCGCAAGATTTCGTAACCAAAATGAAGCGCGCTCCACGCAGGTCATCCTTAGGAATGTATTGCCTTGCATGCTCATGTCAGAGCTAAGCACATCTGTCTTTTGGATATGCTTTTCGTGCATGTAATCAGTGGCTAGCATTGCCCAGCGCTAGTATTTGCGGAACTTGCGCTATACAGAGCTTCAACCAAGCTCGGCAGACCGTATGTGAAAGCAGCCTATTCTTGCGACCCTCTATTTTCGCAAACTCGGCAAGCGCTGGATTTCGGCCAAAATCCAAGGCTTCTTGAGGCGCTTTCATCATTTCGCGGCTCGCATTGCCCCCTTCCTGAGCCTTGAATCCGGTGCGCCTCTTTTTTTTGCGCATCACGGAAGCGGCTGTGTTGCTTAGTGCATATTCCAAAATTCCTTAAGTGGCGCAGGAAAAGTCTGCGATGCTTTAACGCAGACCTTTTCCAAGCCAATAAAATAATTTTGGGATATGCTTTAAGTTGAATATGTAAACAATTTAACCATATATGGCTCTGCCAATTTATTATATCAGATAAGTGCACTCAAAACAATGATTTTATTTGCTCTTATTCGTGAAGATCGCCAATCGCTTTATCTGCGAAGCCTTTGGGGCCAGCAACACATATGTTATTCTCATGTGCATAAAGTGAATCGATGCCTCAACCTTCTTTGATGAATAAGGCGCCAACCAAGCAAAATAGCTTTAGATAGTCCTGCCGATGCTAGGCTATCGTTCGCTGCCGTCCTTGCAGAAGCGCAAGTCTTTGCCTAACCAACAGGAAGCATATAAAACCCGCCAAACCAGCATTGTCAAACCAGGCTCCTGGCTCAAGTTTTTCTGGCTCAAATGGGGCCATTGGGCCGAGCATGCCCAACGCACTAAAGCCGCCATCTAAGTACATATCCCAATATTCCTTAAGTGGCGCAGGAAAAGTCTGCGAAGCTTTAACGCGGGCCTTTTCCAAGCCAATAGAATGATTTTGGGATATGTCTAAAGATGGCGGCTTTCAAATCCTTCTTCTCTATGTATTTTCCGGGTCCAGGCGCCAGGCGCGGCACAGCCGCGCCATTGCCTGTCTCACAAGCCTATCAGATAGGTTTCCTCAGCTAACGAAGGCTTGTCACCTTTAACCCTGGCTGGCGAGTGAAACTCGGTTCGCCAACCCGGAGCCTATCACAAAATGATGATCCCCATTCTCGCTTAGATCGAGATGCTACACCAAGCGCTTATCCCAAAATTCCTGAACTTTGGGATATGCACCAAACTGGTCAAGGCTTCCGGCGGAAGAAACCTGGGCAAACATGAACAAGCGGAGGTTGGGGGTCGACATTTGCTCCGGCACCCCTGCCCATCCAGCAAAGGTACACTACTATTATGATCGCAAATATTGAGTTTTAATCGCGAAACTCGCGTTAACGCCTGCCAAATATTCGCTGCCGCAAGCCGCGACCCCTGTGCAGCTTGCCAGGCCTTTCCTTGTGCTCTATCGCTCTTTCCTTGCGTTCTATTGCTGTATGATTAATAAAGTATGCTATAATTCTGATTTCAAGCCCCTATACTTGCCCTCTGCCGCCTCAGCCAGCCACTGCGCCAATGAGACTCCCTCAACTTTGCACTCGAAAAGCCCCTTGCTTCTTGAGAGCGTATGCTGGGTTAGGCCAGTCTTTGGGTTTCGGTTAAACGCGGTCAGGAAGCTGCAACGGGGCAAGCCGCTTTCAGCGAACAGTTTTTCAGCTTCCTCCAAGCCGTCACGAAACTGCCTTGCCGCCTTCTCTCCCGCCTCGTACTCGCCGCCATTCATTTTGTTCTGGAATGGAGTTAGAATGTCATCAGCGACAGTGTTTGAAGCAAGGAAAACAGCGTTCGGCAATTGGGCGCTTGCCCAGGAAACCAGGTTGAACATGAGCTGCCCGCTATCATCCATGGATTCCACAAGAGTTTCGTCAGCCTTCCAGATGTCATTAAGAATGCTCTTCCACGTTGGAGAATATATCTGCCCTGCGTCAGCGAAAACAAGGACAGTTTCCGCTTCAGGATAGGCGCTTGCTATGGTCGGGGCATTCCCCACAGATCCGAAAGCCCCTGCGCTGTCGCCCATGATAAAGATCCTGGTCGCATGGGGAAAAAGCTCTTTGCATTTCTTTGCCGCGATTTTTGCGTTTTCTCGCCCTTTGTGCTGCAAGGCCTTTTTCTTGCCAAAGAGGGATATGTATTCATAACTGCCGCTTCCCAAGTGCAAGTCTCCTGTAGCGTACGGGACAAAGAAGGCGTTCCAGTCCTTGAAGGGGTTCTCTGGCGCGTTTGACAGAATGCCTCCCAGGAATCCGCTCAAAAAGAAGAAGACCTTTGGAAGGTAATAAGCGGTCTCTCCCAAGAGAAGAACGCTTGGAGACATGGGCCTGGCGGCGGTTTCTTGGCACCAGAATCCCCCGCCTCCGGCGAAGAACACTATAAGATCCTTTGTGTTTTGGCCTTCCTTAGCGAACGCTGGAAGAGTCGAGCCGTCTGAGCACACAGCTCCATCAAGCCTTAGCTTGTGCCAAGCCCCTTTCTTGGTGAAGCTGCCTTCGAGCTTATCCATTCTCACAAAAAGCGACTTCACAACGAGCGCGGGCAGAAGCGCCGTTGCTATGGCGATGTTTTTGGCCCTTTTTAGGATCTTCATGCTTTTCCCCCCTTGAAACGAAATTTATGCGCCTTGGCAAGCGATGCGCCCGCAGTCAGCGCTTTCGTTAACGACAAGAAAATCAAACATCAGTATATCATAATCAGCGCTCCAATCCAAAGGGTAAACATAAAACAATTTCATTATAATGCTGGCACAGCGCAAATAGTTAATACAGCGAAAACAGCCAAAAGAGCCAAAACCCGGCCCGCGCAAGCGCGGGTCGGCTTTTGGCTCTTTTTTATTTTTGTTTTTTTGCTTTTTTATTTTTATTTATTGCTTTTTTATTTTTGCTTTTTTATTTTTTATTATTTATATTTTTTATCTTTTTATCCCAACTGAAGCTGATCTATTCCTGCCCCTGGGGGCACCATCGGAAACACATTGTCATCCTCGCCTACCTCGCAATTGACCACAACTGGCCTTTTCAGCCCTATCGCTCTTTCAAGCGCCGGGCCAAGCTCTTCCGTTGACTTGACGCTTATCGCCTCAGCGTTGAAGGCCTGGGCCAGCTTAACAAAGTCAGCGGTTCTGTCAAGGGATGTATGGGAGTATCTTTTGCCGTAGAACATCTCTTGCCATTGCTTGACCATTCCTAGGGTATGGTTGCTTATGACCACTTCAACAACAGGGACATTCTGCTCAACCGCTGTGGCAAGCTCAATCAGGTTCATGCGGAAGCATCCGTCCCCGGCTATGTTTACAACCACTTTGCCTGGGCATCCGATAGAGGCGCCTATCGCGGCCCCAAGCCCGTAGCCCATGGTGCCCAATCCGCCTGAGGACAGGAAAGTCCTTGGCTTCAGGTATTGTATCAAGTGGCAGGCCCACATTTGGTGCTGGCCAACCTCGGTTACCACTATCGCGTCCTTGCCTTTTATGGCGTTGCCTATTCCCTCAATCACATGCTGGGGCCGAAGGATGCCTGGAGGCGCTGGCTTCGCGGCGTAATCCGCCTTCATCTCACTGATGTGCTCAAGCCATTCTTTTTTCTTGTCAGGGCTCGCCATCCCGCCAGGGCTCACCATATCTGTGAGAGTGCCAAGAAGCTCTTTCAGATCTCCTATGGCATGATTGGCAACCGGGATGTTTTTGTTTATCTCAGCCGGATCAATGTCCAGCTGGACTATCTTAGCATTCGGGGCAAACCGCCTGGCGTCAGACACAGCCCGGTCTGAGAACCTTACTCCAGCGGCAATGAAGAGATCGCATTCTGTCGCGGCATAGTTTGACGCCGCCGTCCCGTGCATTCCCAGCATGCCAGTGAAGTAGGGGCTGTCTCCTGGGTATCCTCCAAGCCCCATGGATGAGAGCGCGATTGGCGCTTTCACCTTTTCTACAAAATTAGCCAGCTCCTCGTGCGCCCCAGAGGCTATCACCCCGCCTCCAGCGTATATGAAGGGGCGAACGCTTGAGTCAATGAGCTTTGCGATCTTTTCCAGACTTTGAAGGCTTTTCGCCCCAAGCTTCTTTCTTGCTGCAGGTTCCGGCTTCCAGGGAAAGTACTCCGCCTCTTGCGCTGTTATGTCCTTTGGAATGTCTATGAGCACAGGCCCGGGACGCCCCTCTCCCGCTATCGCGAAAGCCCTTCTCAACACCTGGGCCAAGTCGTTTATGTCTTTCACAATCGCGTTATGCTTGGTGATAGGCATGGTTATCCCGGCTATGTCAACTTCCTGGAAGCTGTCTTTTCCCAAGAGGGGCATAGAAACATTTCCGGTTATGGCCACCAGGGGTATCGAGTCCATATAGGCGGTGGCTATGCCTGTTACCAGGTTTGTGGCCCCAGGTCCGCTTGTGGCTAGGCACACCCCTATCCTGCCAGTTGCGCGGGCGTATCCGTCCGCTGCGTGGGCTGCCGCCTGCTCATGGGCTGTCCTGATATGCCGGATCTCGTGCCTGTGGTTGTAGAGAGCGTCGTAAATGTTAAGCACAGCGCCTCCTGGATAGCCAAAGATGACATCAACGCCCTGCTCCTTCAAGCACTCAACCAATATTTCCGAGCCGTTCAAATACATGCTTTAATCCCGCCAATCACTGCGTTTTGAGTCTTAATCCGATCATCAATCACTGCGTCTTGATTCTCGATCCGATCATCAATCACTGCGTCTTGATTTTTTTGCTATATTTCGAGCGCCGCCCCATTGCAGGCCTCCGACACAAGCCTTGCGTACCTGGCCAAGTATCCGCCCTTCACTCTAGGCTCTGGCGGCGCCCAAGAGGCTCTTCTCTTTTCCAGCTCTTCCTTGTCCACGTCTAGCGTGATAGTTCCTGCAGGAATGTCCACCAAAATCAGGTCGCCTTCTTTTACCAGAGCAATCGTTCCGCCAGTTGCCGCTTCAGGGCATACATGCCCGATAGAGGCGCCGCGAGACGCTCCGGAAAACCTGCCGTCAGTCAAAAGCGCGACGTCCTTGTCCAGCCCCATTCCAGCCAGGGCGGAAGTCGGGGAAAGCATCTCAGGCATTCCAGGCCCGCCTTTAGGCCCTTCATACCGAATTACCACTATGTCGCCCTTTTTGATCTTCTGGCCGTAGATGGCTTCTATCGCCTCTTCTTCTCCGTCAAAGACTCTTGCCCTGCAAGTAGATTTCATCATTTCAGGCGCTACCGCTGACCGTTTCACAACGCAGCCGTTTTCAGCCAGGTTTCCTTTTAGGATCGCTATGCCCCCTATTGAGCTGTAAGGGCTTTCCGCCAAGCGTATTACGTCTGTATCCAAGTTTTTGGCTTTTTCAAGCCTTTCTCCCAAAACCCCTCCATCAGCGGTCAAAGCGTTCAAGTGAAGAAGGCCCAGCTTCGCAAGCTCCGCCAAAACGGCAGACACTCCGCCAGCCCAATGCAGATCCTCTACATGGTGAGGTCCCGCCGGCGCCAGCCGGCAAAGGTTTGGGGTTTTTGCGCTTATCCTTGCCGCGTCCTCCAAAGTGAACGAGACTTCCGCTTCATGCGCTATCGCTGGCAAATGAAGCAGGGAGTTTGTGGAGCAGCCCAAGGCCATGTCTAGCGTCAAGGCATTTTCAAACGCTTCCGGCGTCATAATGTCTCTTGGCTTGATCCCCTTCTCCACAAGCTCAAGGATCTTTGAGCCAGCCGCTTTCGCAAGCCGGAGCCGCTCTGCCGCTACAGCAGGAACGGTTCCGTTTCCTGGGAGGGCCATGCCAAGCGCCTCACAGAGGCAATTCACGCTGTTCGCCGTATACATTCCGGAGCAGGATCCACATGTGGGGCAGGAGGCGTTTTCTATTTCCAGAAGCTCATCGTCTCCAATAATGCCAGCCTTGTACGCGCCCACCGCCTCAAAGGTGTTTGAAAGGCTTAATGTCCTGCCCTTTCGCCCCGCCAGCATCGGCCCGCCGCTTATTATTATTGAAGGAATGTTTAGCCTGGCGGCCGCCATCAGCATTCCTGGCACTATCTTGTCGCAGTTGGGCAAAAAGACCAAGCCGTCAAAGCCGTGCGCCATTGCCATGATCTCAGCCGAGTCAGCCACAAGCTCCCTGCTTGCCAGCGAATACCTCATTCCAATGTGGCCCATGGCGATGCCATCGCATACTCCAATAGAAGGGAACTCCACCGGGGTTCCGCCGGCGGAGAGCACTCCCTTCTTAACTGCCTCTGCGATGCCTCGAAGATGGACATGTCCTGGCACAATCTCGCTGAAGGCGTTGACTACGCCTATCAGCGGCCTTTTTATCTCATCGTCGGTAAATCCCATGGCCTTGAAGAGCGAGCGGTGAGGCGTTCTTTCAGGCCCCGCCTTGACTCTGTCGCTAATCAAGAGTTACCTCCTTGACCCATCCAAACTTGTCCGGAAGCTTTCCGTACTGGATGCCTGTCAGCTCGTTGTAAAGCCTCAAAGCCAAAGGCCCGGTCTTTCCGCCTGAAACAATGGCTTTCCTGTCTTGCCAAGAAAGCTCTCCTATTGGAGAGATGACAGCGGCGGTGCCAGATCCGAAAGCCTCATCCAGCCTTCCGCTTTCATGGGCCTCAAATATTTCTTCCGCGCTGATCTTGCGCTCCTCAACCGGGATCCCCCAGCTCTTGGCCATTGCTATGCAGGAGTCGCGGGTCACGCCGGGAAGTATTGATCCTGACAAAGCCGGAGTCACAAGGGTTCCGCCAATGACAAAGAATACATTCATTGTTCCGACTTCTTCGATGTACTTTCTTTCAACTCCGTCTAGCCATAGCACTTGGGTGAAGCCGCTGTCTTGCGCCTTCTCTTGGCCCTTCAAGCTTATGGCGTAGTTGGCCGCCCCTTTGGTGAACCCGATCCCGCCTTTGATTGATCTCACGTACTCATCCTCTATGACGATGCGGACAGGGTTCACTCCCTCTTTGTAGTAAGGCCCAACTGGGCTAAGTATTACCATGTACAAGTATGAGTGCGCCGGATGGACACCCAATGCGCTCTCTGTGGCAAAGACAAACGGGCGGATGTACAGGGATGTGCCCTCAAGGGACGGCACCCAGTCCTTCTCCACCTTCAATAGCTCGATTAGGGATGAGAGCGCGAACTCTTCATCGATGTAAGGGATGCAAAGCCTGTCATCCGATGTGTTGAGGCGCTTGAAGTTCAGCTCCGGACGGAAGAGCAAAAGCCTTCCGTCAACTGCCTTGTAGCACTTCAAGCCTTCAAACACCGCCTGCCCATAGTGGAGAACCATGGCTGACGGAGACATGGGAAACGGGGCATACGGCTCTATCCTGGCGTCATGCCAGCCTTCTCCGCTGTCATACTCCACAACCAGCATGTGATCGGTAAACGCTTTTCCGAATTGCAAAGTCTCAGGATCTGGCTTGGGCTTTCTTGATGCCGGATCTAAAAGCCGCTTTTCAATAGACACGAGATATCACTGTCCTTTGGAGTTAGTTAAAG
>JAISWZ010000296.1 GCA_031270945.1 Clostridiales bacterium | reverse complement strand
CAAGTGATGGTTGTGCCGTTTGCGCCTGAAATCGGTAGGGTCAGATCGAAGGCAACACTGTCAGGATCTGTGTTTTCTCCCTTGATCACGTCCCAGGTAAGGGCGGTTTTGTCAGCGTTGACCGCCTCTTCATCTGTTAGTTGCTCTTCCGGCGCTTCAATAACCGTCAGGCTAAACACAACGTTCTCTGAAAATGCGCCCTTTGAGATGACCGCTTCGAGCGTAATGATTGCGTCTCCTGAACCGCTATCCGGGCGTGTTGCCACGCCAGTTTCCGATATGGCGGATCCAGACGAAGACCAAGTGATGGTTGTGCCGTTTTCACCTGAAATCGGTAGGGTCAGATCGAAGGCAACACTGTCAGGATCTGTGTTTTCACCCTTGATCACATCCCAGGTAAGCGCGGTTGTGTCAGCGTTGACCGCCTCTTCGTCTGTTAGCTGCTCTTCCTGCCACCTGGCAATGAGTGTGACATCCGAGGTGATTGGGGTAGAAGAGGTGTACTGAACGTCATCTTCCGTGAACCAGCCTTCAAACAGGTAGCCGGATTTGCTTGGAGTTGGAAGCTTTGTTCCTAGAGAGGCGCCGTCAATGCAGGCAACGCTTGATTTCTCCAGATCGTTTACAAATGTGACTGTCCATGGAACACCAGCGGCTTCTGGGCCTGATATGGTTATGGAGGCATCAACAAAGGCCGCAAGGGAGAAGTATCCCGGGCTTGTCAAAACGTTATCCGGATCCATGAAGCTGGCAACAAGTTTGTCTCCAACCTTAAGCCTAACCCAGACGCCATAGTCAGTGTCAACCGCGCTTGCCTTGAGCAAAGTAAGGGTATTGGAGAGAACCGAGGAGTTTGTGAACTCCTGCATCATGAAGTTGGGTTTTGCAAGTCCGTTGGCCCAGCCTTGGATCTCAAAGGTTGACGGCTTTATGATTATTGAGTAGGAGTCATTTTCAGTCCAAACCGCTTGGGTTGGCACTACGCTTCTGAGTATGATGCTAGGGAAGGCGCCGTCAGGAGACAGGTCAGTCTTCAACCCGAACACAAGCTCCTCGCTTAGGAACTTCTCTCCCACATATCCGCCTAGTCCTGAGCTTCCAGGAAGAGTGGCGAAGTTTACTCCATCCTCGGCAAAGAATGCCATGGTCTTGTTTGATGACCAATTGGCTTGATCTCCAATGATTGGCCCCATGTTCACTTCCTTGGTGTATCGCTCTACAACAAGGGGATTGGATGCGGCAAAGCCGAAATAGCCTTCTGCCATTATTACGAGGTTAGAGTCATCCAGATATTCCAGAAGCGTTTGATTGCCCCAGATAAGCTTGATTCTTGCGCTTTCTTCCATTACTGTTCCTGGCTCGCTAAAGACGCTGGCTTTTAGCAGGGCCTTGTCTACAGTGATTGAATTTGGAACAGTCCTTAGGACATCAACTCTGCCGTTCCAATGCCTGACCAAGGAAATTTCAGTGTCGGAAAAGGAAATCTCATACTTGGCTGCGCTGTCCACTAGGCTTGAGCTGCGCAGAAAAACAGAAAAAGCTTTGGCTTCATCAATGACGTTAAAGTAAAAGTCCTTGTCACCAAATTTCTCCTCATAGCTTGCGGTTGCTGTTTTTCCCGTATCCGGGGTTAACGAGATCCTGCCGTTTGAGATTTCCAAGATCCCATTGGAAGCAGTCCAATCGGCCTCATCCAGCATGTCATCAATAAGCGCCACAGGGGAATCGAAGGCTGGCAGATCTTCAGGCAAAGGCTCATCTTCTGGATCTGGAACCAGCTCGGCCAGGGTCAGGGAGAAGTCATCTACATAAGCAAGCCCACCTGTTGTGCTTTTGGAGGCGTATACAACCACTTCCAGCTCATTGCCTGTTGTGAATTCCAAGCTCACAGATTTCCAGGAGGTATTGTCCATCTCAGATGAAACTTTGTCAGATCCAAAATCGACGCCTATGGTTACTTTCTGCCCATCGTCCATTTTGGAGAAAGCTCTGAGGACATACGAGGTGTTGGGCTTAACCGACACAGTTTGGGTTACGCCGTTAGCTCCTGTTCCAAGGGACAGCCCGTACTGATCCTTAAACCTGGCCTTGGCAGTGCTAGATCCAGCGTTTTCAACTCTGGCGGCCATTTCTCCTGTCTTGGTCCAGCCATACAGGGTTCCGTAGTTGCCAAGACCGATCCGGGGCCATTCAAAGCCTCCGTTTTCCATCAGATTGGCGTAGGCATATTCGATGAATCGGATAGCTGGCTCCTCAGATCCGGTGCCGTATCCCGCTGTCCAGTCGCTATCCGCCTCATAAGCGCCAACATCTGGGGCGCTTCCTTGGTAGCCGTCTGTCAGGCTTGGCACCTCAACCCCGGCGTCAATGGCGGTGGATCCAGGCGAAAGCCTAAAGTCAAAGGAAGCTGGATCTTTATAGGAAGGATCTTGGGTAAACTCTTCTGCAACAAGGCCTGGGTTTGTCTTGCTGGCTGAAGACACTGCCTTTGACGCTGCGTTGTTGGCGATATAGTCCATGTACGCATCCCCAGGGGAATTGAAATGGATCTCTCCCGTATCAGGATACCCTACATTGTAAAAAGTGTTGTTGATGGCTGAGACGAACTCAGAGTTGCTGTTAACGAAAAATCCTGTCCAAGGCAGGTTCCAGTAGACGTTGTTGAACACTTGGACGTTCTTCACGCCAAGGTCAAAGTAGGTTCCATTGCTGAAGCTTACCACGGAGTCATGGATCCAGTTATGATGGATCTGGGTGTTCCCGGCATCGGTATAGGACATGTATATGATGCCAGTGTCAACCCCTACATAATTTCCATGGTGCAGGTCATTGTAGGATATCTCGCTTGACGCGAACTTCCCGCCCAATATCTCCCTTGACGCGTTCCATGCGGAGTTTCTCGTGATCAGATGGCCTCTTCCCGTCAGGTTTATCATGGTCGTAAACATGGCTGGGCCTCTGGTTCCATCGTGGATCTGGTTGTTCGAAAGCGTGTTTCCCTCTCCCTCAACATAGACTAAGGCGCCTGAGGAATAGGCGATCTCGCTGTTTTTGATCGTGTTTCCTGTTCCTCCAAGCACTATTCCGCTTGACTCGTAATATGGGCTGTAAAAGTCAGAAACATTTAGTGCAGTCATTCTGTCTATTACAATGTCCTCGCCGCCTTCAGTGGTCAGAGTGCATGCGAACAATCCTATGCCTGTGAACTCCAGGCTTTTTTTGCCTCTCAGGTCAAGGCCCAGGTTTCTGGCTTTGTATTCAACAAGTGATCCATCAGGGCTTGAGCCGTCCAGGGTTTGAAGGTAGAGCGTTCCGTTTTCGTAATGCCACTCTCCTGGATAGTCCAAGGCCGCCAGCTTTCCTGCGAGATAAAACTTGCTTCCCTTCCCCACTTCAAAGCAGTTTCCGCCCGATAGGCTAAGCTCTCCTTGAACATAAGTGGTTCCCAGCATCCCGGACAGCGCCCAGCCATATGAATCCACAATAATAGCTGCAGCTCCGTCCCAATAGCCATCCGGTTGCGTCAGCTCAGCAGACGCGATTTTTCCTCCAGCCATGTTGTAGCCGCCTGAGCTTCCAGCATCCGCTGTCAGGAAGTTTGGAGCGTAGTACGCGCTCTCAAGCGGAGTGTTCGGGAATCTGGCAAGCGCCATCGCTTCTCCGTCCACGTAAACTTGGTTGAAAAACTTGTCCATTGGCAGGTATGCGCTGGCTTTGTATGTGTTTTGGGCATAAGAGCTCCAAGGATTAGTGACCTCGTCAGCTCCTGATATAGTAACTTTGTCATTTTCAAAAGCCTTGTAGCTTATGGGGTTTTCAATAGTTCCGCTGTATTTTGGGACTACGGTTTCCCGGTAAATGCCCTCATGAATGTATGCTGTGTCTCCTGGCACAAGCGTTTCTGCCGCCTTGCCAATAGTCAGCCATGGATGGTCAGCCGATCCGTCATTGCTGTCAGATCCCGACTTGTCCACGTGGTACTCGTTTCCGCCGACGCCTGGCAGATCTTCCGAGCCGGATAGCCCTTGGGTTGAGTGCAGGGCTTTCATCTCAGCGTCATCCAGCGCGTAGTTGTAAATCCTGAAATCGTCCAGCTTTCCCAAAAGCCCATCCACGAAGTCCGTGTTCCAGCTCCAGTCACAGATGTACGCGCTTGACAGGTCAGCGGCTAAGGCGCTTGAAATGCCGGAAGTCCCAATAGGGTCTCCGTCTAAGTAATAGCGGGTTTCTCTTGCTGACTGGCTGTACGCAAACGACACCAGATGCCAGCCTCCACGCAGATCAAGCCCCAGCGGCTGTGATTCAGTGGATCCGTAAGAGCCCGAATTCCCTATAATCCCAACGCTCATTGTCGCGTCCGCAAACCCGTTCCAGTTCAGAGACCACATAAGCGCATGAACGCTTTCTGTCAGACCCCAGTCACCGTAAATATAGTCAGAGGCAAACAGCGTTGTCCTTCCGTTAGCCAAGGGATCAACATAAATCCATGCGCTCATTGAAAGCTCGGAAACGTTCTCAAAATTGGAGTCATCCGTGCTGTAGTGCAGCCCTTGCCCCAAGTCAACAAAGCTTATTCCGTTTCCAAACTTGCCGGATCCCCAGCCGCCGCCATTCAGCTTTGCCTGTGTGCCGCTTTGGACGTCCTTTGCTGTAGATCCTGAGCCTTCGTTGAAAGGCCAGTATGCCAACAGCTCTTTTTCAGGCTCTGGCACAGCAGACTCCAGCATGTAGACTGACTTTACTTCATCAGCGCTCAACGCTTTATAAAAGACCGCAACCTCGTCAAGCGCGCCTTCTATTGCTCGATCCTCGCCCCATTCGTTAAGGCTCTCGTCAAAAGCCCCAAAGCGAAGCGAGCTTAGGTTAACTTCAGACGCGCTGTCAAAGAGCCCGGAGGTTTGAAGCTTTCCGTCGATGTAAATCAAAAGCTTCTTTTCTGTGGCGCTGTATGTTACAGCCACATGCTTCCAGTCTCCGCCCGATGTGAATGTTCCGCCTGGCGTTCCAAGATTGCCCCATGTGTTGTCTGCAAACCCGTCAGGATCTGATGTTATCCCGCCATTCCCATCGATGTGCGCAAGCAGGCTTCCGCCAGGCGCTATAATGGCGTATGAGCCTCCAGCTGAAAACAGGCTTGATTGGTAATTGGGGTTCACGTTTTTGGTCTTGACCCACATTGTGACGCTAAATTCCGGAACGTTAGAGTTAAGCTTGCTTAAGGCCAGAGTTGTTGACGATCCGGCGGATATCCGTTGAAATTCCAAGGCGCTCCCAAATTTGCCTTCAGTCAGAGATCCCGCCCTGACCGCATCGAGATCTCCAGTAACTCTGTCAATGACCTTTGATTGCTTCAGCTCGTCCATTCTATAGTAGGCAACAGCGTCATCCATAATGTTCGGGTCTGGGACAAACTCTGGCACTTGAGGCAGCTCCGGATCTGCGGCACCCTCAGCTAGGATCGCCGCCACTTCGCCTTTGGCCAAGACCTTGTTGAACACCTTCAGCTCATCAATCGAGCCGTTTAGCCATTCAGAAGCCCCAGACTCGTAGATGTTGTTCCAGCCGCCAAAGAAGCTTGGGCTGAGATCCGCCGGCAAGGCGCTATAGTATGAAGCTTCTCCCAGCTCTTCTCCATCCAGATAGAAGCGGACTGTTTTAGCGCTTGAGCTGTAGCTGAAAGCCATATGGTGCCAGTCATTTGCTATGTCTTTCCCAAAAACGCTAGACGAGACGCCGCCCCATTGGTCATCGCCCGCTGTCACTTCGTTGCCCATGACGCCAACGCTCATATAACTTTGTCCTGGAACCGAATCCCAGTTGATTGTCCAGTATAGCCTTCGGGCGCTGGCATATGATGAGTAGCTCAAAAGATCAGTTCCAATGATAAAGCTTCTTGTGCCAGAAGAGTTCGCTTTCACCCAAGCCCCAACTGTCACCTCGCCTAGGCCATTGAGAGAAGCGGCGTTGCTCACTCTGGCTCGGTCGCTTGAAGCCGAGAAGGAAAGTGCGCTCCCATATTTCCCTGTGTCCCAAGATGCGCTGACTTCAGCCTGAACACCATTTTTGGTGTCAATCGCTGAATCGCCAGATCCTTCATTGAATGGCCAGTAGGCTACCCTATTCTCCACGGGCTCAACAAAGGTCTCCTCGCTTGCTTCCGGCTCAAAGGATAAAATCTGTGATATCTCACTTGCGTCCAGCGCCTTGCTGTACACTTGAAGCTCATCCATCAGCCCCACATACGGGTTGTCCAGCCAGTACTCATCAGTCGGAGAGTATGACTCAACCGCGCCAAGCCGCAGGGTGCCCGCGCTTATCGGCTCAATAACTGAGTACGACGCTTTGACCGCTTGAACCCCGTTGACATACACTAATATTTCTTTAGCTTGCTGACTGTAAATGAACGCTACATGACTCCATGTTCCCGCCGATATCAAACCGTCAGGTGTCCAGAAGTCGTTGGATGTGTTGAAGTTTCCTGCAGGCTCCGTTGTCGGCGGGTTTTGGGTAGGTTGCCAATACGGGATGTCCTCGTTTATGAACTTGGCCGCCAAACCCCCGGCTTCATTAAGCTGAAGAGAAAACGTGCCCAGCCCGTCTGTTGCCGAGCCAAACAGAAAGTATTTTTCTCCGCTTGGTAGAGATGACGGCTTGATCCAAGCCGCTATTGAAAGATCGCCTGATGGCTGCGCTATGCTTGCCACAGCTCTTGAGGATGTTCCGCTTCCAGATCTAGCAAACGAAAGAGCGTTGCCAAACTTCCACTCCGCAAGCGTCCCGTTTCTGACTTGGGCAACAACGCCTCCTTCTGTGTCTAAAACCTGCCCGCTTGATTGGCTTTCCATGTCCCACCTGGCTATCAAGCCAGAAGGTAGCCCGGTTGTCTGAGCAGCAGCTTCAACCGGCATCAAGCCAAACGCCATAACGAGCGCTAGAGCCAGGGATAAAAACCTTTTTGCCTTCACATGCATCAGCCTCTCCTTTCTTGTGCTGGTATAACGGCAAATCTCTTTGCTGTTACCATTATAAGCTGCCCAGAGGCTAGGCAATAGTGCGAATGCTGAGTAAAGCTATGAATTAAGAATATAGCAAAAAAAGCCAGAGTTCCAAAAATCGGAACTCTGGCTTTTTTGAGGCATATTTCATGGTAGCTTCTGGCGCACTGTTCGCCTAGCCAAGGCCAAACCGTTAAAGCCAGCGCTATTTGATTTGAGGTTTTGGTATATCTATCCATTCAAATTTGGAGCAAAGCTCAAATATGCGAGTATATACTCTCATGTCCCAGAGCTCGATTGCCTCGTATCAAGCCCCCTTTTTGCATTTTTTGACTAGCCGCGATCAATTATAAAGCATGAATCCCCTACATCCAACATTCCTTGACCTTTCACGGCAAATTTAATTAATTTATTGCTATTGACAAATCCAGATTTGGGCGTTACTATAATAGCGTAATTAGACAAACCGTTATTTGTAAGGATACGCGTTCTGGCCTGATTTAGCCATGGCAAAACCCCTGTTTGTACTTTTCAATTTTACTTCAGAGCTTTTTCCTGATTTATGAGGTGATTTAATGGATTCCAATATAAGCATAGTTGATGTAGCTGCATACTTTCTTCACGTTTTAGGTCAAATTTCCTGCATGAAGTTGCATAAGTTATGC
>JAISWZ010000262.1 GCA_031270945.1 Clostridiales bacterium | reverse complement strand
CTTCTTGATCGGATTCGCGGGATGTTCGCTTTCGCCATATACGACAGCAACACGAAACGGCTTTTCTGTGCCAGAGACTTCTTTGGAATAAAGCCTTTGTACTACGCGCAGATGAACGGAACCCTCATTTTCGGCTCAGAGATAAAGAGCTTCTTCCCTCACCCGGATTTCAAGAAAGAGCTGAATGAGACCGCTTTGGAGAATTACCTGACATTCCAGTACTCCGTTTTGGACGAGACCTTTTTCAAGGGCGTTTACAAGCTGCCCGCAGGGCACTACATGATATACGAAAACGGAGAGCTAAAGATTGAAAAATACTGGGAGTCCATTTTCAGCCCCGAAGAGATGACCCTTACAAAGACAGTTGAAGAGCTTGAAAAGACGCTAAGAGAGTCAGTGGACATCCATAAGATAGTAAGCGATGTGGAAGTGGGATCATTCCTTTCAAGCGGAGTCGACTCCAGCTACGTTGCCGCCAGCTTTCATGGAGACAAGACCTTTACCGTAGGCTTCGACTATGACAAATACAATGAGATCTCCTATGCCAAGGAGCTTTCTGAAAAGATCGGGATAGAAAACTTTTCAAAGACAATAACTACAGAGGAATACTGGGAGCATTTGCCCAAGGTTCAGTACCACATGGATGAGCCCTTGGCTGACGCTTCTGCCATAGCCCTGTACTTTGTTTCCCAGACCGCCAGCAAGTACGTGAAGGTTGCTCTGTCCGGAGAAGGCGCTGACGAGTTCTTCGGAGGCTACAACATTTACAAGGAGCCCTTGGATCTTAAAATCCTGACCGCCCTGCCAATGCCTATACGAAAGTTTCTGGGGAAGCTTGCAAGCCTCATCCCCTTTGACATCAAAGGGAAGAGCTTCTTTATAAGAGGCAGCAAGACTATAGAAGAGCGGTTTATTGGAAACGCCAAGATCTTCACCAAGAATGAGAGAGAAAAGCTTCTCAAGAATCCTTCCGGCAAATTTGATCCGATGGAGCTCACGAAGCGCTACTATGACTTATGCAAAGACGCTTCAGGAAAGCCCCAGGATGACATCACAAAGATGCAAACCCTGGACATCCACATGTGGATGGTTGGAGACATACTGCTTAAGGCTGACAAAATGAGCATGGCGCATTCCCTTGAGATCAGGGTGCCATTCCTGGACAAGGAAGTGTTTAGAACAGCGTCAAAGATCCCTACAAATTTCAGGTGCAACCATACTGACACCAAGTACGCGTTCAGGCAAGCCGCCAGAAGCATCCTTCCGGAAAACGTGGCAGGAAAGAAGAAGCTGGGGTTTCCTGTTCCCATTAGGATATGGCTTAGGGAAGACAAGTACCATGACAAAGTGAAATCTTACTTTGAAAGCTCTGCCGCCAAGCAATACTTCAACCAGGATAAGCTCCTGGAGCTGCTAGCCGTCCATAAATCCGGAAAAAAGGACAACAGCAGAAAGATTTGGACTGTCTTCACGTTCCTGGTTTGGCATGAGCAGTTCTTCCCTGACGCCAAGGCGGTGTGACATGCCTAAAAACCACAGGTTTTCTAGAACCGAGCAAATGATAGGGGCGCCAGCGCTTGAGAAGCTGGCCGCCTCAAAGGTAGCTGTGTTTGGCATAGGAGGAGTTGGCGCTCCTGCCGCAGAGGCGCTGGCCAGAGGCGGAGTTGGTTCGATAGTCCTGGTCGACGACGACCTTATCTGCCTTACAAACATCAACCGCCAGATCCACGCGCTCTCCTCCACTGTAGGAAAGCCAAAGGTTCAAGCCATGAAGGAGAGAATCCTTGACATCAACCCCAAGGCCAATGTAGAGGCTATCCAAATCTTCTACTTGCCAGGAGCTGAGGGCTTCAACTGGGATTACGACTATTGCGTGGACGCCGTGGACACTGTTACTGCAAAGCTCCACATTATAACTGAGTGCAAGAGCAGAGGCATCCCTGTCATAAGCGTCATGGGCGCTGGCAACAAGCTGGATCCTACCCGCTTCGAGGTCGCTGACATCTACGAAACCTCCGTTTGCCCCCTTGCCAAGGTCATGCGCAGGGAGCTGAAGAAGCGGGGAGTTCAATCCCTTAAGACAGTATACAGCAAGGAGCCTCCTATTGAAAACCCTGACTCCACAGCCGGATGCCGCGCTGGCTGCATATGCCCCCCAGGCACCCAAAGAACCTGCGCCATCAGGCGGCAGATACCCGCAAGCGTATCTTTTGTGCCGCCTGTGGCAGGCTACATAGCGGCGGGGGAAGCGATAAAGGACTTGATAAAGGGAATTGGGCGGGAGCTGCCAGAGGTCGATAAGTGCGAGTACCAGGGAAGCGGCAAGAGTTGAGATGCGTTAGGTTCACAGGAAGTAAAATAAAAAAATAAAAATAATAAAAATTAAAAATAAAAAAATAAAAATAAAAAATAAAATAAAAAAATAATAAAGTAAAAAAAACACCAAAAAAAGAAGCCATGGCTATGCCATGGCCTCTTTCCTATGTTCGCCGGGAACAAAAAAGGGAAAAGCCGGTCCATGCTGGCACCGGCTTAGACCAACCTAGAACTTGTAGGCCAGCCTCCTCTTAATTACTACGGCAGACATTCCAGCAATTGAAAGAGCCATCGCGGCCAAGAAGATGTAAAGGCCGGTCAGATCAATCGCAAGACCTGTCGCTTTGATCGGATTGTTGGGCACTGCTGGCGCAACTGGGTTCTTCACAACATAGCCAGGGGCGCTAGGGGCTGTTTCCACGCCAAATACTCTGTTGTTAGCGTCAACAACTGAAATGGCGGCTCCGTCAAAGTTCAATGTTGCTCCTACCGATTTCGCAGCTGACGTCGCTTTGCTTACCAGGGCGTCCTTTGTTGCCGCGTCAAGTTGATCGAAGTAGCCTACTCCGCTTTCCGCTATGATTTCTTTGACCTCTCCAGCCTGAGCCTTGATGCCGTCCAGCTCAGAAGCTGTAAATTCCTGGCCATTCAAGAAATCCGCGAAGGAGTTGAGGTACTTCTCTGGGATGGGCGCGGTTCTGCCATTGATGCCTGAGAACCCGCGAAGCTCATCCATGATCTCCTGCTTGGTGGCTGCATATGCGCTTGTGGAGAAAAGCGCCATGACCATGAGCACAAGGAGAACCTTCAATGCCTTCTTCATGTCATCACTCCGTCTTTGGATTGCATGCTTCGCACGTACGCACGCCTTTTGCTTTTGTAGCGCAGACCCGCGCCAGTTGGCTGGCGCTCGCAGACCATGAGATGCCTTGCGGTTGCAGGGGTGTAGCATATCCGGCTTTTAAGGCAGTGGAACGTTGTGTGCGCTGCTTGACTTGGGCATATCCCAAAATTCCGTTATGTACTGAGAAAATCCTGGCGAACGCTTCCGCCGGACTTTGGCGGCACATCGGATTTAATTTTGGGATATGCTCTTATTTTAGCATCCCCAAGAAAAAATTTCAAGCCTTTTTTTTGGTTTTGCCAAAAAAGCCTGCCGAACGCGCTGAGCGCCCCCCTTAAAGGCGCGGCCTCCCAATGGCTTGTTTCCAGCGGCGCGTCAATGTCCCTTCGCTAGGAGCAAATCGCTTGCCATGCGGCGTCAAGGCTTTAAAGCTTCTCTGCCCTTTGCGAAAGCTAGTGCGGCTACAAACTGAAGGGGAACGAGCTGATTGCCCGCGAAGCGGCTCTGCCTCTTTCAGCCTATTAGCTCTGGCTTGGCTCTCCAAAGGCTGGGGTTGTCCAGCCTTGGCGGCAGGGCGCCAAGCGCAAGTGTTGTTTGTCCGCCGTCCAGGGCCTGCAGAAAGCGCTTCGCAATTTTCCTGCTATCCGCAAAACGCTCCTTTATAGATTATAAAGGATTATCAGGTTTCTGCAATCCAAATATTCATTTTTGAAGGTTTAAATGTATTTTTTAACGAGGATAGAATTTGGGCAAATGGGCGCTTTCAATCATCGTTTTTCGCAATAGTTGACATTGCGAAAGTCATTTTGTGCCGAAGCGGCGGGTTTTGTTGAATAAAGTCAGCATCCGCTCCAGGCTTTTTTTATTGATGCGAACATGTCGGCGCAATACGCGCTCGAGAAAACAAACTTATGGCAACAGCCAAATATGCTATGCAATTAAATGTCCTAAGGTCAAAAGTCAAGCGTAAAAAAGATAAAATCAAAAAGTTTCGCTCTTGATCTAGCATGAAATAGCGAAAGGCTGGCAATAAAAAAGCCAGGCATAGCATTGCCTGGCTTTCTTGCGGCGCTTGGCTTTTAGCGTTTATAAATCCTATATGTCTATATTCTTTTGCGTTTTATTATTTTTATCCGCTAGCCTCTTCCAGCTCCTCCTCATAAGACGAGGAGATAATCGCCGCCGCGCTCAGGTCATCGCCTATTACAACCCTGACAAACACCTGCCTCACAAGGGTGATCCCTGTGGGGAACTCGATGTAGATCGGGACGTCGTAGATGCCCTTTGACATGCCGGACAGATCAACTTCAGCCCTAATGTTTGTCTCGTCAAGCTTCTCTAGCATAATGGAAGGGCCTTGGATAGTGACTGTCACTTCCAGGTTCAAGATCTGGACGTCCATCTCAGACGCGTCGTTGATGATTGCGATGTTGGTTTTCTCCAGCTTAATGTCCTTGATGTCTTCCTCTTCGATAAACACGTCCACTGTCACAGCCGGGGAGTTTGAGCTGGAGACTAGAGCGCCTCCCTCCAGGGCGTCGTTGACGTTTCTGGACACTTCAAAGGACTCAGCCTCTCCGTTCATGAGAACCGGCTTCAGCACGATTTCTGTAATGAGATCAAGCTCCGCTTGGGGGCCGGCTATCTCTATCTCTGGAGGATCCACTGCCATGCCCGATATCCAGTACTCTTCCGCAGGATCGCCTTCGAAAACCGCCCTGAGCGGAACTGTCTTCTTTGGATATATCTTGGCTATAAGGGTCACGCTCTCAAGGCCCAGCTCGACCTGGTCAGTCATGTCCTTGCCGTCTTTGCCCACGACCTTGAGAGGGACTTCCTCTTCCACATCCATGTCATCGCCTTTTACCGAGATGCTGGCGACAACCTTCTCAACCTTGTCCAGTACTGTCTGGGGCGCTTTTATGGTTACCGGCTCTTGGTACGAGGGCTTGACGCTCTCATATCCGTCTGCTGGCGTTCCTGTCATGTCGATTGCGACAGGCACGCTTTTTGTGACCATTTTGTCCAGGATGATGGTGGCGCTTTCCGGATCAACGCCCAGGACATTGGCCATGCTTGCCGAGATGGCAACATTTATCTTTAGCGAGATAGGCTCGCCCAATCTGTTGTTGTAGGAGGCGTCTATAGATTTCAGATCAACGTAAGCCGAGACCAGGTTGGACTGGTTGCCGAAAAACTGGGTCACAGCATGGCTTCGGCCTTGGATGCTAACTTTGACGTTTGTGAGGATTTTGTCCCTGTTCATGATGATATAGTTGTTTTCTTCAAGCATGTTCTCGTTTACAAGCTGCAGCGTCTTGGAAATGGTTTTCTTGATGTAGGGATCCTCAATGCCCCAAGCAACGTTCCACAGAAGCACCGCCGAAATGAGGGCGAGTATCTTCCAGCCAATGTCTTTGAATATAAATGAGCTAAGCTTTTTTATCACGTCTTAGCCTCCACAGCGGAAGGGTTACTATGCTTTCCTTGCCGCTTCTCTCCAAGAGCGCAGCCCTTATCTGCTCTTCTGTCAGGTTCCTGTTCAGCTTCCCTTCCTGGGCCAGAGAGATGGCGCCTGTCTCTTCAGACACCACAAGGACGAAAGCGTCAGAAACCTCGCTTGCGCCAACTGCGGCGCGATGCCTGGTTCCCAGCTCCTTGCCGATCTCGTGTCCTGTCAGAGGCAAAATGCAAGCGGCCGCCGCGATCCTGTTGTTTCTGATTATAACCGCTCCGTCATGAAGCGGTGTTTTATCCTCGAAAATGTTTTCAAGCAATTGCCTGGAGATTATCGATTCGATAGGGATTCCAGTCTCTTCGAGATCCCCCATGGCAACATTTCTCTCAATGACAATCAACGCGCCAGTCCTTGCCTCTGCCATGCTTACGCAGGCCTTGAGCACTTCCTCGACAGAAGCCGTAGGCAGGAGGGACGCTGTCTTGTCGTCTGACTTTAAAAAGGCGAAGATCTTTCCTTTGCCTATCTGCTCCAAAGCTTTTCGAAGCTCAGGCTGGAACAGCACAACCAAAGCAATGAGCCCGACGTTGAACGTCATCTTCAAGACCCACAACAGAGTGACCAGGTTCAGTAGCGTCGCCACGATATACACCACAAGAACTATCAAGAAGCCCTTGAACAGCGACCATGCGCGAGTATCCCGAATCCATTGCAGAATCTTGTATACTGCGAATGATATAGCCAAGATGTCGATCACGTTGGATAGCCATGTCGGCACGTTGAATATCGTCGGTATCCATCCTGACACTAGATTTTGAATAATGTTGCTCACTGCCCTCACCTTTACCCCGCGCCCCCCATGCAAGAGCAGGAGCATGCAGCCTTTCGGCTTCTAATCTATTCATAATCCAAAGATCCGGAAGAAGTGCGCTTCCCAATGCCAAGCGCTTGGGCCAGCCCAAGTTTGGCCTCCTAAGCGCATATCCCTAAGGGCATGCGCAGAACCTTATTTGAATATGCCCGAAATTGTTACGGATATGCGCTCACTGTGCTTGTGAATAAAGAGATGCAGCGCAGCTGCAAAAATGGCGCTAAAGTCAGCGGCATGCGCTTGTGTTTTATGATTCCGCCTGAAAGGCAGGATCATTTAGGATCTTTCTTTTGAGCGCTCGCCTGCATTCCCAGGGCTGGGGCGCCAGGGTTGCCCCTAGCGTCCCGCCTACCAGCTTTTTACTTGAGGAAATGTTGTCTCCATTTATATGAACGGATGAATTACGCATTTGTTTATTCTTTAACAAAGCCTTTGTCCTAGAGCATATCCCAAAATTTAAATTTATGGCTTGCGAAAGTCACGCGTAGAAGCATCGCGATGACTTTCACTGCGCCACTTCAGGAAATTTGGGATATGCACTAAGAAGCGCCTACCCAATCCTTCATGGGAAAACGCGCATCCAACCCTTCGAGACAGAGGCCTGGCTTCGATCCTTTGATTGCCTATTGAAATCGCTAGCTTTGCTTTAGGCAAAGGCTTGAAATGACGAGATAAATTTCAGGGCAAGGCTTGAAAAGGCGGAGAGCCTATGTCTCTTTGATCAAGGCCAAACCCCTAATTCAAAGCGCTCTCCTGCTCTTCCTCTTCTTCCCTGACCTTTCTGTTGCCCTTGCTTCGCCTTGACATTATTACTTTCGGCACAACCTTGACAAAATAATAGTTGTTTTCATCTTCGAACTCCACTTTTTCGGCCTTGCTGTAATCCAGCACGACGTCGAAGAACCTCACGACCTCCGCGATTATGGCTGAGATCACTGTAAACATGGAGAGGGCGGCTAGATCCTCTTCTATCCCCGTGAGCATCTGGGCTATCACAAAGCTCAGTATGACAAGCAGGGCGCCTAGGGCTACAGCGATGTCCTTCGAGTAGTCTATAGACATTCTGGATATGCCATAGACAACCAAAAGAACCATGGCAAAAATGAAGGAGTGGAAGACCCAGTTTTGGTTTGCGGCAATGGCTCGGAAAACCTGGGGCAGCAGGATCGCGAAGGACTCGGGCATGTTGAGGAAGTCCAGGCCAGCCGTGGGAACCGTGTCCATTAGCTGAGCCACCACAGGTATGAAGTTCCAGACAAAGATGCCGATGGCGATTGGAATGAGCGATGTAATGCTCATGTACAGCCCCGCCAATAGCGGAACAAGATATGGGATCTTAAGGTAGTAGGCGGCTAGGGCCGCTAGTATAAGTATACTCTCCTTAGGAGCCAATCTTGCATAGAAGAACAGAATGCACATGAGGAAAAGGCAGACAATCACCGCTATCTCCAGGTGCGATGAGAGCTGGATCCCTATGTCAACAATCATTACGCCAAAGCTCAAGCTTCTTGGAAGCACTACGTAGAGCACACCCAAGAGAAGGAGTATCGGCAGCTCCAGGGGCGGCTTGAAGAAAGGGTCAAACACTGGCAGCCCTTTGCCTATCCCTGATATGGCTGTGAAGATGCTTACTCCGATCATGAATCGAATCAAGAAACCCAGGCTGCCTTCAAATTGCTTATACAAGCGTACTATTGCTTCTCTTCCTCGCAAAATCGCCTTCATAGTAAAGATTGGATGCCTCCTCCGGGCTTCTCTTGCGCTCGGGCTTGATCCTGTCCAAGGCCGCAAGCATGTTGAAGTAGGCTTTTAGCCTCTCCTGCACTTTGGCGTACTGTCTCGCGGCGCTTGCTGTCCCGATTAGCGTATAGATAGCCATGACGGCGATGACGAAGATGCCTGCGTTTAATGCTTCTTGCCTGAAGTCGACTTCTAGGATGTCGACTTTTACAACCAAAAGTTTATTGGCCCAATAAATGGCTAAAATTCCTATGGCGCCTAAAGCTGAACAAAGCCTTGTCCACATGTTTTTCTTGTAGATGTAATCATGCCTGAAGAACTCATTGCTTTTCCTGTCTTGGACTCCATGGCGCTTGTCATACAAAGCCAGCTTGGTCATTATAACGATTCTTTTCTCGTCGTACATAGCCCCCCTGCTTTCCCGCGCCTTGCTTGGCTTTTTGCGGACGCCAGGCGTTTTGGGCGCTTTCTTGCCGGCTTTCAAGCCTCCGCTCACTTCGCGGAGGCCAGGTGCTTTGACTTTCTTTTTCTCGCTTTTTGTCTCGCTCAATCTGAGATCACAGCTATCTCTCCATCCGCGATGTCTATTTCCTGTTCCTCAGCCGGCTCTTGATAGGTCTCCGGTTGTTCTTGATCCGAAGCAAGCGCTTCTTCGCCAGGCGCAAACGCATTTACATCAGCCTCAGACGACTCTTCTGAAGGCGCGGGCTCTTCTGGAGGCGCGGGCTCTTCCGTGGGGGCTGGCTCGCTAGGCTCCGGGGTGCTCGGCACTGGTGTGCTCGTAGGCACTGGTGTGCTTGTAGGCACTGGCGTGCTTGGCACTGGCGTGCTCGTCGGCGCTGGGGTGTTTGGCACTGGTGTGCTAGTCGGTGCCGGGGTGCTAGGCACTGGCGTGCTCGCAGCTGCCGGCGCTCTAGTCTCAGCTGGCGCTTCGGACTCGACTTTGGGCTCAGGCGTATTCGCCGGAGGTTCGGTTTTTTTCGGAGACAATGCAGGATTGCCCTGCATTCCCTCCGGCTCGTAATGGACAGCTGGATCCCAAAGCAGCCATTCAGACAGGCCTGCGTCATACGCGCCTTGGATCTGGGCCGCTCTTTCAGAACTCCTGTAGGTCAGGTACTTGTTCAGCCAAGAGGCGGTGAAGTCTTGCAGCCATGGCCGGACAATCGCCCTATGCTCGCCTTCGGGTATGGCGTCTTGCCTCTCATTAGAAAGCAGCATAGACCTATATATAGTATCATATGGAAGCAGGTCGGGAATGTCAAGCCCCATTGAGCCGTTGGCGTAATGCGAAGGGTACACCATTGGGCAAATGACGTCAAGTATCTTGGACAATTCAGTGTAGTCCTGCCCAACAATCCTGGCGTCAACGTTGCTGTTTATTACGGTTCCGTAAACGTCAGCCGAAACCTTGGCGCCCAGGGGCCTGAGCCTTTCCACCGCCAGGCGGCAGAAATCCTCGATCGCCTGGGATCTGGTGCGCCCTCCCGTCTCGCCCATGTCGGCGTCATCAAGCCTTGATGACGCGGCGAAGCGGACATAGTCAAACTGGATTTCCTTGAACCCGACCTTCGCAACCTCTTCAGCTATATCCAGAACGTAGTCGCAAGCCTCCGGGTTGTAAGGGTTTAACCAGGCTTCCTTCTTTGTGTCCAACCAGACCGTGCCGTCCTGGTTATGTACGTAAAGCTCTGGCTTGTAGTTATAGGTGTTGTTGTCCTTGAACGCGACCAGCCTGGCTATGGGATAGATGTCATTTTCCTCAAGGGTCTCGAGAAACGCCTTCACATCCATGATGTTCCTGAGGGATATGCCCATGTCATCTGCCATTTGTATTCCCCTGAACGTGATAAAGCCCTCTTCGGTCTTGACGTCAATCACCAGAGCGTTTACTCCGCTCTGCTTGCACATTTCCAAAATGTCCGCAAGATATCCCTCGCCCCCGGCTCGGTTGCTTGTGACATAAACCCCATGGACCGTCGGCGCGCTTGCCACTGCCAATGGCTTGAACGCCAAGGGCGGCGGCGTCATGTAGTTCGCGAACACCACCGGCAGCTCAGGAAGCGTCTCCTGTGTCTCGATCTGCTCGCCTATCGGCTCGTCAACATTCACTACCGCGTCTTCTGAAAAGGCGCAGCCAGCTAAAATAATTGCCGCAGCCAACACGGCTGCCTGTTTCCTGAATTTTCTCATGTATCTCCCCCCGTAATGCTTGCCCTCCGGGCATGCGCGATTCCAAGCGCCAAAGCTTGAAAAGCTAGAAAAGCAAAGCTTGAAAAGCCTGAAAAGCAAAGCTTGAAAAAAAGAATCGCTTGCCGCTTGAAATCCAAAACAGAGCATATCCCAAAATTATATCCGAGGCGCCGAAAAAATCCGGCGTTGAAGCATTCGCCAGGATTTTTTCGGCACCATTTCGGAATTTTGGGATATGCACTTAGAGCATATCCCCAAAGGCGCGATGCTGGCCAAAAATTGGGTATGCTTTTATATATGAGCCATAGGCCTGCAATATTTCGGCAAGCCTCGCTCTAGTGCCGCTGGGCATTTTTTAATCCCTGTGTCCAAAGGCTTCAACCCCTGGGAATAGCCCAAAGCCTTCGATTTTATTATACCACGAAATAAACGATTAAGGCGATTTAGAGACGTTTTTCTAAGAATAATTTTTGCCAAAGCCAGAAAAAAAAGGAACCAAGCTCCAGAAAGAGCTTGGTTCCTGAGCGCCGGATGATACCATCCGTTTGATATTCATATGTTTTCAAGGCATGGCTCGATTGTAACAATATTAAGTCTTAGAGCAAATCGGGATATGCTTTGAGTCTTAGAGCAAATCGGGATATGCTTTTTCAAGATTGCAAGCGCTTACTGCTCAACCTCAACCTTCGGCTCGACTATCCTCTTCTTCAGCGCGTCCATGATGTTGATGCCTGTGAGGGCTTCGACTGTTTCCGGAAGCGAGCTTACGATGTCTGTGACATACCCTGAAACCTTGGCGGCGCCTCTGCCTCCAGAGCCCTGCCCGCCTTGGTCAACGATCACTATGCGTTCTGTCTTGGCCAGAGGCGACGCAACAGCGGCGGCTATCTCGGGCAGCTTTTCTATGACCATCTGGGTGACGGCGGCGTCATTGTACTGCTTGTAGGCTTCGGCCTTCTTGAGCATGGCTTCGGCTTCCGCTTTTCCTTTTTCGCGGATGATGTCCACTTCCGCCATTCCCTCAAGCCTCAGGGCGTCCGCGCGGGCGGTTCCCTCTAGCCTGATTGAGGCGGCCTTCGCCTCGGCCGCTTGGATGTCTTTGTACCTCATGGCTTCAGCGGTCTTTTCCACTTTGTACTTTTCCGCTTCTGTCTGCTTTTCCACTCTATACTTGTCAGCGTCAGCGTTCTTTCCCACACGGTAGAGATCAGCGTCAGCGGTCTTCATGATTGACGCTTCAAGCTCTTTCTCGCGCCTGTTCGCTTCCTGCTCGGCAAGCTCGATCTCTTTTTGCTTTTTTATGATCGCAACCTGCATCTCGGTTTCCGTGACTTCCTTCTTGACACGGTTCGATTCGATCTCGTAAGCAAGGTCAGCTATAGCGCGGGAGGTCTCCTGCTCCTTGCGGTAGGACTGAACCTTCAGCTCCTTGACCTTTGTGGCCTCGCTAACCAGGGTTTCCGCGACAAGCTTGGCTTCCTCTCCAAGCCTTACGGCGTCTGAGGTCTTGATCTTTGTCTCTCTGGCCGCCTCGGCTTCGGCGATCTGCGCGTCCCTTTTCACCTCGGAGATGCGCTTCTTTCCAAGAGCGTTAAGGTAGCCGTTGTCGTCAGAGATGTCCCTGATCGTGAAAGCCTTTATCTCCAATCCCATGTCAGCAAGGTCAAGCGCTGCGACCTCCTGGACTTGGGACGCGAACTTTTCCCTGTCTTTATAGATTTCCTCAACTGTCAGCTTTGAAATGATCTCGCGCAGCTTGCCTTCAAGAACGTTCTTCGCGATATCCATGATAACCGCTATGGTGCGGGCCTCGTTGCCTGTGTTGAACTGCTCCATCGCCGCAAGGATGCTCTCCTTGTCGCTTTTGACCTTTATTATGGCCACGCCGTCAGCGATTATGTCGACGCCTTGCTCCGTCAAGGCGCCGTCAATGCGCACCTCGATCTTCATGTTTTCAAGAGAGATTCTGTCCGTGCGCTCCATGACTGGGATGACCAGCCCGCCGCCTCCGGAAATGACCCTCTTTTTGAGCCCGGTCACAACAAGTGCCTTGTCTTGCGGCACCTTCTTCCACAGGGCGAAAACGCCCATCAGCAAAAGAACGATTGCCCCTAGAACCACGACGCCTATAAACAGTCCATCGTACACTACGATCCACTCCATTCCTAAAGGCGAAGCTATCGCCAAACTTTGGGGTTTCTAGCCGAGCGTCGATCAGGAGCTTGAAAATCTAGTTCGCTCCCTCTATCTTCGGCTGTTTCTCCCTTGTGACGAAATAGACGTTCTTTTCGATGTAGGCTATGACGACTTGCTCGTTTCGCCCAATCTCGCTTCCGTCCTCAGACTTCGCCGGCGCTGAAAGCGTGTTCCCTTTGGCGAAATAGGTGATCTTTCCAAACTTCCCCTGCGGAATTTTTTCTGTGACCCTCGCAGGAAGGCCAATGAACTCATTCATTTCCAGTATGCTTGTGTTCTGCGCCTTGATTAGCGGCACAACCACAAACTTGTGAAGCGCCGAGCTGACAGCTGTCGCGGCTGCCAAAGAAAGCGCAAGCGCAAGAACCGGCCCTAGGGTATCGTGGAATATCAGGCCCACTCCGCCAAGGACTGCGACAAACGCCGCGATCACCATTGGCTTTGGCGGAGAGAGTGTGCCCCCTATGAAGTCGAACGAAAAGTCGACATCAAGGAAGTCAAACAGCTCCCCCAGCACAAACGCCAGCAAGGCGTATCCGGCGCCTACTGTTAAGCAGACAGTGAAAAAAATTGTCATATCCTCACCCCCCGCGAGAAGAAACGCCGACAAACACGCCTGGCGAAATCTTGGCGCATATCCCAAATTTTAATTTAGAGATGCGAAAGTCACGCGCAAAAACAACGCGATGACTTTCGTTGCACCACTTTAGAATTTTGGAATATGCGCTAGCCGTTTGTGAGTTAGAGCGTTGCTCCAGTGATTGTTATGGGCAAAAAGAAAGTCTCTTTTCGCCAAAGCCGAAGATTGGATGCAAGCTAAATCCTTGCATGCAACAATTATGATACCATAATCTGCGGCTTTTTGCAATGGCCAGGGCGCAAATCGATTTTCTCGATTTTCTCCCCTAGCGCATATCCCAAAATTCCGAAATGGCACCGGAAAAATCCTGGCGAATGCTTCAACGCCGGATTTTTCCGGTGCCTCGGATATAATTTTGGGATATGCGCTTAAATACATACGTTGGCTTTTAGTTTTTGTTCGGTGATGGCCAACTGGCAGATAGTGGCGCTTAAGGGGTGAGCGAGGATGACATAAGGTTCAGGGCAAACTGCGAGGAAAATCTTAAATGCATTAACATGCTTTAGCCCTTTTAATGGCCTTTCAAATGCTTTTAGTGCGCCTTTACAACCTCCCCTTCCGTTATCCCGCTGTCATTAAAGCTATCCACCCTTACATAAGTTTCCTGGCCTTTGACCAGCGCACCAATCCTGGCTTCCTGGCCAAAGACTTGGATGCTGTGGTAGAGCTTGTCCTGCTTGTGGCCCCAGGAGATCACATATCCCGTGGCGCTGCCCTTCCATGAAACGTCTATATCCAGATCCCCTGCCCGAATCGCCTTTACGTCTCGCGCCGCTTCAGGAGCGCTCCCATTTCCCTTGCCAAAGACCCGGAGCCCGGAAACGCAGGGAGGCTGGCTATACGGGACAGAAAAAACCTCAAGCCGGACATATCTGGCTTGAACACCGCTTTCGGATATTGAGAGGTCATGGGGCAAGTCTGTTTCTGTGCTACTTTTGTCAAAGAAAGTGCCATAAGTTTCACCGTCTTCGGAAACTGACAGCTTGTACCGAGTTGGCTGGCGCTTTTCATCTATCCAGCGGCTGATGTACTCAGGGCCATGAAAGGTCTCGCCCTCCGGCAGAGGCAGAGCGAGAAATCCGTCAGCGAAGTTCACTTGAATGGCGTGGACGGCCTTTGGCTCTCCCAGGTCAATCTCCAGCCACTCGGGTTGCGCCGTCTCGGCCATCCAGCAAGTCCTGATGTTTTCGTCTACAGCAAAACCAGGGGGATGGCTCTTTTGGGAAGACGAGGCGCTGGACTTCGCGCCGTAGGAGAGAAGAAGCCATTCCGGATTTTCCCAAGGATCCGATGGTTTTTTATGATTTTCTGGATCTTTAGAACTTTCTAGATCTTTAGAACTTTCCGGGCCATCTGGCCCATCCAGCCCTTCTGGCATCTTAAACACCCAATCTCCATATCTCTGGTTGCAAAACAGTTCCCCATCCTTGTCAACCCCGCAGCGCCAGAGTCCGACTCTCCGCTCGAAGTTGTTGTTGACGCTTATCCTCATTGTGGCAATATGCCACAGGTTTTTATATTTGTCCTCAAAGGTTGATCCATGCCCCGCTCCTGTGATGAACCCACCCGGCTTAAGGGAGAAGGGGTTGCTGTCCGCCAGGCGAAATGGGCCCAGAGGGCTTTCGCTTACATAGACCCCGTCAGCGTAGGTGTTGAATTCCGATCCGGGGACGGCGTACTGCAGATAATAAAGATCACCAAACTTGTTTATCCATGGGCCTTCTATGAACGGGAGGGAATCTATGAAGGGAAGGCGATCCTTTTTCTGGTCTTCGGAAAGCCCCTCTTCATCCATCTGCTTTAGCAAAGCTTCCCGTTCTTCAGGCGAGTGCAATGGCTGATAGTTCTCCCCGAACCTCTCAAACCCAAGATCGCGGTTCGCCGAGACAACCCCGACCGGCTCGCCTATGGGCTTCATGGTCTTTCGGTCCAGCTCGACAGCCAAAAGTGGATCAAAGGCGGAGCATCCCCAGTAGAGGTACAGGCGGCCGTTATCGCTCTCGTCAAGAAAAAGATGGGGATCCCAGAACGGAAAGTCGGAATCAATGGTTCTGAAGCTATCTTCAAAGGGATCCGATGTTAGGTAAAAAACCGAGCTTTCCTTTGAAGAGGCGCAAAGGCACAGCTCTTCTCCCAGGACGCAAGCGTCCGGCGCGTAGTCGTATGCCGGGAAGTTGGATAGGGGCTGAAACTTCCAGTCAGCCAGATCCTCGCTCCAGAAAAACCCGGCGCTCATTGAGGCGAACATAAGGTACTTGCCTTTAAATAAGACCACAGACGGGTCTGCCGCCTCCCTGGACACGCGGGGGTTGCCGCTCTTTTGCTTTATGAACTGATAGGCGCAGCTGATGTTGGCGGGGTTGCATGCGTAGGCCATGGTAATTCCTCCTGTATTTTATTTCGGCTATTTCAAAGCGCAAATTGATTAGAAACATGTGTAAAACACCGGTCAAAAACCTTAGTTTTTAGCGCCAGCGCTTTCTTTTTCTATAATTCTAACCCCATAGCCAGCGCATAGTCAACGCACGCTAGATTCGCAGCGCGTACGCCTAGGCATAGCCAAACGTTCCTAAGCATAAGCTTTAGCGTATGGGTTGGGCTTGGGTTGGGCCTGCGCAGGCGGAAACGGAACTGCCTGCGCCTTTCCTCTTCGAGACCCATAGGACAGCCCGGTATTAAAAAGGCCTGTCTTTCTGGCTTTTTCGCGCTTGGCTGGGCATAAACCGGATGCCGCATGAATAAGTTTTAATATGCCGCTTTGCTGTCTGCGCGTTACCTGCAGTGCCGCTCGGCATTGCCGCCTATGGCGGCGAACAAGTTTATTACCAGCGAAGCGGCCCGCTCTTGCGGGCGCGAAACAAGAGACAAACAGCAAGCGCCGTCCGGCGGCTCAATCCTTTTTCGCGGAGGAACAAGCATGAAGGTCATAAGTGTAACAAAGGAGAATATTCTGCTAGTCATTTATGTTATAGCGATTGCGGCAGGCCTCGCGATCACATGGCGCATGCAGGCCGTTCCAACATCAACCTTCGCGATGCCCCTGTCTAAGAAGATAGTTCTTATAGACGCGGGACATGGCGGATATGATCCTGGAAAAGTGTCTGGAAGCAGCAACGAGAAAGACATAAACCTGAATATAGCGAAGAAGCTCCAAGCATACCTGGAAACAGCGGATGCCACAGTAATCATGAGCAGGGTTGACGACACAGGGGTAAAAAGCAAGAAGTCAGACATGTACACCAGAAAGCTTATAGCGAACTCCAGCAGCGCGGACATATTCGTGAGCATACACCAGAACTCCTTCCCGAACTCAGGCGTTCACGGCGCCCAAGTCTTTTACTTCAACAGATCAGACAACTCCAAGAAGCTGGCTGAAAACATACAGAAAGAGCTCAAGGGTTTCGTTGACTACCAGAACAAGTTTGAGGCAAAGGAAAACAGCAATTACTACGTGCTGAAGCAGACCAGCATGCCGGCGGTCATCGTTGAGTGCGGGTTCCTCACAAACGCGGCGGAGAAAGCGAAGCTCTTGGAAGAGGACTACCAAGACAGGCTTGCTTGGGCAATATACATGGGCATTGTAGACTATTTCACCCAGCAGGAACAAGCGCCTGCGCCTGTCGCGCCAGCTCCAGCGCAAACCGCGCCAGCGGCGCCAGCAACAGCATCTTAAAACTTCGAAGCCAGCGCTCGCAGGGGTTCCCCCAAGAGCACCGGCTTTTTGCTTTTGGGGTGGCTAAGCTGCGAAAGATGGATTGGTTTGGCATTTAGGGTGGCAAAGCTAATGAAAAGCGGAAGGTTGATATGATGTGACAAGGCTCAGGGTATATGGAAGGCTTGGCAGTATTTACTTCTATGAATGCAAATCCTGATATCTACATAATTAGGTCGACAAGAAAAAAGCGCACATCTATGAAATATGGATTACAAGTATTGCTGGTGTTAGTATATATTGCCATTTTCTAGGTTCCAATCTAGTAACTGCCATCAAAAAGCCAATTGCAACAGCACTTTCAATATGATATACTTTATGGAAAGGGTCTGCTGTCAGCATATTATAATAGATGACGGCGCATGACGGCAAAGATATAAGGCAGAAAGCCTTGCCCGAATTGCGGGATGCAGACGCTCTCGAAACGATATGGGTTAAGAAGAAGCCCAAAAGCGGGCTCGAAGAAAAGCCCAAGTGGGCGCGCCCTATCGATCAACAGATAAAACTCCTAGCCTTGCCCCTGCGGGGCCCAAGTGCCTGGAAGGGAGGTTTCGGCATGCTGTTGAGCAAGATTATCAAGAAAAGAAACTTGGAAATCTCCAACCATTCCTACCTTTATGATGTGGCTGAGCTTGTCGAAAATCTCGAGCCAGTGAAAAAGTCGGCTAGCTTTTATGACCAGCTGGCGAAGCCGGGAGTCGCTTCAATCGGCCTGATACAGAGATCAGCCGCGTATGAACCCAACCCCCTCTCAGACGAGGAAGTGGCAAATCTAGCCAGCGCCTACAGCGGATGCGTTGACGCCATAGCAATAATGACCGAAGGCCTTTACCACAACGGAAATGTAGATGACATTAAGAACTGTCGAGAGATGACAAGCCTTCCTATCCTGCAAAACGACATACTGGTCAGCCCGCTTCATGTGTTTCACGCGAAAAAGCTAGGGGCAAGCGCTGTGATATACGTCAGCTTCGCGCTGGCGCTAGGCGAGTTAGAAGACTTCATTCGAATAACCCACGGCCTCAAAATGGATCCTGTCGTGCTTGTGGACAAGAAAGAAGATATAACCAAGGCGCTCAAGGCTGGCGCAAGGATACTTGCGATAAACAACCGCGAAAAGAGGACAGGCAGGTTTAATCCTGAAAAGATCAAGTACCTGAGCGGGTTTATACCGTCAGACGTTCTGACTGTCGGAATCGGCGCTGTCCACAATTCCCAGGAGCTTGAGTCCTTGAGAGGATGCGAGCTTAACGGCATTTTCCTGGATCACCGCTTGCTTGGCCGCGTGGCGGATATCAAGAGCGCTATGGGCAACTTGGCGTGAATTTCGCGAGTTGGATGTTAGATGCAAAGCAATGGCAAAGCCCCGTTTTTGCAGGAATTCCTGTGGAAACGGGGCTTTTTGAGCTTTTGGGGAAGGCTAAAGATTGAAAAGGCAGGATTGAAAAGGCAAAGCTATGAGACAGGCAAAAGATTGACAAGCAAGGCCCTGGGGCAAAGCAAGGCTATATGCATAGCAAAGATTGAACAGGCAAAAAAAATGATCGCCTAATTAAAGGCGATCCAAAGGCAATTTTTTGCAGAGAACTTAGACTAAATATGTTAAATTTAGCCTAAGTCCTCTTAACATGGAGAAAATACTTGAAGCCGATATGGCTTTCGACACACTGGGGGGGTGTACCAGAAGTGTCGAACTTGCTTGGCATTCCCAATACCAACTGGATTTCTTGAAAAGCGCGCTTTGTTACTCGAGGGTCTTTGGGTTTGTGTATCCTGGCTTCAGGATCACGTTGTCCTTGTCTTTGATGCTTTCATCATAGACAGCGGCCCACTCGTCGAACGCGTACTCTTCGACAGAGACAGAAATGTACTTTTCAGGCTTGCCCAAAGTCTTGTTGATGACCTCGGCAATCTGGCCAGCCGCTTCCTTAAGCTGCGCCTCAGTGGGCCCTTTGATGGTCTTTATTACGATGTGTGGCATCGGCATTCTCCTTTCCGAGCAGTTCAAAAGCCGGGCGTCTATGTGCATATCCCAAAATTCCGAAATGGCGCCGGATAGCGTTTGCCCAATGTTCATGGGCAAATCGCCAAA
>JAISWZ010000248.1 GCA_031270945.1 Clostridiales bacterium | reverse complement strand
AACAACGCTCATTTCTCTACCCCCTCTGCGGCTTCGATGATCTTGTCCAATATTTCCTCTGGCGAGTGAACCATTCCGCCGGTCCTGCCTGAAAAGAGCACTGGCTTCTTGCACTTTGTGGCAAGCCGCACATCGTCGATCATCTGGCCCATGCTGAGCTCAGCCACGACAAACGAAGACACTCTTTCAGCTAGCTCCTCAAACGGCTTTTTCGGGTACGGCCAGAGTGTTATGGGCCTGAGAAGCCCCGCTTTTATCCCCTTGGCCCTTGCCATGGATATGGCGCTTTTCGCTATCCGGGAAGTCGCCCCGTAAGCTACCACTGCCACGTCCGCGTCCTCTAGCAAATGCTCTTCCCACATGGCTTCTTCTTCGGCTTTTTTGTACCGCTCAAAGCGATCAAAGTTTGTCTTTTCCAGAAGCGCCGGGTTCAGCCACAAAGAGTTTATTATGTTTTTGTCTTTCCCGGATCCGACCGCCCATGGCTTGTCTACAGGTTTTACTTCAGGCGCCTTAAGCTCCACTGGCTCCATCATCTGCCCAAGTATTCCGTCTCCAAGTATCATGGCTGGCATTCTGTGCTTGTCGGCCAGATCAAACGCCTGTATCGTAAGATCGCACATCTCCTGGACGCTGTTTGGCGCAAGAACCAGTATGTGAAAATCGCCGTGCCCAGTGGATCTGGTTGCCTGGTAGTAGTCCGCCTGCGACGGCTGTATTCCGCCAAGCCCTGGCCCGCCTCTTTGGATGTTTACTATCACAGCAGGAAGGTCGCACCCAGCCAGGTACGATATGCCCTCAGCCATGAGGGATATGCCTGGGCTGGAGGATGATGTGAGCACCCTCGCGCCAGCGGAGGACGCGCCCAGGATCATGTTTATTGAGGCAACCTCGCTTTCAGCTTGGAGGTACACCCCGCCCACGTTCGGCATCCGCTTCGCCATGTAGGCCGCGACTTCTGTTTGGGGCGTGATGGGGTATCCGAAGAAATGCCTGCAGCCAGCCATGATGGCGGCCTCAGCGATTGCCTCGTTCCCTTTCATCAAAACTTTGTCAGTTCCCATTCCAAACTCCCTTCATGAAGAATTTTTTGGTTTTTGGGTTTGGTTTTTTTTGTTTTTTTGTTTTTTTTGATTTTTGCTTTTTGTTTTATTTTTGCTTCTTGCTTTTTAAATTCTCTTATTCTCTTACTTTTCTACCTTAATGCAGACATCCGGGCACATGAGCCCGCAAAAGGCGCATCCTATGCAGTCCTGGGGCCTGGCGGCCTCGGCTGGATGAAAGCCCTTTTGGTTCAGCACTCCGGTTGAGAGCGCCAAGACTTTCTTCGGGCAGACGTCCACGCATAATCCGCAGCCTTTGCATCTCTCGGATGAAATTGTTACGAAAGGCATGCTAAATCCTCCATTTCTCTAGGCTTGTGACTTCAAGCGCCAGGAATCCCGGGATATGGCCTAGCTCAGGCGTTAGGGCGCTTTTAGCGCAAACCGCCTTCACAGGCAGGGAGCAAAGCTTTGACACCTCTTCAATCCATCCCATGGAGGCCAGCACGTCTTGGGCTGAGGTATCCTTGCCCAGGTTTGAGTTGTTCACCAGGGCCGTGAAAACAGACCCTGACGCAGCTTCTATCTCGCGCTTGATCTCAAGCACCTGGCGGGGGTGCCTGGACAGCGGCCTGTACATGTTGCAGACAAGGATCATCTCGGCTTTGGCCTCTTTTATTCGCAAAGCGTATCTCCCCAGCGCGTAGGCCCCCCTGTCGTCGCCGCCCACGTCTATTATGCCATGCAGGCCAGGGGTGTCAAAAATGGCGGCCCCTTCAGGCGGCATCGCTGGGGCTTCCAGGTTGGTGTTCGTAAACCTGGACGCTATAGTCTCTATGCCTCTTTCGTCCAAAAGCTTCTTGGAGTCAAGGGCTCTGAAGTAAGGGTTCACGATGTCAAGATCCGCCACGGCGATCCGCTCGCCAGGATGGGCTTTTCTTAACTCGAGAGCCTTGTTTACGGCAAGCATCGTCTTTCCGCTTCCATAGTGGCCCGCGAATATTGTGATCATGGGGGCGTCTCCTGAGTTGGGCTAGGATATTGGCTTTTGGTTTTTTGTTTTGGTTTTTTTGTTTTTTGTTTTTGCTTTTTGTTTTATTTTCTGGGTTTTTCTTGGTTTTAATGAAAAGAAGTGCGCTTTTCATTAAAACCCAAAAACCTAAAAACTATAAAAACCAAAAAACCAAAAACCGAATTCACAAGCACAAAGAAAAGCGCTTTTCGCTTGCAACCAGGGAGCTGAAGCTCCGAACGAAAGCTGCCCAAGCTTAAAGGTCTTCGCTTTTCGCTTGCGAATGACTTCTCGTTCGAATAAAAATAACTGAGATTTTCACTCAAACGCCGTCTCGCAGGTTCTCAAGGCAAAACCGCGCTTTCTTGCGAGACGTCTTGCATTCCTGTCTCCAAAGGGTATAATGGTGCTTGGAACGCAATATGACTATGTTATCAAAATTCGTAAAGCAATGCAATACGAGAGAGGGATATTTGTGCCTTTGGACGGAATAACCGCCTCAAGCGTCGTGATGGAGCTGAATTCCAAGCTGGAGGGCGGAAGGATTGACAAGATACACCAACCGGAGCCTGACGAAATTGCTATTATGATAAGGGCAAAAGGGGAGAACCACAGGCTGCTTTTGTCGGCAGACGCATCCAGGCCCAGGATCCACCTGACGGCTTTGTCAAAGGAGAACCCGCAGCAAGCGCCAATGTTCTGCATGGTGTTGAGAAAGCACCTTTCTGGAGGAAAAATCCTGGGATTTGACCAGCCTTCATTTGAGCGCGTGATCTCCATGAGAGTCGAGAGCATGAGCGAGATGGGAGATCTTTCAACGAAGAGGCTGATCACTGAGATAATGGGCAAGCACTCAAACATAATCCTGCTTGATGAAGCGGGGACAGTGCTAGACGCGGTCAAGCGCATCCCCTTTGACAAAAGCACAGTGCGCCAGATGCTGCCGGGCATGCTGTACCAGGTGCCGCCAGGCGGAAAGAAGGATCCATTGGAGGAGACGAAGCAGGGCTTTCTGGAGTCTCTTGGCGCAAGCGGCATAGCCCAAGATCGGATCTTCAGGGCCTACAACGGCATAAGCCCAGCCATGGCGGCGGAGATCTGCCTCAGAGCCGGGGTTGACGCAAGCGACGGAGAGCTTTCCGACAATGCAAAAAACGCATTAACAAACTCCTTTTTCGCTCTTATAGAAGATCTGAAGACGGGCAGGTACAAGCGCCTCATCTACTTTGACGCCCAAGGAAAGCCCAAGGATTTCTCCGCTGTGGAGCTGTCAGTATTCGAGGGCTTAAAACGGAAAGAGTTTGAGCATTCGTCAAAGATGCTGGAGGAGTTTTACTCAGAGCGGGACAAGGCGGCAAGGCTTTCCCAGAGAACCCAGGATCTTCGCAAGATCACCCAGAATAGCCTGGATAGGTGCCGCAAGAAGGCGGACATCCATATGCGCACCCTGAAGGCGGTAGAAGACAGGGAGCTTGACCGCATACGCGGGGACATTTTGATGGCCAGCCTCTACGACGCCAAGAAGGGCATGACGACTTACGAGACCCAAAATTTTTACTCAGAAACCGGCGAAATGATCGCGATCCCCTTGGATCCCCAGAAGACTCCTTCAGAAAACGCCCAGGCTTACTACAAGAAATATGCGAAGGCCAAAAGGGCCGAGCAAGCGGTGACGGAACAGCAACGGCAGAACCTCGAAGACATCGCTTACCTGGAAGGGGTTGCGGCTTCCATACTCCAGGCGGCAGATGAAAGCGACATGGCTGACATCAGGGACGAGCTGACCGAAACTGGGTTCCTGAAGAAGAAAACCGTGACAAAGGGCATGAAGCGCAGGGCGTCAAAGCCTTTGCACTTCATCTCTTCCGACGGCCTTGACATCTATGTCGGCAAGAACAACAAGCAAAACGACGAGCTGACCTTAAGAACCGCAGATCCAACGGACATTTGGCTTCACGCCAAGGACATGCCAGGTTCTCACGTCATAGTGAAAACCAATGGCTCAAGCCCTCCCGTGAAGTCTATCGAAGAGGCCGCCCTGCTGGCCGCGTTCTACAGCAAAGGCAAAGCCTCATCAAATGTCCCGATTGACTACTGCCCAAGGCGAAACGTGAAAAAGCCCTCAGGCGCCAAGCCTGGGTTTGTGATTTACGAAAAGTACAACACAGCCTATGTGACGCCCAGCGAGGAGTTTGCCAAGGGGATGGCGAAAGGGAAGTAAGGCGGGAAGGCTAGGGATTAAAAGCTTGATTCGCCGCAACCCTTCGACCAAGAAAACGCAAGTTTTTTAAATCGCATGCATTCTTTATGAACTAATAGCCAATAATAAAACCCCTGGCGCCGCCGCGCACCAGGGGTTTTTGCTTGAATAACAGGTTTTTTTGTTTGACTAATATTAAGGAAAACAAAATAGAGTGCGCTGCACTATATATTCAGCCAAGAAAGCTTATCCAAAATCAGTGTGAGAAAGCGCTAATCAAGAAAAAGCGCAGCCAAGAAAAAGCTTGCTTTAGAGCCATTGAGCATTCGTATGCTCAGAATCGGTGGGATACGCGCTTAGCGCTTGCGGTACTTGTGCTGGTACAGCTGGGCGATCGCGCCTATGAAAGTGGAGTTCGATGGCTTGCCTTCCAAAGGCGTCTCAGTAAGTGAGATGTAGTTTTCCCCGAAGCCTCTTTCCCAAGCCAGGTTTATGGCGTGGCGCATGGATCTCTCGACCCTTGAGGCGGTTGAGTTGAAATGGAGGGCTATTTCCGGGTACAGCCCCCTGGTGACCCTTCTGAGGACGCCCAAGTCCTCAATCGCCAAGGCGATGCCGACCTGCAGGTAGGCGTAGCCCTTGAGGTTTGCCGCAATCGGGATCTTGGTCAGCGCGTATTCTATGAAAGCGTCCTTCTCCATCTGCTCCGGCGGCGCTGACTGCTGCGAGCGGAAGGTGGTCTGGCGCTTGAACTCATAGATTTCCTTCACTTTCTTCAGGAGGGTCTCAGCGTTGACCGGCTTGATGATGGAGAAGTCAGCGCCTTCCTGGAGAGCCTTCCTCCTGATTCCGTCGTTGTCCTCGTCGGAAATGGTCACGCAAACCGGCCTGGTGCCCCTGGCAAGCCTGATTTCTTCAAGGACATGGATTCCGCCGGGGTAAGGGAGTTCGAGATCAATCAAAACAAGCTCAACTGGGTTCTGGTCCGCGATCTTTACTGCCATGTAACCGTCCGAGGTGCTTCCTACCAAATCTAATTCGCTGTCAGAGAGTATAGCTTCGATGAGGCTGTAGTGGTACTGCGTCTTGTCTTCAGCCACCAAGATTTTGAGCCTGTCCTTTCGGTTGTACATAAGCTGGCCGCCTTGCCCGTAGGGGCTGCGGTCTCTCCACCTCCAGTCTTGGCGCGTTCAAGCGCGTCCCAGGGGGGTTTATGCGAGAAGTATCCGTTGCGCTCATTCCATGGCAAATTCATCCAAGGCTTTCTTGCGCTCTTCCGCAACAGGGATGCGGCTTAGCGCCTCTAAGTGCATATCCGCAGAAATTTTTAGGGATATGCTCTAAGGCCTCGCTTCAAATCAGGGCCCTTTCAATCAGGGCGCTTTTAATCTCGTCTGGCGCGAGCCTGTTTGAGCGGGGCTGTTTCCGCTTGTTTGGGCTCTGGCCCCTATAAATCCGGGGCGGGCCTAGCGGTTCATCTCTCTTGCGTCCCCAGAGGCGTCCAAGGTCAGGCCTTGTCGCCAGCAGAGGCGTTGGGGGCGCTGTGTGCACGGCCGCGCAGATTCATCGCTGCGCTAGGCGTACGGGTGCATAGCTTGCACTAGGCGTATAGCTGCACTGGGTGCATAGCTCGCACTATATGTCGCGTTACAAAACGTCTTTGAGCGCTTGGCGCTCTTTGCTCTTATGTATTGGCGCAATTGGGCACACGCCTTGCCTGTTTGCGCTTGCGGGCGCAATCCGCTTGCGATGCCCGCGCTAAAGATGGCGGGTGCCGCGATAGCAGATTTTGCCGCTCGCGCTTGCAGCGAGCAGACGTTGGCTCTCCCGCCGGCAGAGCAGGAGTCTCAAGTAACGGCGCGGCTTGCCCGAGGATTTGGCGGACGCGAAACCGCAAAATCCGACAATGGCTGTCAGACGGGCAAGTCGAATAGAGGCATTTTTGCCGTTAGCTACTTGTATAGGCATTATTTTAGCACGAATAATCTAAAATTGGAATATCCGTTTACTGTGGAGGTTACAACAAGAACCCTTATTTTTCGTCATATCTCGCTTAGGTATAAAAAAACGTACAAAAGAAATCTTGTTCACAAGAAAGCTTAGCCAAATATCCCGGGCTAATCCGAGCTATTTTTGTATACTTTTCACAGCGGAATTAAGAAATGTTTCTATTTGACGCGAAAATGATCTCTGATTTTTCATGGTCAGATATTGAGACAATTTTTGGCAAGACTTGCCTCAAGCGCTTAACCTGAGGTTCAACGCCTTTTCAGCGCCTGCGCTTGCTTGAAAATATAGGTTGTCGAGATTTGGGGCCATCTGGACACAAAAAAGTGTCGACAATTATGAGCCTCTTTGAGGCGATATGAGACCGCAGGGCGATGAGCGCCCCCAAAGGCGGGGCGCAAAAAAAGAGGCGACTAAAGTCGCCTCTGGTTTGATCTTTTATAGGCCCGAAGTTCCTGGCCGAAATTATCAGCTCAGCGTCTTTTCCTGCTTGAGCATGTTCTCGATGAAAATCCCGTACCCCTTGGTTGGGTCCCTGACAAACACATGTGTTACCGCGCCTATGATCTTCCCGTCCTGTATTATTGGAGAGCCGCTCATGCCTTGGACGATGCCGTTGGTTTTCCTCAGCAGGGCAGGGTCTGTTATTCTCAGTACCATTCCTTTAGTCTCGTCGTTTGTGAATCTGTTCACGCTTTCTATAAAAACGTCGTATTCCCTGATTACGTCATCAACATCGGAATATATTGTGGCAGGACCTTCGTGCACTTGGTCCTGGAGGCCTATGGACATTTTCTCGTGCCCGATTTTGCTCATCCCCGCTATGTCAATGAAGCCGTAAATGCCATAAGGCGTGTTGGCTTTAATGTCGCCAAGCACAGACTTGTTTTGCAGAACTCCAACAAGCTCGCCTGGGTCGCCTTTTCCGCCTTTTTTTACATCCGTGATTTTTGCAGACATAATAGTGCCGTCTTTGACAGTCATCAGCTTCTTGGTGTCCACATCAAGGATTCCGTGCCCCAAGGCGCCGAAAACCCTGGTTTGGGGGTTAAAGTAAGTAATTGTTCCAATGCCTTGGGTTGCGTCTCTGACCCAAACCCCAAGCTGGTTTTCGTTTTCCGTGTTCTTTGCGGGGACTACAGTTGTAGTAATAAGATCATCGTCTCTTTTTACTGTGAGCTCGATTTGCGACTGGGAATTCTTCAGCGCGTTTTGCAGGTCGCTCTTGTTGTTCATGTTCTCGCCATTAACATTAAGTATTAGATCGCCCGACAAAAGCTTGCCTTCTGACGGGCTTGGAGACACTCCGTCCGTAGTCTTGATGGTTCCTGTTCCAAGCACCAGGACGCCGTCAGTGTTTATGCGGACGCCTACAGTAAGCCCGCACGGCACAATCTCTATCTCGGGCATCATGTCCAGCTGAACCCGCTTGATAGGAATCCCAAATGCGCTCAGCGTCATAAGCGCTGTGCCGGAGCCTTCAGACTCCAGCGTGAGCGGGCCGTTCAAGCTTACGTTAATGTTTCCTTGCACAGGCCGGTTGTTGACTTTAAGCGCCGCTACAGACTCAGGCTCGATCTTGGCCTTGAAGGGCGAGCTGAATTTTAGGCTGTGAAGAGTTTTCTCACTTAGCTGTATATGGTTTGGAAAATTGATTATGCTAAACAAGAAGTAAAACAATGCAACGCTTATAATGAACATTCCAACGAATGGAATGGCAATTTTGAGCTTGGACTTCAATTCATCACATCCTGTCCCTGGAAAGATGTCAGCTTTGTTTGAACTAGCTGCGACTCTTTTATAAGTTAACCTTTTTGCAAGCTTCCTATACTACTTGAAAGCTCAAAATCAACGCGGTTGCGTTATGCTATTAATGGCTGCCATGAATATACTAATTTTTTTAGCTGACAAAAGGCTGCAAACTAAGAATAATCGGGTTTTAGAGCGGATTATGGGAAGCGCTGGCTGGGATTTCAAGGGGTGCGGGCGGGCTGGCGGGGGCTTGAAGGATACACATAAGATCGAGCTTGATTTTAGCTTGAGCGCGAAAAGGCAAGGAAAAATGGCTGAGGGGAATTGCGGCGCGAAAGATATAGGAGAGAAAGAGATCCGAGAGAGCGAAGCGCTTGGATTTTTAAATTTTAAAGCGTTCATGCCAAACCAAACTTCCAGATCGGTTCAAGGCCCCGCCGGCTTCTGGCGGGGCCTTCAGGACATGGCCCAGCAAAGGGCTATGCTTTCTGGGACTGAAGCGCTAAAAAACGCTCATTCCTTTCCTGTGGATGTTGAGTGCAGCGTTATCTCGCCTGAAGCCACGCGCTGCTCGAACTCTTGCAAGGGCTTGCCCAAAACGAGCTTTGCCGCCTCGTCTAGATCCATGTCTTTCTTTCCCGCTCCCTGCTTGAGCAAGGAGTATTCCACTAGTACATAACGCGGGGTGTTGTTTTTAAGTATTACAGAGGAACCGCACTTGTCTACCATGCGGGCGATTCTGGAGAAATTCTGGTTTGCCTCAGAAATTGAGACAATGTTTTCCAGGGTGACTTTCATGGTTGCCTCCTCCAAATTTCTTTTTTTGCTTCATCGTATGTGTTTTAGCGTAGGCGAGTGATGCCGCAGAAGGCTGGCGCGTAGGGCATATGCGCTTGAAGCTTAAACGGTCAAAAACATTGCTTTTAGCGCAAGAGGGAAGGCCGCGTCTCGGGTATGCTGCCGTGGATTGCGGATAGAGCCGTGTAAAGGCGGATAGAGCCGTATAAAGCAAATATAGCTGTGTAAAGGCGGATTTAGCCGTAAAGCAAATATATCCGTAAAAAGCAAGATTAGCCGTATAAAGACGATGGAGCCGTATAAGCTTGAACAACGCTTTAGGGCACGTCCCAAGAAACATTAAAGGTGCCAAATTTGGGCACAATAATTCAAAACAGAGGGCTAAGTCCAAGCCTTCGTCAAAATCTTGGGTTATGCACTAAACGTAGTGATTATACTGTATTTAACGAAACAAATCAAGAATTCTTTTTTGATTTAAAACTTGCAATAATAGCACAATAAGTTACATATAGGAATAAAAAAGCAAATCTGGTTTAAAATTATTCTTGGTTTGGAGATAAAAAAACGCGTTTTTATGAGTCTGGCGATAAAGAAGCGCCTGTCTGAGCGCTTAGCGGCATGGTAAACACAAAAGAGGTGCCCGCCTGCTCGCTGCTTGAAGCTGTGATCTTTCCGTTGTGGAGGCTGGCGACGCTCTGGGCGATTGAAAGGCCAAGCCCGTAACCCTCGTTGGCCCTGGACTTGTCTGCCCTGTAAAACCTGTCAAAAACCCGATCCAGGTCTTCCGGATTCAAGGGCTCTCCCAAGTTGTGGACAGTGAGAACCGCCTTTGACTGCTTGGCTGACAGCGAAACTGTGACAGTGGTTTCCTCGAATGAGTACTTGGCGGCGTTGTCAAGCAATATCCCTGCCAGCTGCCTTAGCTGGGCTTCGTCTCCGCTTACGCGCACATCGGGAGCGATATTGGTCTCAATGGATATCTTCCGCTCAAACGCTACAGCCTCAAAAGCCAGGGCGGAGCTTTGCGCCAGATCAGATAGGCTTAAGACATAATGATCAGCGGGCTTCTTGGCGTCATCGCTCTTGGCCAGGAAAAGCAGGGAATTTACAAGCTCTTTCATCCGTTGGGCTTCAACCTCGGTATTCTCTATCCATTTGGCCGCGTCCGCCCCTTCAGAAGCCCTCAAAATGCCCAGGTTGGCCATGATGACAGACAGAGGGGTCTTCAGCTCGTGGGACGCGTCCGCCACGAACCTCTTTTGGCGCTGCCAGGCCTCTTCCACCGGCTTCAGCATCCACTTGGACAGAAACAGGCTTATGGCAAAGAAAGCGGAAAGGGACATGGCAAGGCTTCCAAGAGACAGCAGAACCGAAATTCTTAAAGCAGCCTTCTCTTCTGTCATGTCGATAAAGGCAGTCTTGGTTCCGCCATGGTCATCCTTTTTCATAAACCGCAGGTTGTGCTTGGGGAGAACGCCAATGTCGTCGTCGATAGCCATAGCCAGCCTCGCTATCTCATCCAGGCTCTCCTGGCTTGCGCTTATGTCAGCGGAAGAATAAACGATCGTTTCCCCCCGGCTCACCAGCAGAACAAAGACTGGAGACCTGAAGCCGTTTGGAGGGTTTTGCCCTACATAAAACTTGGGAGGCATCTGGCCCATCATCCTGCTCAGGGCGGCGTGAAGCGCGTCCATGCTCTCCCCCTTGGCACGGTTGTAGGTTGTGGCGACAAAGATTGTAAATGTCGTTGCAAGCACAAGAAACACAAGCATCATGTTTATGAGGATGAACTTTCTCCTTAGATCACGGATCATGATGATTCTCCTAGCGCTATGCGCGGCAGGCATTGCGTGAAGCGCAAGCCGCTTTGCTGCGCTCTTTTGTTGTTGCCGGGGCGAGGGGATAAAGCGCATGGGGACATGCATTGAGCCCGTAGCGTACGCGGGCTGCCGTGCGCCTGAGGATATGTTTAGCCTAGCATTAAGCACCTCGCGTTTTAAAGGAGAGCGTATCAGAGAACCCTTAAATTAGTCTGAAAATAATTGATAAATTTTAAGATTTCGAGAAAAGGCAGATAATTACAGCCGTACGCCGGAGAAACTTGAAAGCTCTGCATGTTGAAGCCATAAAAGACTTGAAAAGGCGAAGTCGCGACAGCGCCAAAGGAATGTGTTTCCTAGGGTAGGCAAGCATAGCCCGGCAGTCCGGTGCCGCTATGACTTTCGGTTCTTTCACCGCCTTGGCTTGGCGGCTCGGCCCAGCAAATCCGCAAGGCTTGCCTCATCTCGAACCGCAACAAACTTTCTTTCAGGCGCCAGAAACACCAGCGCAACTTTTTTCAGCTTGCTCAGGCGTTTTATATTGCCAAGCGTTCCCTTGCTTTCGCCATTCCAGATCATGAAACCGTAATCGCAGTCTTGCGTCATGGCAATGTCTTTGGCTTCGTAAAAAGCTCGCCCAGAAACACCCTTGGAAACCTCTATGCTTGCGACAGGCCATTTGCCTATGTTGTTGCGCGCGATGCCGTTGCTGGCATAGACAGTAACATTCTCGTATCCTAAAAAGAATTGCTGCACACTCTTGTCAATGCCCGAGCAATCGCCAACAAGAACGTTAAAGTTTTTATTGCGGATGTTGCGCAGCCTCAAGACGGCAAGCTCGTCAAGCTTTGTGATGGACCTAGGCCCTCCGATAAAGATGTTCATGCGTATTGCCCTCATATTGGAAATGGGATATATTATGCTGCCTTTTGCCTTAAGCATTCCAGCGATCACCCCTGGCCGTTAGGCCAGGGGGTTTTTGGCTTTTTTCAGAAACATACGAAGCCGGTTCGCCCTGGAATAGCCTGTTCTAACTTTTTGTTCTAACTCTTTGTCCTAACTTTTTGCTCTAACTCTCGGTCCTAACTCTTTGTTCTAACTCTCTGTCCTCGCACTCCTTCAAATTTCCACCTATTGATACAAAACCAATCCGTTTTGCCCCCAAACAATCCATGCTTTCAGGATTTCCCGGATCTGACAGTCTGTCAGGCCTTTAAGAATTTAAAGCCTTTCCTGCTTGATTATATACCCTCTTCCTCCGATTTCAAACACATTTCACAAAATCATCTTCTCCCTTTAATCTTATTCTAACACTCCATCCCATTTCTTCAGACTATTTTCAGCTTGATGACTTATAATCATCAAGAAGGCAAGGGAGGCCAGCCTCTAATCAAGGGCTTCGAGCCAAAATATTGGCTTGCCGAAAAATGCTGGCAAGCAGAGCGTGTCTGCAAGAACAGGGTTGGGAGCAAGCTTTGTTGCGGGGTTAGGGATTATGCAGCTGCAAGCCTCTGTGCAATCAGCAAAGCCACAACCTAAGCCTTTTCAACAGGCATGCGATAAACGCGCTTTCTGCGCTTGACAGGGGGTAGATGAATGGCACAATACGCGTTTAACCGCCGGGAGGCGAAGTATCTGCTGGATGAGTTCCAGCTGGCAAGGATCTCTCGCGCGCTGGATGAGAACATGAAAAAGGGCGGATATGGCAGCTATGGAATCAGAAACGTCTACTTTGACACTGACTCCTTTGACATAGCAAGGATGTGCGCTGACAAGCCGTACTACAAGGAAAAGCTCAGGATCAGATCGTACGGGCAGGCTAGCCCGGATGGCCCGGTTTTCATAGAGCTGAAGAAGAAACTTGGAAAGACCACTTTCAAGAGAAGGGTCATGCTGCCTAATGACGTGGCCTTTGAGTTTATGGCGGGAGGACGGGAAGCCGCCAGCGAGTTTGCGATAGAGGCCGTCGACAAGCAGGTTCTTTCGGAGATAGCGAGATTTCTGGATGTATACCCGGCAACTCCCAAGATGTTTGTCTCGTATGATAGAATAGAGCTTGAAGGGATTAGCGATCCCAACCTTAGGATTACAATAGACACCAACATCAGGCAGAGAGCCACGGATCTTACCCTTTGCGGATGCAATAGGGGAGATGAGCTTTTGCCGGTTGGCTCAGCCTTGATGGAAGTCAAGTGCCTGGACTCAATGCCCATGTGGCTTGTAAGAACCCTTGGCTCATGCGGGGCGTTTGAAGCCTCTTTCTCCAAGTACGGGGAAAGCGTAGCCAGAACGATTAAGCGCAATGAAAGGGAGGCGATAGAGATTGCCTGACCTGGTCACAAGCATAATAGGCGCTTCAATGACTCTGTCCAATGTCCTGGTCTGCACGTTCGCATCTCTTGTTTTAGGGTGCTGCTCCGCCTTAATCCATATGCACAAGAACAAGCACAACCGCAACTTTGTCGTGACACTGGCGGTTCTTCCGGCTATGGTCCAGCTGGTGATAATGCTTGTAAACGGGAACATTGGGGCGGGCGTAGCTGTAGCTGGCGCGTTCAGCCTCGTAAGGTTCAGGTCTATCCCTGGCACGGCCAGGGACATTGGGAGCATCTTCTTTTCAATGGCGATAGGCCTTGCTTCTGGAATGGGCTACATCGGGCTGGCCGTCCTTTTCACGCTGATAGTCGGGTTGGCTACACTCTTGCTCATCAACTTCAACTTTGGCGGAGGGCGGCAGAACCGGATCCTGAAGATCCTGATCCCTGAAAGCCTGGACTATGACGGGCTCTTTGATGACATTTTCGATGAGCACCTGGAAAGCTATGAAGTTGACAGGATCAGAACCACAAACATGGGAAGCCTGTTTGAGCTGACATATCTTGTGACGCTAAAGAAAAGCTCGGTCTCAAAGGCGTTTATCGACGCCATAAGAACGAGGAACGGAAATTTGACCGTCTCCATAAGCCGCGAGCATGCCGCCATGGAGGAGCTGTGACGGTTAGCGCATATCTCCGATTTTGGGATATGCGTTAATTCAAAGGAGGCGATTGCTTTGAAAATAAAAAATGGCTCAAAAATATATAGAGCATGCGTAGCATGCGTTGCATGTGCAATTGCGCTGTCACTGGCTTCATGCTCAGCCGCGTCAGCGCCTGACAAGCCTGCAGAAACCGCAAGGCCCGAAAATTCCGCGACAAAAGCGCCGACGTCTCAAGCAACCCCCTCGCCGGTTACGCAGGCGAGCTTTGAAGATGTTGACTCTGACTCTGGGGTGCAAAGCGCTACGACAATAACGCTTGAAAACGATAAAGCCAGCATCGTAGGCCCTGGGGCCGCCTTTTCGCAAGGGCTGGTCAAGATCACGGAAGCGGGGACTTATGAGCTGTCTGGGACGTTCACAGGACAGATCCTGGTTGACGCCGCCAAGACAGACGTAGTCAGGCTTGCGCTTAAAAACTTGAACATCACAAACCCCAAGGGCTCTGCCATCTATTCGAAAAAAGCTCAAAAGACAGTCCTGATCCTGCTTGAAAAAACAGAGAATTCTGTGACAGACGGGACTGGCTACACTTTTGAGGCGGGAACGGATGAGCCGAATTCTGCCATCTTTTCGAAAGACAGCCTCTCTATTACAGGAGACGGAAAGCTGACAGTGGACGGCAAGTACAACATGGCCATAGAGTCTAAAGACGTGCTTACGATAACTGGAGGCGAGATCACTGCCACATCGGTTGGAGACGCCCTTCGCGGGCACGACGGCGTGGCCATTTCTGGCGGGATCATAAAGATAGATTCTGGAAGCGACGGGATAAAGTCAAACAACAGCTCTGATTCAGCCCTTGGATACGTTTCGATATCAGGCGGCGCCTTTGACATAAAGGCGGCTAATGACGCGGTTCAAGCCGAGACCGAGCTGCTGGTGACTGGCGGCGTTTTTCAAGTGTTTACTGGCGGAGGCGCGGCTAACGCTCCTGCGTCAGGAAGAGAGGACTTTGGATGGCAAAGAAGAGAGCCAGCCACCGAAGCGCCTGAAGAAGCGGAATCGGATAGCAAGAAGGCGTTCAAGGCTGGAACGCTCCTCAGTGTCTCAGGCGGAGAGTTTGAGATTGACTCTGAAGATGACGCCTTTCACTCAAACGACAAGCTCTCTGTATCTGGCGGCGTTATCAAAGCCATAACAGGCGATGACGCTTTTCATGCAGACAAGACGCTCCTGGTGTCAGGAGGCGACAGCAAGGTCGAAAAGTGCTATGAAGGGCTTGAAAGCGCCTACGTAGAGGTGAGCGGAGGCTCGGTTGACATATACGCGACCGATGACGCCATAAACGCGTCAAGCGGAGAGCAAACCAACCAGTGGGGCAGGGGAGGCGCTGACAATAGCCTCATGGCCAAGATCACTGGAGGGACAGTCAACATCTATGGCGGAACCGACGGCATTGACTCAAACGGCAACGTGAATATCGAAGGCGGGGACATAACGGTAAGCTCCAAGTCCCAAGGCATGGAAGGCGCGATAGACCTGGACGGAACCCTGCTGTTCCTAGGCGGAAACTTTATCGCCGCAGGAAGCGTCCTAAGCCCTTCGCAAGCTTCAACCCAAGAGAGCATACTTCTTTGGTTCTCGTCAACGAAGCCAAAAGGATCGCTCTTTGAATTAAAAGACAAAGACGGCAAGATCCTCTTGAGCTATGAATCAAAAATGGATTGCCAAGCGTCCGCGTTCAGCTCTCCCGCAATAACCCAAGGAGAGACCTATTCGGTTTTCATAGACGGGGAAAAGCTGGTTGACATAGAGGCAACAGGCATTTCGACATCAGTGTCAGACACAGGAGCGCCTTACCAAGGGAATGGCTGGGGTGGCGGCGGAGGCGGCGGATTTAGGCCCGGCCGGCAAAACCCTAATGCGGGAACTGTTCCTGGCGCAGGAATGGCTCCCGGAGGAAACAACAACCCAGACAGGCCAAGCTCAAACGATCCAAGAAGGGGACAGGAAGCCCCGCAAAATCCTGGATTTCCAACAGCGGATCCCAATGCGCCAACAATATAGCCGCAACCCGATATCAAGGATTTACGGCTACGCGGGCGCTGCCGCCTTTTGCGTTTTTGCCTCAAGCGTTTACAGCTTATACGGGCATGGAGTTCGATCAATGCACATGGACTTGGCGTTTCTTTACCCATTGGCTGGAGGCGGAGCGCTCGCGCTGGCGCTTTTCCTCAAGCCCGCCATAGTCGGAGGAAAATTCTTCAGGCTAGGAGCCAACCTCTACAACTCAGGGCTAGCCGCCCTTGCAGTTGGCTCTTTCCTGCAAGGAGTGATGGATATAGCGGGAACCGCCTCAAAGTACATCATCTGGTTCTTTGTTTCAGGAGCCTGCATGGTTGCGGCGGCCATTCCGGCCATTTTATTCTTTAAGAACGACTGACATCGCTGTTACGGCCCTTGGCGGGCACTCCCTTCCTGCCTCGGGCTTTTTTTGATCTGGAGTTGGGATCTTCGCGAGATGAAGACGGTATGGATTGAAATTTGGAGGGAGGCGGTAAAACGTGGTCGCATGGATGCGGGGGGAATCTTAAAAATGACATATATGTGTAAATTCCATGGTGAATAAAGGTAATGCTCTAGTTATTTATTCAGACGCATTTTGGGGAGACGCTCAAGCGATTGATATTGCGAAATCGAAGGGCTGAAATTTTCGGGGCATAAGTAAATTCCATGGTAACCATTGCCATGGAATTTATTAATGCCCGTTTTTATTTGCATTTTGCCCGCTAACCCCCAAAAGCAAGCGTCTAAAATCGCCAGGAAGATCCTGCATTCGTCTCTGATATTCTGAACTAAGTGCATATCCCAAAATTATATCCGAGGTGCCAGAAAAGTCCGGCGTTGAAGCATTCGCCAGGACTTTTCCGGCACCGATACGGAATTTTGGGATATGCATTAAGCATTGCCTGCATGGCCTAAGTATGTTATTCTTTTATAGGCCTTGAAAATCCGAATTTTCGCCTCAACTTGCAGCATATCTTAAAATGGCGAATGGTATGATTTAGAATTCTCTTATCGTTAGCGGAGCGGCCTGACTGGCATCTGAGGCGGGCAACGATAAGAAAATTCCTTATTTGAGCGTTCGTCAGCAGAGCTCGCATTCCAAAAAGCAAACGTACGGGGAAAGCCAGGCAACGCTTTGCGCCGGACTTATCCCGGCTTGGAATCGCTTTGGGATGCGCGCATGTCTCAGGCCTATACGCTTGTTTCCGGAAAGGCGCTAGCGTTTGGGGCAGGGCGAAAAAAGAGGCGAGATAGGCGCTTGCGGGCATATCCCGAAATTGGAATGCTCAATATCAGGAGGGTGTTATGGCAGAAACGCTCACAGAATTTCTTGGCAAGTATTTTTCGCATCAAGCGGTTGTATTTCTCATTTCCCTTATGCCTATATTGGAGCTTCGCGGCGGGCTGATCGCGGCGGCCATATTTAAGGTGCCATACCTTAATGCCTTGGGAATCTCGGTGTTAGGCAACATGCTCCCGATACCGGTCATAATCATCTTCATAGAGAGAATCCTGGTGTGGATGAGAGGGTTTGGCCCCTTGAAAGGGATAGGCGGCTGGATTGAAGAAAAAGGGATGTCTCAAGGCGCAAAGCTTCAAAAAAAGTATCCGAATCAGCTTAAGCTGGGGCTTCTCCTGTTTGTGGGAATCCCGCTTCCCGGCACAGGCGCTTGGACGGGAGCGCTCATAGCGTCGTTTTTGGGGCTCGATCTCAAGAATTCAGCTCCATACATCTGCCTTGGGGTTTTGCTGGCAGCGGCAATAATGTCTATTATCACATATGGGATACCAGCGCTTGCGAAAATGCTTTGAAGCAAGAGCATATCCGAAGCCCGAGACAAACACTGTTGAAGCATTCGCCAGGACTTTGGCGATTTGCCCTTGAACATTGGGCAAACGCTATCCGGCGCCTTAACGGAATTTTGGGATATGCACTAAAAAGGGCCGATGGAGTCGGCCCTTTTTTGCGTTGCGAGAGATAGCGAGAGGCTTGGAACCGCTTTCCTTTTGGCTCGCATCCAACTCGTCTCAAAAAAAAACCTAAAAAAGACCTCCAGCGCAGAGCTAAAGCTCTGCGCTGGAGGTCTTTCGTTTTCGCGAAAGCGGCCTAAGAGCGCCGTTAGCGAGGTGTCACAAACTATGCAAATGGGCTTGTCCATGCTGTTTTGGCTGGCTTCGCCTCGCGAAAGAACTGCGCTCTTAGCTCGCTTTGAGCTCCAGGCGCAGCCTGTCGGCTATAAGGGCGATAAACTCGCTGTTGGTGGGCTTGCCCTTGTGATTGTTTATGGTGTAGCCAAACATGTTGTCAATGATGTCGACCTTGCCGCGGCTCCAGGCAACCTCGATCGCGTGGCGGATGGCTCTCTCGACCCTGCTTGGCGTGGTGTTGCACTTCTTTGCGATTGAGGGATAGAGCTCCTTGGTGATGTAGTTGAGCACATCGATGTCTTCCACAGCCATCATTATGGCTTCCCTCATGTAGTGGTAGCCCCGGATGTGGGCGGGAACCCCGATCTCATGGAGAATGTTTGTGACCCTGGACTCCAGGTTGACGTTCTGGTTCTTTGCGCTTTTCACCGCTGCGCTTGGCACTGTGCCATTGCTGGAGAGCACGTCTTTCATCTGGCGGATGCGTGATGCGAGGCAGGCGAGATCGAACGGCTTTACCATGTAGTACTCCGCGCCTAGGTCGATTGCCTGCTGGGTGATTTTTTCTTGGTTGACAGCCGAGAGCATGATGCAGATGGGCGTCTCGTTGGGGCATTTCGCCTTTTCGAGCCTTTCGAGGATGCCAAGCCCGTCCAAGTTGGGCATGATGCCATCCAGAATCGCCACGTCAGGCTTTAGGCTGATAATTTTCTGGTATGCGTCCAGTCCGTCATAAGCCACGCCGATGATCTCCATGTCGATCTGGCTATTGAGGTAATTGGTCAGCGTGTCGATGAAATCCTTGTTGTCGTCCGCGAGCAGAACTTTGATCTTTTCTTCATTCATACCGTTTATCCTCCTGGTGTGGCGTTTTTGTACGCGCAAAAATTTAAAGATTATTTGCTTTGCCGTACATTTGGTGGTAATGCACCAATAAAATGAATTATAGTTCATTGATAAAGCTAATGCAAGACACAAATAACGACATTTTAATTCAAAAACACGTTCTTAATTAGATTGTTATTGCCTTAGTTAGGCCTTTCTTGCTCTTTCTTGTTGGTTTGAGCGTTTGAAAGCACAGTTTAGATCGAAAAAAACCATTGGAAGCATTATGGCAAATATTAGCAAGATGTCTGGTTTTATTAATCGAAACCATATTAAAAACGCTTTGGCTGCCCCTGAAAATTTCGCGTTGCCGAGGCTGCGCGAAAACGACGGAGAGGGGCTTGCCAGACCCGGAGGGTAAGCTTTGCCAGAACCGCATATCGAGGTTCGCTATTTTCGGTTGCCAACAGACGCGCAAATGCCAGTGGCTGAGCTTGGACGAGCGCAATAAGCTGATAAGGCATGCTCGGTGGTCAAACCAAGAAACTAGGACATATAATAGGAGTTTCCTGCCATAGACAGTTTTCTCATAATGCCGCAGCTTTCAGCATTGGGATAGCCCCGTGTCTTGCCCATTTACCGCTCTTCTCAGGTCAGGCGCGCGCAATCGTCTGGCTCGCAACATATGGAGCGCTAACCCGCCAAACTTCGCGTTGCCCCCAAGCGAACCGCCAACAAGCGGCAGGCTTTCGGCCAGGAGATTACAGCGTTTGCGAGTCTTTATTCGCCAATGCCAGCGCAAATATGCTCAAACTCGCTCTCCTATGCCATTAAGGCTTAGCGCTCGCGTGTCGAGCGCCTATCGCCCTACCGAATTGTCAATCTAATTGTATCATAAAATATAAGATAATGCATCCTTTTTGACAAGTCGAATAAGAAAAATATTTTTTTGTTATTTTTCGCTTTTGCGGCATTCTACAAAATGTTATCAAACATGCCATGAAGTATATATAGATTACATAGGTTCGACATAATGACCCAAAAATCTTGCCGATTCTTTGCGGATTTAAGTCACATTATGGGGCATATATTTTTTAGTTCGACACTGATCGAGTGAATTTAGCCGATTTTTAGGCGTCGAAATAAATGGAATCGATGCAGGGCATCTACCTTTTGTGATATTTTACTCGATTTATGGGTTACGATTCTTTTGGCACCGGGTCGAAAAAATCTCTGGCTTAGGGGGTCAGCGCCCCCCAGCGCCCCTCTCAGCGCCTCTCCGGCCCCTCCTGGGGCCCGCCAGCGCCTGCAGCGCACCCACCGCTTGCTTATTCTTAGAGTTTGAAGTATAATAAAAAGGTGTTGATTAAGGGCTTGAAAGCTTGCGAGGTGCCCTTGGATTTTGGCAATGATAGAAGGGCATTGATAGGGGGTTTGAAAGCTTGCGAGGTGCCCTTGGATTTTGGCAATGATAAAAAGGTGTTGATTAGGGGCTTGAAGTCCTGTGAGGTGCCCTTGGATTTTGGCAATGATAAAAGGGCATTGATAGGGGCTTAGAGCTTGCGAGAAGTCCTTGATTATTGGCAATGCTAAAAGTCAAAAAAACCCAAAGTCTTAGATTTGAATGGAGGAAATCAAATGGTATATACAAGCGAGACAAAGAACGCGCTAAAGATAGCTTTCGAGGCCCACAAGGATCAGTTTGACAAGAGCGGCATCCCTTACATCTACCATCCAACGCACTTGGCTGAGCAGATGCAAGACTCGTTGTCCTGCGAGGTAGCGCTCCTGCATGACGTGGTTGAAGACACCGCCCTTACCTTTGAGGATCTTAGGGCCAAAGGGGTAAGCGAAGACGCCCTGGCCGCCTTAGCGCTTCTCACCCATGAAAAGGGCGACGGGTACATGGATTACATCAGGAAGATCAAAGAGAGCGGGAACCAGGTGGCCATTAGGGTAAAGCTTGAGGACTTGAAGCACAATGCCGACTTAACAAGGCGGGACGATCCGAAGGTGATGACCCCAAAGTCGATTGAGAAGTACGTGGTGGCGATTGAGTTTTTGCTTAGCTAGGGTCAAGATATAAAGAAATAAAATGATTCTGCAGTAACAACCATCGGACGAACAAACGTAAATGGCTTAAACGCAAGGTTTGCTTACCACAACAGCCTTTAGTCAAAGCCTTGATTTTAGGGCCTTGATGGAGTTCTTACGGCAGAATCATA
>JAISWZ010000241.1 GCA_031270945.1 Clostridiales bacterium | reverse complement strand
GAGTCCGTCGCCATCTGTGTCCCAATTATCCAGATCAGTGCGGTGTGCATAGTACTCCAGACTGTCAAGCAGTCCGTCATTATCACTGTCTGTTCTCGTCGGTATCGGCGTCGTCGGCTTTGGTGGCGCCGTTCGTGTCGGAGTATTTGTCGGCTTAGGAGTAGCAGTAGGCATTGGTGTTGAGCTTGGTATATTATCATCTTTTTTATTCAAATTCAAAATGAAAATCCCGCCTCTGTATTTCTGGGTAACTTCCATGAAGCCGCTTTCCTTGTCTATCTTCGCGGTTTTTGGCACAGACGATGGGCCACCCATAAGTGTCTCGTAGCCTCTAGCTTCCACATTTTTGTAGATGTTCTGCTCAAATACAATCTTGTAAGTGATGTCAGTGTACGCGGTATCATTGTCATTATTATTCCCGTCCAATGCCAGTTTTATCGCGGGAAACATGTATCCTGCCGTGTCGAGAGTGTTGAAGGTTACCTTAGGTCTCGCTATTTTTCCTTTACCAGCATATCTTCCTGGAACTTCGTACGTGGCCTTTATTGTGTACCAATGCCCCTCTTCATCAAAAATTCTTTCGGTCTCTACTGAGTCTTTAAACAGGTCGTTGAACTTTTTAGGATCGTAGCCATTCTCGATCTCCCATCCATCCCGGGCCCCATCGCCATCTGTGTCCCAGACCATAGGGTCAGAGCGACGGATGTTAGTGATCTCGTCGACATCAGTCCGCCCGTCACCGTCACTGTCTTCAGAAAGCGGATCAGTCAAGAGGTCATAAATCTCAACATTGTCAGGCAGCCCATCGTCATCTGTATCTTCCTTCAAAGGATTAGTGCCGTAAACATTGACCTCGTCTCCGTCAGAGAGTCCATCGCCATCTGTGTCCTTATTAAACGGATCAGTGCCTATGCTGATCTCGACTTTGTCAGGCAGTCCGTCATTATCCGAGTCAAGAGACAAAGCATTTGGTGTTGGTGTTATCAACTTTAGCGGAGCGCCTGTTGCCGTCGGCCTTGGTGTTGCCGTTCGTATCGGAGCGCTTGTCGGCACAGGAGTAGTTGTCGCCGGCTTTGGTGATGCCGTTTTGAACGGAATGACTGTCGGCGCGGAAGTTGGCAAAGATATAGGTGATGGTGTTGGTGGTATCGGAGTAGCTGTCGGCGCCGGAGACGGCGCTGGTGCGCTATGCCTGAAATACGGATAGCTTGCGCCTTCATCTATAGTCCAGACCTTGGCGAAATCCCATCCCTGGTAACTTGACTGCGACTTCAGCTGGGCTGTCGTGAGGCTTTTAGGGAATGCAGAGGCGTCGCCGCTGGGGCTTCCGCCTGTGCCGTAAGCTCTTGGCGCGCTGGCCGTGTCGCCGTCATAATAGTTTGTTCCAAGGTACTTGACATCTGAGCGTCCGTTGAACGCTCCATAATCAGTTGCGCCTATTCCTGTCACTATACCTGTAGAGTAGCTGTTTTCGACGGACGCGGCTGCCGCGGATTTTGATCCTGTTCCTGAGAAGGATCCGACCAAGCCGCCTATTCTTGTTGCGCCTTTCACGTTTCCGTGAGCGTAGGAGTTTTTGATCGTGGAATCCGCAAGCTGTCCAACCAGGCCTCCTGTTTTTTCTCCGCTAAAGGCTGTCGCGTCTCCGCTGGCGCCAACCTTTTCAAGCTTGGATCCGCCAGAGACTATTCCGGCAAGGCCTCCGACTGATGAATTGGCGCTGGCGTTTCCTGTCGCTTCGCTTTCAATGATTGAAGACTTCTCGCCAACAATCCCTGCCAACCCGCCAGCGTAAGCAGCGCTGGCCACGGCTTCCCCGCTTGAAAATGAGCCGGTTATCTTTGCCCCGCCCTTGAGAGCTCCAACCAAGCCCCCGACATAGAACACACCTTCTGAAAAAGTGCCTTCCGCCCTGCTGCTCTCGATAGCGGACCCTTCGTCAAGAGATCCAGCCAGAGCGCCTGAGTAGCTGCCGCTGGCCTTTGTTTCCGTTCCCTCAACCAGGCAATTCCTGATTGCAGCGCTTCCATAAGCGACTCCGGCTATTCCTCCAGCGTTTTCCCCTTCGGTCGCGGCAATCCTTCCGCCATGGACCGAAACATTCTCAATTATCGATCCATCCATTGCGAAGCCTGCCAATGCGCCAACCTCGCTGGCACCAGTCAACCCGGCATCAGCGATCTCTATACCCAGGTCATGTATGCTTGCGCCGCTTAACCCGGAGAACAGGCCAACGTTTTCGATGCCCCACATGCTCCAAAGGCCGCTGATCGTGTGCCCGTTTCCGTCAAGCTCCCCCCTGAAGCTGGAGTAGAAAGCTATGGGTTTCCATCCATTTGCCGCCGTATTGGTTTCTGACGTGTAGCCTGATAGGTCGATGTCGCTGTAAAGCCTGTACTTTCCTGACAGGTCGTTGCGAATGGCGTCAAGCTCCGCCGCTGTGTTGATTATCGTGTAGCCGTCATTGTCATTTTGCGCCGCTGAGGCGAAAAACGGGATAGCGGAAACCAAAAGCGCCACCGCCAGAATCATTGCTCCGTATACGCCTTTTTTAAGCTTCATCTTTTAATCCTCCCTTGTTATATTTTTGGGCATCTGTCTCGTTAATACCCGAGACAAGCATGCTTTAGGAATTGGGGATCGCTCTTTGTGCCCAGGAGTTACATGCGGATTTAATGGGAGCGGAGGAGGCATCTCTTCGCCGTCAGCCAGGGGATCCAGGCCGTACTGCACTTCATCTCCGAACCTTGACTTTGAGAGAAACGTTTGATTGGAGCAAAAAGTGTGCTTTTATTCACTCTTTACTGTGAAAGAAGACATGTGTCAAAATCAATCAGCCAACATAAGTTATCTAGACTTTATTTATTACTCGGTTATTCATTGCAACCCTAAATAACTAGAAACTAGATCGGAACATCGGCAAAAATGTAGGCAATTCTTGATCATTAACTATTAATTCATCCTTGCACTTAATGAATCTGTTGGCTGATGCATACATTGGCCAAATCTTCTCTTTACTTGCAATCAACTCTGTCATGAGCCCGTACCCAAACCCAGCGAATATAGATTTTAGGATTCGAAAAATATATTCAGTTGCTTTACTTTCAGACCGCTATGTCGCACTGGCAAGCAACCTGGGTGCTCAATTGAGGGTACCGACAATATAAGCCCGCAACATTTACGCCGCTAACGCCACTCCTGCTAACGGCAGTGTACCACGCTCACAGCTATCTGGCAACACCATATTGCGACAACTTTAGAACCCTGAAATTGGCACTTTATCATGAATATTACTATATCCCGGTTTTATCTGAAAATTGTAAACCGACTCCTGCTTGGCATTCCTTTATTTAGGGCTTATTTAGGTCTAGCGCAAATTTCGACTCTAGGGGCTTTGGTATTTTTCTGGTAGCGGTGCCTTTGGTTCCCATGCCATTTAATTTGTAATGTTCGCGAAAATTGCCAAACCGAGATAAGCGTCGGTTGCTTACGCGCCGGGCAGGCCCTTTAATTTAAGCAGCGTTTCATGTGAGCTGCAAGTCAAGCACCAAGTCAGCGCAAATCGCGAAGGCAAACGTGAAGAAGGCTCTGCGAGCATGCCCGAAGCGAATTTCACTTCGGCATGCCACAGAGCCCTATCCAGCCAAGCGGCCGTTCACTCAAGCGTTTCTGAAGGTCGGGCCACTCCATAAATTTTGTAGTAGCAGCTGTTTCTTTTCCTGAAGATTTCAACGCATGCCCGCGTCTTGCCCACAAGCGTTTCCTCCTGGAGCGAAACAAACTCATTGAGGAAACTAACAAACTCATTGAGGAAATAAAAGAACTCATAGGGAAAACCAATCGGGTTAATGTTCCAATACGGCGCAGGAAAAGATCCCGTGGCAAATTACGTCCGAGAGTGCTTGGATTATGCAAGCGAGCGAAAAGGAATTTGGAAGATGCTCAAAAATCAAAGTAGCAGGTGGTTTTTTGGCTAATATTATTGATGTAGCAAAATATGTCATTCATAAATTGGGCCACTTATATCCAACGAAGCGCTATCTGATTATGTTATGACTATTTCTCCTTTAATTTTCTGGATTAATATGACAGCAACGCGGGCTCTGTGATTAGCCAACTCTTGTCGATAGCGAGAGCGGCCCGACTGGGGCGGGTGTCGATAAGAAAATTCCGCTTGAGCACTTGTCAGTATATCACAGAGCCGAATCGAACCGCTTTTTCAATCATCATGATCGGCAATAATTTCCACTTAACAAGTTCTGTCTATCGTGATAAACTTAAGTCTATCGCAATAGACACAATGGGAGGTTGCCGCTATGGCTGAGGGATTGAAGCTGTTCGATGCAGAATACAAGTTTGCCTGCATCGTATGGGAGAACGAGCCTGTTCCGTCTGGCAAGCTTGCCGAGCTTTGCGCGGAGAAGCTGGGCTGGAAACGCACGACTGCATATACGGTCTTGCGCAAGCTTGTGGAGCGAGGAGTGCTGGTTCACAAAAACACAATGGTAACTGCCATCGCAAAGAAGGAGGATGTGCAGACATTCGAGAGCGCAACGGTTGTTGACCGCGCCTTTGACGGGTCGTTGCCGAGCTTTGTCAGCGCGTTCCTAAAGACAAAAAAGCTCACAGCAAAAGAAGCGGAAGAGATCCAGAAACTGATTGACGAGCATACGGAGGCCTGATATGAATAGCGTGTGTCTGACAGTTCTGAATATGAGCCTAGCGGGCGCGTTCGCTATCGGCGTGATAATGCTGGCGAGGTTAGCCCTGACGCGCTTTCGAGCCCCAAAGGCGATATCCTGTCTGCTATGGACTGTGGCTCTTTTCAACCTGCTCTGCCCGTTCAAGCTGGAGAGCGCCCTGAGCCTGAATCCTCTGGGAGAAAAGGCTGTATCTGAGGATATTGATCTGGGGCGCAACTTGACTCCCGCGTTCGCTATTTCCGCGTCGCTTGAGAGCATTGGCGATTTCTTGAACGGTGGGCATGGGACTGTCATTGCAGCCATGGACAAAAACCCGGATGGCAGTTGGCATGTAACGGAAGCGTTTCACAAGCAGGTATGGTTCACCGTTTTCAGGTTGTACATTTGGCCTGTCGGAGCGGCTTTCATGCTGCTCCATGGCGTCTTTGCCTACTGGCGCTTGAAGCGGCGCGTTCGGTTTGCTGTGCGCTCCAGTGATGGCGTTTATGAAACGGACAGGATAAACTCCCCATTCGTGCTTGGCTTCATAAGCCCTCGAATCTATCTTCCTTCCGGGATAGGCCAGCCCCATCGCGAGCATGTCATCAACCATGAGCAGACCCACATCAGAAGAAATGACTGCATAGTTGCCGCAGTCGCCTATGCCACGCTCGCCATCCACTGGTTCAACCCGCTCGTATGGGCGGCATACTACTTAATGCTTCATGACATGGAAAGCTCTTGCGATGAAGCGGTGCTTCGCGATTCTAACACCGACATACGCCGAGACTATTCATTGGCATTGCTTTCTGTTGCCAGCAACCAAAAAAGGCTTCCCATCCCTTTAGCGTTTGGCGAGGCAGGCGTGAAGCAAAGGGTCGTTGATGTGCTGAGGTTCAGGAAACCAGAACGAGCTGTTGTCGCAGTTGCGGCCATTGCCGCTATTGCGTTGGCGATAGGCTTGTCTGTGAAACCGGAAAACGGAAATATCAGTTCCGCTCTGGAAAGAGCGGAACAAGCGAGCCCCCAGGAAACATCAGCGCCTTACAGCATCGAATTTCAGACGGAGCTTTCAGTAAAAACCGCTCCTGACAGGTATTCGAGGCTCATGTCCAGTGTTCCAGGGATCCATCTAGGGATTGAAGGCCAGTTTGAAGAGGCGTCAAATATTCGCTATGAAGCGGAAAGCGGTGCCTTTGTCTTATGGGAGGGAGCAACAGTAACCTCTTTGGGAAACTCTGCGGAGCGGCCTCTGAGCGAAACCGGATCTGTTTACTGGACTCCGGATAGCGCAACCAAGGATGGCGACGCGGTGGCTGTGTCCGTTGTTAATGGGATTGGAGAAATCCCTGTCCAAGAGACGATGGCCGTTGACATTCAAGACTACTGGTATTCACTGATGCCAACAAGCAAAGCCCTGGCACCAAGAGGGAATTGAGGGATTGAGATCGAAAGAGGGCCTGGATAGCCCAGGCCCTCTTTCGATGAAGCGGCGCTTCGCAATCACGTTGACATGCCGCGACTATTCATGTTCGTCTACCCGGTCAGGGCATCTGAATAGCGGTCAGAAGCTGTCTATGACACTGGAAAGCGGAACTGGAGCCACGCCGAGAAAGATTCCCTTAAGCGGTTTCGGCTAACCAGGGTTGCTGTTGCGTCAAGAGAGAACCGCCAACGACGCCACTGTCCACTCTATAGCTATAAAGTTAGATGAGAGTCGCTCTTGACGAAAATGCTTTCGGCAAGCATCGAAGACTGGCCAAAATCCGGTTGGACTATGGCAGAAAATTTGCCAAGCGGTTTGCCAAAGCAAAATCGCCATTCATAATTTGGCCTCTCAATAACATAGAATGTTAAGCATACTGCAATTAAATCCGAGTACTGCTCTTGGCGGGACGCGCTTCGATGACTCTGCCTCGCTCCATGGCAAGGCAACGTGAGAGATAGCGGCTCAATCCTTCATGAAAAGCCAAGGCCGGAATTTGTGCCGCTTCACTCCGCCTCGCCTAGCAAAGTCTTCTCTCGGATGCAGATGGCAACAAGAGATGTGAGGGTTCGCCTTCTCATGCCGCCGACCGGTCCTCCGCCCTACCCTGTTTCATGAGACACGCTTCGAACGATGGTAATAAGCGTCATCCAAACTTTCCGTGAGTCCAACTTTCTTCCGGCCCTATTTCGCGAGTCATGCCTAAGAATGGTTCAGAAGTCGCCTGATATGCCATTCGCTCAAAACAGTCAACTTAGTCAGTTTTTCATTGCGCTAAAACCCCTTGTTTCCGCCATTGCTCTAAAGAGCAATGCAAACTTTAAATTCAACTTCTCTCATAGGGGTAAGAATTCGATGTTGGACCCCTAATTCTGTTTCAATATTGTTTTGCGCCTAAATCCCTTGTTTCCGCCATTTCCCGCGAACAACTAATGCTTTGATGTCCGCTTTCTCCATCCCCGCTCGGCCAGCTGCGCGAACTCTTCTTTCGGCTATTGGTCAGTTTTTCATCACGCTAAAATCCCTTGTTTCCGCCACTCATCCCACTCATCTAAAGCGCAATGCTGACTTTGAATTCAACTTCTCTCAGCGTGAACTCTTCTCTCGGCTATGCCTAAGCATATGTAGCCAACCAAGCCCGCCCATAGTTCAGAAAACTCCTGATTTGCCATTCTTCAAAACAGTCAACTTTGTCTTCTTTTCATCGCGCATAAATCCCTTGTTTCCGCCATTTCTCTAAAGAGCAATGCGAACTTTAAATTCAACTTCTCTCATAGGAGCAAGAATTCGATGCCAAACCCCTAATTCTGTTTCAATATTGCTTTGCGCCTAAACCCCTTGTTTCCGCCATTTCCCGCGATCAACGAATGCTTTGATGTCCGCTTTCTCCATCCCCGCTCGGCAAGCTGCGTGAACTCTTCTCACTGATATACCTAAACATATGCAGCCAACCAAGCCTGCCCATGGTTCAGAAAACTCCTGATTTGCCATTCGCTCAAAACAGTCTACTTGGTCAGTTTTTCATCGCGCTAAAATCCCTTGTTTCCGCCATTTATCTAAAGGCAATGCTAACTTTAAATTCAACTTCTCTCATAGGGGCAAGATTTCGATGTTTGACCCCTAAATCTGTTTCAATATTGCCTTGCTCTTAAATCCCTTGTTTCCGCCATATCAAGCCCGCCCATGGTTCAGAAATCTTTGGTACGCAATTCGCTCAAAACAGTCAGCTTGGTCTTCTTTTCAACGCGCTAAAATCCCTTGTTTTCGCCACTTCTCGAAAGAGGAATGCGAACTTTAAATTCAACTTCTCTCATAGGGGCAAGAATTCGATGTTAGACCCATAATTCTGTTTCAATATTGCTTTGCGCCTAAATCCCTTGTTTCCGCCATTTCTCACGAGCAACTAATGCTTTGATGTCCGCTTTCTCCATCCCAGCTCGGCCAGCTGCGTGAACTTTTCTCACGGATATACCTAAGCATGTGCAGCCAGCCAAGCCCGCCCATGGTTCAGAAATCGTTGATGCGTCATTCGCTCGAAACAGTCAACCTGGTCTACTTTTCATCGCGCTCAAACCCCTTATTTCCACTACTTCTCGAAAGAGCATTGCAAACTTTGAATTCAACTTCTCTCATAAGTGCAAGAATTCGATGTTAAACCCCTAATTCTGTTTCAATATTGCTTTTCGCCTAGATCCCTTGTTTCCGCCATTTCTCGCGAGCAACTAATGCTTTGATGTCCGCATTCTCTATCCCAGCTCGGCCAGCATCGTGAACCTTTTTCACGGATATACCTAAGCATTGGTAGCCAGCCAAGCCCGCCCATGGTTCAGAAATACCTGATATGCCATTCGCTCGAAACAGTCAGCTTGGTCTTCTTTTCAACGCGTCTAAAACCCCTTATTTCCGCCATTTTTCGAAAGAGCATTGCAAACTTTGATTTCAGCTTCTCTCATATGGGCAAGAATTCGATGTTAGACCCCTTATTCCGCTTCAACATCATCTTCGCCTAGATCCCTTGTTTACGCCATTTCCCGCGAGCAACTAATGCTTTGATGTCCGCATTCTCCATCCCGCTCGGCCAGCTGGCGTGAACTTTTCTCACGGATCTACCTAAGCATTGGTAGCCAGCCAAGCCTACCCTTGGTTCAGAAAACGCCTGATTTGCCATTCGCTCGAAACAGTAACTTGTTCTGTTTTTCATCGCGCTAAAACCCCTTGTTTCCGCCTTTTCTCGAAAGAGCAATGCGAACTTTAAATTCAACTTCTCTCTTAGGGGCAAGAATTCGATGCTAGACCCCTAAGTCTGTTTCAATATTGCTTTGCGCCTAGATCCCTTGTTTACGCCATTTCCCGCGAACAACTAATGCTTTGATGTCGGCATTCTCCATCCATCCACGCTCGGCCAGCTGCGTGAACTTTTCTCGCGTATAACCTAAGCATAGTTAGCCCGCCAAGCCCGCTCATTGTTCAGAAATCGTTGATGCGTCATTCGCTCGAAACAGTCAACTCGGTCTACTTTTCATCGCGCTCAAACCCCTTATTTCCGCCATTTCTAGAAAGAGCAATGCTAACTTTGAATTCAACTTCTCTCGTAGGGCAAGAATTCGAGTTTCAATATTGCTTCGCGCCTAGATCCCTTGTTTCCGCCGTTTCTCTCGAGCAACTAATGCTTTGATGTCCGCATTCTCCATCCCCGCTCGGCCACCTGCGTGAACTTTACTCACGGATAGATCTAAGCATCGGTTAACCAGCCAAGCCCGTCCATGGTTCAGAAATCCTTGATACGTCATTCGCTCGAAACAGTCAACTTGGTCTTCTTTTTATCACGCTAAAATCCCTTGTTTCCGCCATTTCTCGAAAGAGCATTGCAAACTTTGAATTCAGCTTCTCTCATAGGGGCAAGAATTCGAT
>JAISWZ010000223.1 GCA_031270945.1 Clostridiales bacterium | reverse complement strand
GAGGCGCTCAGCGCCGCCAAGAGGCGCTCAGCGCCGCCAAGAGGCGCTCAGCGCCGCCAAGAGGCGCTCAGCGCCGCCAAGAGGCGCTCAGCGCCGCCAAGAGGCGCTCAGCGCCGCCTAAGTGATCCTATTTGGCATATTGTAATAAGGGGGAAATAGTGAGTTCAACATGGTAATATTGTAGTTTCCAATTTAACATAAAACGGCTAACAGTAAATTTAATAAATCTATTTGTTTCAATAAATTTAAAACCAATAACTATAAACTCATTTCTATCATTTTATTGCTTATTTTTCCTGTAAATAATATCAACAATAATGAAATTCTGATATATAAATACCGGAATATAAGTAATATTTGTTCGTTCGTATATATGCATATTGTGTACGAGCTACATTAAAAAGTCTTTTTATTTGAGAATATATGTTGACAGCTACTGTAGCGTGGTGGTATAGTATATTTTAGCTGATTTTGTTGAACTGGATCGAATGTGTAAGACTTAGAGCATGTCCCAAATTTAATTCCGAGTTGCCGGAAAAGTCCAGCGTTGAATCATTCGCCAGGATTACGGAATTTTGAGATATGCACTAAGGTTGATTACTTGGATATAGCTGTGATGTCCGAGTTACTACCTAATCATTCAGCAATTTTCATGCATATAAAGATTATCCATGACCAAGTGAAATTGTAAATCTGAAAATCTCAGTTGTTTATATCGTATTAGCGCTGAGAACCCTGCGTTGCATTGTGTCATCTTCGACATATCGGCTAAATACAAGAAATAATTACCACATTAATGTTAGCGGCTCGATTATATTCATATTTAAGACTACAGAATTACAAGGCTCTATAGCATGATTCTGCCGTAAGAACTCCATCAAGGCCCTAAAACCAAGGCTTTGACTAAAGGCTGATGCGTCGTGCAAATCTTGTGTTTACGCCATTTACGTCTATTGGTCCGACGGTTGTTACGTCAGAATCATATCATGTAAATCTTCTAGTGGACTTTATCCAAATTAATACGTATAATAAAATGAAATAGTATGATTCTACCGAATAGCTCCATTCAGAGCCATAAATCAGGGCTTTGATTAGAGCCAAACGTATCAGTCAGACCTTGTGATGAATTCATTTGTTTTTCTTGGCCGATGGTTGTTATAACAAAATCATTGTATAGCATTTCCATTTTTCTGAAGTGACCGTCGGGGATCTAGCTGCTTGGCAAAATCTAAGGAAGGCAACATCAAAAGTTCAAATCCGGCAAACACTATAGGTATCTGGAAATCTCTACTCTTCGAAACAGCCTTGACCTGCAAATCAACCTTAGATGATATTGTATTCGTATTGAGGGCAATAAATAGTATTATTACAAAATAAATTATCAATGTATTTCAAGTTACTAATAATATTTGCAAATTTGACAAAGCGAGGGAGTTGAAGATTAGAATGGCGAGCGTAATAGATGTTGCAAAATATATTCTTCACAAAAAAAACAAATGCACGACAATGAAACTCGAAAAACTATGTTATTACTCGCAGGCTTGGACGCTCGCAACGACACATGAACCTTTGTTTAATGAGGATTTCAGAGCCTGGGCGAGCGGACCTGTATGTCTAGAACTCTTCGAAATGCACAAACACACGTTTGTGTTGCATGACAAAGACTTCGGGGAATATTGCCCTAAAGTGCTTAGCGATGAACAACGTGAAAAAATCGATGTCGTATTGGATGATTATTGGGAATATGAACCTTATGAGCTTTGTGAAGAGGTTCATCAGGAATTGCCATGGATTGAGGCACGTGGTGATTTGTGGCCTGGTGAGCAATGCGAGACCATAATTTCCAAAGAGAGCATGAGTGCATTTTATGTCGATTACTTTCCGAAAGACGAGGAGACGGATGAGCAAAAAGCACAATAAAGTAAACCCACCTAATGTCATCACCAGAAAGAAAAGCTATTTCGGCACATATCCTACATGGTCATTTGCGTGGTTCGATTTCGAAAACAATAACTGGAGTTTTAAGGAAGCTACAGATGTTGACGTAATTTGTACCGTCCTTGAAAGACTGAAAGCGCTGGAACTACAGCCATGGTCGAAAATATGTAACACTACTGTAGAAAACAATTCTTTACATCATGAAATTCTTATTAAAGATCTCTCGCCTGTCGCTATAAAACGCTTAAAGGAATTGAACCTTACTGATCAGTTGAGTATTTTTGATGACTCACTGTTTTCTATGCGTGTTAATGGCTCTATTCGCCTTTGGGGAGTCATAGATTGGAACGGATTGTTTAAAATTATATGGTTCGACCCGAATCACGAAGTTTATAAATCAACATTGAGACATACCTAAAATGCACTTGCCGATTTTCCTTTTGCCAGGACAAAACCTCCGCATTAAGGCAGATGTCTTAACGCTGTTCTTTATGGAGAAAATGGAATAGTGGTTTGGCGACAATATAAACTGTATGTTTGCAGTAACCAAGCTTTGTGCGATTTCAGGTTCTGTAAATCTCAGAATTTTCCTAGTAGCATTGGAGTTTATGCCCTAAACCCCGGTTATACTTCGCAAGCCGTAGGTTTCATGTTAAAACTATCGCATACCTCTGTATACTGATAAATCTCAAAAATAACACCTGGGGGTAGCGGGGCACCCCAGGCGTTATGCTTAAACTTGCATCCATTGAATTCACTAAATCAATGTACTACCGACTAAAGCCGGTAGTTTGGGAGCAGGTTGAAAGTCTGCTTAGGGCTAAAGCCCTCTAAATGACCTCTTGCTAAAGCGAGCTAAAGACTGCGGCTGAAACCTGCTTTCGAAAACGAGTTTTTCGCTTAGATGAGAAACCCAGTAAATACGCCTGAAATCCGATTTCGAGATATTGCGCGGTTCAAACAGTTGAGAGTGCTATACCAAGTCCAAGCCCATACGATCAAGGTTCAGCTCTGCTTAAATCGGATCTAATGCAATCAATGTTGCATTCAAACTTTGCTTGATATTGATTGCCAGATCAGCCTCAAAAGGGCGGATCCGTAGCCTCAAAAACTGAGTGCAGTCAAGCCTCTTCGGGCAGACGGGTGCCAGTGACTTCAGCCTTTTTAGAGAGGGAACGTCGCGCCGGATCAGCCTCAAAAGGGCAGATCCGTAGCCTCAAAAACAGAGCGCAGTCAAGCCTCTTCGGACAGACCGGTGCCAGTCAAATCAGTCTTTTTGGAGCGGGAACGTTGCGCCGGATCAGCCTCAAAAGGGCGGATCCGTAGCCTCAAAAACGGAGTACTGCAAGCCTCATCGGGCGGTCGCGCCAGCCGAATCAGCCTTTTGGGAACAGGGTTTTGCGCCTTGCTAAACCGGTGCTTCTTAGTTTTTCTTCGGGAAGTACGGGATGAACTTAACTTTTGCTTCCATTTTGGTGAGCCAATCGAGAAGGCTGGCGCTGCGGCGGGCCGCCGACAACTCCGCCCTGCCCAAGCTTCCTGCCTTGCACCATTACACTGTCAACGTTGCTGAATAAGGAAAGCTTATTTTAAAGGATTTCTTTAAAATCTCATTTTTTTAGATTAGCAACCTTTTTCTTTCAAACTATAAACTGTAAAAAATGAGGTCGGCAACCGGTGACATATTCCAGCGCCGCAACGCTTCCAAATAATTCCGTGGTGCCGGATAATCTGGCAATATTTGTGGTTAAAACTATAATTGATAGAGGTGTTTGCTCTGGCAACTATTTTTGATGTAGCGAAATACATTATTCACACAAGAGGCAGCATGACACCAATGATGCTTGAAAAGCTTTGTTACTATGCTCAGGCGTGGACATTGGCTTGGAGAGATGTGCCCCTCTTCGACGAAGACTTTCAAGCGTGTGAAGTTGGAGTCGTTTGCTTTGATCTGTTCAATGCGCTTCCGAGTGATGTAATTTTCTTCGATGGGGTGCTTGGAGAATACGATGCAAATGTTTTGACTGAGCAACAAACCGAGGACATTGATGTTGTTTTGGAAAAATACGCGGATAAAATGCCTTCAGATGTTACCTGGATGATCAGATGCGAGAGGCCTTGGCGCACAGCAAGAGAGAATTACTCTGAAGAAGACAACAAGTTTCCCTTAATATCTAAGTTCGATATGCATGAGTATCACGCCGGATTGTTGCTTCCTAAGGAAAAGCGCGATTTGAATATATATGAAAGTTAAGATAAGATAAGATAAGATAAGATAAGATAAGATAAGATAAGCACACTTTGAATCCGTCTCAAAGTGCGCTTATCCTATTATTATCTATTATTAGATATTATTATCTATTATTTCCTATGACTTTGACACTATAACTCCCTGTAGAGCATGAAATCAAGTCTTTTACAAAACGGCGCCTTCTATATTTTTCTTTATATTTCTTTATCTTTCTTTATCTTTCTTTATCTTTCTTTATTTTTCTTTCTTTATCTTTCTTTATCTTTCTTTATCCTACAAATTCGTCTTGTCTCAGTTATCTATCTTTGGAGTGTTGTCCTTTTTGCCAGTGCCCGACTTGTCTCCTGAATTTTCCGTTTAAGTATATCGCCACATAACCATCCAAAAAACACCAAAGCGCTCATCACTATAAACGCTACAACATTGATTGATAGCAAAACTACTGTCATAAAACCTAACACAAAGGCAATCAAACCCGCGACCCCAGAAAGAACGCGATCAAACTCATCTTCCACGAAAAACGAAGTTATGGCAAAAGCAAAGGAAAGCACGAGCGCACCTGTAAAAAGCCAGCCAACCCAACGGAAAAACATGGCGTTAACACTCCAGCAAATCGCAATGCCAGACACCACAGACAGCAGCGCAGTGATCGCCCATCTTCTTTTCGGCAAGGGTTCTGAATTAATTACACTGATGTCAAAAAATCGGAATCCCAGGAAGGCGAATAAAATGAAGGTTACTGCAAAAACAATCCATTCCGAAAGGGTCTTGAGTTTCTGGTAATTGCCTTCGCCATAGAAACCTAAAAGCAACCGCTTTTGGAACGACTGGGTTGCCTCCTTAAGATAAGCGACAATGACGTTAAAAGGAGAATTGGTGTTCTTCCTGCGAATCACGC
>JAISWZ010000208.1 GCA_031270945.1 Clostridiales bacterium | reverse complement strand
CGCAGCTTCTTTTGAAGCGGCGAAGAGCGCTGTCCAAAGTTTCATTCTCTTTAACTTTGACTTCTGACATGAATCTCCCTCCCTCCGGTTGCCAAATTGCATTTGCTTCAATTCGCATTCCGCTTCGCATTTCGCAAAGCGAAACGCTGCAGCGATCGAGAGCAAATCCCCCCAGCAGTCGCTGTCAGTCAAGCCGCCCATTGGCCGTGAGCCAAGGGCCGCGCGAATTTTTTTTCAAGAGCACTTGGCGCTCTCCCGCGGATTTTTTGGGGCTTGAGCGCTTGAACTCTAGCGAAAAGTTTCAAGCTTTCCGCTCGGGTCGAATGTTGCCCGCAATGCGGGCGTGTAGATGCACCGGCGTGATCAGGGCAATTCATGTCCAGACAGCAACGGCAGCGGCCTAGCGCAACCTTACGTTAGATGCCAGGCGCCAGATTGGCGACTGGAGTTCTAATATTTATAATACACAAAATCTCGATAAGCGTCAACATTATTATTATCCGCAGTTTTACCGAATTTATAAACTCCCAATCCGGGATCCGCAAGGCAACAGGCGTCATTTCCGCCCAAGCCCCGCTCGGGAAAGCGGTTTTCAGCCAAACACTCCCATATAGTATTCCTTTTTTTGAGCTTTCTCATACAGCCCGCAAAAAGGATGTCGATGATTGCGGGCCTAATATTTTTTTATGCCAATTTCTTCAAGAATCTATTTCTGGATCTTTAGGGCAAATTTTAGAAAAGTGCAGGCGCTGGGCGCTAAAACTAATTAGAATTAGGCAAATCTCAAATATCTGGACTCGCTTTTTTGATGCCAATATTATTCCTGATTTTAATTCTAAGCTCAATCCTAGATTCATTCTAAGCTTAATCCTAGATTCAATCCTAGTTTGCGCCCTAATCCGTCTTTCTTTTCCCTAATTCGACTTTTAGCCCTGTTTTGGTCTCGAAATTCTCAGGTTCTACTCTCTTTGTTCCAGCCCGCAATCGGCTAGGCTTTTTCTATCAGGTTCTTCGCCGGCGGGTTCTTCTCCGCCTTTCTTATACTTTCTTATCCTATCTTGATTCTATCTTTATCTTACTTTATTCCAATGGCTTGTTTTTTTCTATCGGCTTGACTTTTTTTAAAGGCTTGCCTTTTTCCATAGAATCAGACTTCGCCATATTCTTCGCAGCGCTTTGCCGATTTGCGCTTGAACATTGGGCAAACGCTATCTTGCGCCACTTCACAAATTTTTCAAAACGCTTCAAATCGTCCGGGCTTCTGGCGCTTGGCTTTTTGGGGATCTGGGGTTTTGCTTCCGGATTCGAGCCTGGCTTTGAACTAGGGGCGAGCTTTAGCGTAAGCCGTATCGCAAACTTGAGCGCCTGCCTCAGCGCAAACCTGTACGCGAACCTGGTCGCGTACTGCAGCGCCAGCCTTAGCATGCGCCTTGCGCAAGGCGCTTGGGCAAATGGGGGGTGGCGCTAGCCAGGGTTTGAAGCCGCAAGGCTCCACCGATCTGCCCCTGACGTTTCAAAGGCAAGTTTTGGGCGGCCTCAAAGGCTTTCAAGGAACCGCCCTATTCTTTTAAGCGCCTCTTTCAGGCTGTCAATGGAGGAGGCGTAGGAGCACCTAATAAAGCCCTCTCCGCATTCGCCAAACGCGTTTCCCGGAACAGCGGCAACCCTTTCCTGCTTCAAGAGCCTCATGCAAAAATCATCGCTTGAGAGGCCTGTGCTCTTGATCGAGGGAAAGGCGTAGAACGCGCCTTTTGGCTCGAAGCAATCCAGCCCCATTTCCCGCAAGCCGCTTACGATTACCCGCCTTCTGCCATCATACTCGCTCTTCATCGCCCGGACGCTGGCGGCGCCGTTTTTCAGCGCCTCAATGCCCGCGTGCTGGCTAGTGGTAGGGGCGCACATGAGGACGTACTGATGGATCTTAAGCATAGCCTCCATCACGCTTGCCGGCCCGCAAGCGTATCCCAGCCTCCAGCCAGTCATCGCGTAAGCTTTGGAAAACCCGTTTAAGACTATGGTGCGCTCGGCCATTCCAGGAAGGGAAGCTATGCTCACATGCTCCTGGCCGTAGGTGAGCTCGGCGTATATCTCATCGGAGATGACGCAGAGATCGTGCTTTATGAATATTTCCGCCAACAGCTCCAGATCATGCAGATCCATGATAGCGCCGGTGGGGTTTGAGGGGTAGGAAATCAGGATCGCCTTGGTCTTTGGGCCTATCTTTCCTTCCAAGTCCTCAGGCCTAAGCCTGAATCCATTTTCCGCTTTCGGCGCTGCTATCACCGGCACCCCGCCCGCCATAAGCACGCATGGCTTGTAGGAGACAAAGCAGGGCTCTACCAGCAGCACTTCATCCCCGGGCTCGATAATAGCCCTCATGGCTATGTCTATGCCCTCGGAAGCGCCAACAGTAACAACTATTTGCGACAGCGGCGAATATTCGAGATGAAACCGCTCCCGCATGTACCTTGAAATCTCCTGCCTCAGCTCCAGGAGCCCAGCGTTTGACGAATACGCCGTGCTCCCGTTTTCCAGCTGGTATATCGCTTCGGCGCGGATGTTCCAAGGAGTGTCAAAATCGGGCTCGCCAACCCCCAGGGATATCGCCCCTTTGATCTCCTTGGCTACGTCAAAAAACTTCCTGATGCCTGAAAACGGCAGCTCTTTAATCCTTTGGGACACCATGCTCCTCACGGCGAGACGATCATCCTTTCGTCAGGCTTTTTCTGCCTTTCAATCACTATGCCGTGATCCTTGTACTTCTTCAGCACAAAGTGCGTTGCCGTGGAAAGGACGGACTCCATTGGCGCAAGCTTGTCAGAGATGAAGTAGGCGATGTCCTTGATGTTGTCGCCCTCCACGATGACTGTAAGGTCGAACCCCCCTGACATGAGGTACACTGCCTTGACCTCGTCAAAGAGGTATATCCGCCTGGCTATCTTGTCAAACCCCATCCCGTGCTGGGGCGAGACTTTCACCTCTATCAGGGCGGTGACAAATTCGCGCTTTGTCTTGTCCCAGTTGATCAGGGTATGGTATCCGCAAATGACCTGCTCGTCAACCATGGCGCCGAGTTCGCTGGCCACCTCTTCGATCTGAAGGCCCAGCCGTTCGGCTAGGTCCTCGGGCAAAAGCCTGCTGTCCCTTTCCAGCATGCCAAGCAAAGTTTCCCTAAGTTCCATCCTAAGCTTCCTCCCCTGACACCTTTATGCCTTTAGCCAGGAAGGACGGCATTCCGACTGTGCCAGCCCCCTCTGGAATAGAGAATTGAAGGTCGTTTCCGATAGCTTCGATATCTTTGAGCACTTGAAAGAAGTTGCCGGCTATGGTCAGCTGCTCAATAGGCCTGCTGTCTTTTCCTTCAATAAGCTCGCCTTCTGAGACCAAAAGCGAAAAGTCTCCGGACACCGGATTGGCCCCTGAGTGCAGCCCCATCATGCTCCGAACTACAAGAACTTTTTCGTAAGATCCATAAGCCTCTTCAATGGGCTTATCGGACGGAACCATGTAGAGGTTGACCGGCAATGTCTCAACTTCCCGGGATGGCCCCCGCTTGAAGCCGTTTCCTGTGCTTTTAACTTTCTCTACAGCGGCAGACTTCATGTTGTACAAAAGCGTCACAAGCGCTCCGTCCTTGATTACGTCCTTGTCAAAGCAAGGCACTCCCTCTGAGTCAAAGGCCTGGCTTCCAAAGGACGCCTCGCAGATCCCGTCATCTCTCAGGTTCACAATGCTAGCCGCAACCTGCTCTCCGGTCTTGCCTTTCAAAAGCGAGAAGCCCTTTTGCGCGTTCTCTGCGTAAAAGGCAGCCAGGAAGCAGTTGAAGAACGATATCGCCGCCTTGCTCGTGAACACAACCGGGTATGCCCCAGTTGGCACCGACGTCGCGGCCAGGGATCTGATCGCCCGCCCGCAAGCGTTCTCCACCAGCTCATCTATGTCAAACTTCCCTGGATCTATCCCGTGCCAGTACTTCATCACAGACTTGGTCTTGCCGTTTTCAAAAGCCCGCACAAACAGCGAGGCGTACAAAATGTTTGAGCGAAACGAGATGTCCAGCCCATAGGAGTTCGCAATAGAAACCTCGTATCCGAAATCTCCCATGCCGCAGTAGTCAGCGGCCACGATCCTGGGATCAAACGCCAAAGCTCTTCGCTCCATCTCAAAAGACAGCGCTATCTTTTCCTCAACGCTCATATTTTCCACGGCGGAACTCCAAGAGTCGCAGACAGGGTACTCCGGGCTTCCCGGATACAGTATCGCAGGGTCTTTCGAGTCTATCAGGATCGCGTTTTCAGCCGCGTTTGAGACCAGCTCCCAAACAGTTTCCTCTTCCAGCTTCTCCGTGTAAGCGTAGCCCATCTTACCGTTTTTGACGCCCCTGAAGCTTGCGCCAATGAATGTTGAGTTCTTGTATTCGTCCAGCTTCTGGTCATTCACCCGAACAGAGAACGTGTTTCCCGTCCTGGCGTAGATCTCCCAGTTCTCGAACCCGGCCTTTCCTGCCGCCTCTGAGGCCTTCGCCTTAAATAACCCTAAATCCATCAGCGGCGCCCCCCTACTGTCATTTTCTTGACCCTTATCATAGGCTGCCCCACGCAAGTGGGGACAGCGCCGCTCAAGGATCCGCACATTCCCTCGCCTAGCGCCAAGTTCCCAGCTATCCTGTCTATGTCAAGCAGAACCTCAGATCCTTTTCCTATCAGAGTCGCGCCCCGGACAGGCTCTGATATCTTTCCCCCGCGAATCATGTAAGCTTCCAAAACCGCGAAGTTGAAGTCTCCAGTTGACGGCTGCACCGATCCTCCGCCCATCTTCTTGCAGTAAAGACCGTATTCCGTGCTAGCAATCATTTCATTTATGTCGTCAGTCCCAGGAGCGATGTATGTGTTTGTCATTCGTGACGTGGGAGCGTACTCGTAAGACTCCCTTCGAGACGATCCCGTAGGCGCAAGCCCCATCCGCCTGGCGTTCAGCTTGTCTATCATGTAGCTTTTAAGTATCCCGTTTTCAATCAAGACATTCTTTCTCGTCTTTGTCCCCTCGTCGTCAATGTTCAAAGATCCCCAGGCGTTCGGTATCGTCCCGTCATCAATCGCCGTCACAATGTCCGAAGCTATCCTGGTTCCCAGCTTCCCGGAGAACACCGACGCGTTCCTAGCCACCAGGGTCGCTTCCAGGCTGTGGCCGCAAGCCTCGTGAAATATCACTCCGCCAAAGGCGTTGTCTATCAATACCGGCATCTGCCCCGCCGGGCAAAGTTGCGCCCCAAGCATCCTGCAAGCGGACTCAGCCGCCCCTCTAGCCATTTCCTCAATGTCTATCTCTCCGAAGAACTCCAACCCCTTGTGCGCTCCCGGGCTTCTAGTCGAGACCTGCTTCTCCCCAGCGTTTGTAGCGATAGCCTCAACTATCACCCTGGTTCTGGTCCTCTCGTCTTCAGCCCAAAGCCCGTCAGAGTTCGCTATAAGCACGTTTTGCGTGTATGATCCATAGGATGCCCCAACCTCTGTTACCAGCGCTGAGACTCCCTTGGCCGCCTCATATGCCAGCCGAAGCCTTTCCGCGTATTCCCGCTTGCTCTTTCCCGCAGGGTACACTTCTATCGGGTGCAGCCCCGAAAATTTCAAGCGCTCAAAGCTTCCCGAAAATCCCGTCTCTTTTTTCTCTCCAGCGGCTATGGACGCCTCTTTGGCCATCTTGACCAAGCTTTCCCTTGACAGGTCGTTTGTGTACGCGTATACAGCGCCAAATCCGCTGTACACCCGGATCCCCAAGCCTCTGATAGCGCTCCAGGACGCCCGCTCCACAGCGCCGTTCAACGTAACAGCGCCAGTTGACGTTCTCTCTTCGGCAAACACCTCAGCGAAATCTCCCCCTGTCGAAAGAGCCGCCTCTAACGTGTCGCTAACCAATGATTCGCTAAGCACCAAAAAACTCCTTCCTGCGCCAGGGCTGTTT
>JAISWZ010000097.1 GCA_031270945.1 Clostridiales bacterium | reverse complement strand
CCGTCCGCCGCTGAACTCGGTTTCCCGAATCCCGCTCGACTTGCATGTGTTAGGCACGCCGCCAGCGTTCATCCTGAGCCAGGATCAAACTCTCAAATTTAAAAGTTTGGCTTGCTCTCTCCAGCTGGCGCTGGAGATTTTGTTAAGCTTGTACTAATACAAGCCCGTTTTTGATCTTAGATGGTTTTGCATTGCATGGCATTCAGTTTTCAAGGTTCGCTTAAGACTTTAAAAGTATAGCGCGAATCCTTCCGTCTGTCAACACCCTTTTTAAAATTTCTCAAATCTTTTTTTCGAGCGCCAAAACCTCTAAAAATTTAAGTCATATATGTTTTGATAATCACTTAAATGACAAGCTTTCAGCGCCCAGACCCGCGCATGTCCCAGCGCTCGTTCTCAAGCAATTTTAACCTGTTTTTCGCCCTTTTGAACCCTTGAGGGATAAATTACCAAATGAAATTCTTTTTTGCCCGGCAAACAGGCGCAAATCAGCATTCTACCTGATAAATCGGCCTTTTCTTGATTCTATATGTGAATTATCACAAAGCAAACGCTTCCAAGAAAGTCGAATTCTAGGCCAGAAACAGCAGATCGCCAAATTTTCGATTGCCTTTTTATTCATATTGCCCAAATCAGATTTGCGTGTTATTATAGTAGCCAAGGCAAAGGCCATCGAGATTTTTTACATAGGCGCTCTCTGCAGCCAGCCTTTGCCTCAATTCCTCCAAGGCTTGCGCTTGCGCCATGGACATGTCAATATGCCCTAGCGCCTCAAGCGCGGCGCTTAGGGAGTATCCTTTAATTAAAAGCGCATCCCAAACCTAAGCGCAAGGAGCGCGTCTTTTGTGCGCCTTAGCATGAACTTTGGGATACGCGCTATATGGCAAGGAAAAGCGCTGACTTTTCCTTTGCCTCAGACGAATTTTTGGATATGCCCTTATTCTGCGCCTTTCTAGCCAATTCTAAAAGCCCCTGTTGATGCTTGCTGTACGCGAGCCGAACAACGAAAAAGGAGGAGCTGCTCCAGCCTGGCTGCGAGCGGCGGGAAGAAATGACACTTGAACTCAAGCGCATCACAAAGTCCTATGGCGCCAAAAAAGCGCTCTCTGGATTCAGCTTTGCCGCAGAAAGCGGCTCAGCGACTGTCCTACTTGGCAGGAACGGCGCTGGCAAAACCACAGTCCTGAAAATCGCCACCGGAGCGCTAGCGCCTGACTCAGGGGAAATCCTTATCGATGGCAAGCCCCTGGACAGGAACACGGTTAAGCTAGGAAACATTCCCGATGAACGGGAGCTAGCCCCAAGGCTTAAAGTCTCAGAGGTTCTCTCCGGCATGGCCAAGCTCAAGGGAATACCCGCAAGGCGGGCCTTGGAATCGGCCGCTTGCCTTTTGCGCCGCATGGATGCAGAGCAATGCCTTTACCAGAAGCTTGAGTCCCTATCTAAAGGAAACCAGAAGAAAGTCATGCTGGCGCTGGCATTAGCTGACGATCCAGACATTTTGACGCTGGACGAGCCGTTTGTGGGCTTGGATCCAATCAACCAGTCATTGCTAAAAAACATGATAGAAGAAAGGGTGAAGGCCGGCAAGACAGTCATCTTTTCAAGCCAGCAAATGCCCCCGTTTGAGGAAGTGTGCAGCAACATCTGCATCCTCCGAAACGGAGAGTCGGTTCTTCAGGGAACATTGAGCGAGATCAAGAAAAGCTACCCCAGGGATCTTCTTAGAATAGTGCCAGAAAGCTGCGCCGAATCCTTGGCCTTGAAGCTTAGGGCCATGCCCCAGGCCGCAGTGGTCAGACAAGAGGGGCCAGCTGTTTTGGTAAGGCTTCTAAGCCCAAGCTGCAAGGCCGATGTCCTGGCAGCGGCAGTGGATTTTGGAATAGACTCCTTTAGCATGGGAGAGCCAAGCCTGGCCCAGATTTTCATGGAAGCAGCTGGGGCGATGTAGCCAAAGCCCGCTTGGCAAGCCAAGCGGGCCGTTTAGTGCATATTCCAAATTTCTAAAAAGGCTTGCAAAAGTCATCGCGATGCTTTAACGTGTGACTTTTGCGAGCCACCTATTGTTGACTTGCGCCCATGTGGGGTGCTATGATTCTTGTGCTAGGCGCTTGCCTGCAAATATTTCGAAAAATCCGGCCATTTCAAGAAGGGAACGTGAGATTTAAATGAAGCTGCTTATATCAGCCGACATCGAGGGAACCTGCGGCATAGCCGACTGGGATGAGACTGCCGAGAACAGGAGCGTCTGGTACTCCTATTTCAAGGAGCAGATGAGCAAGGAAGTCTCAGCCGCTTGCCAAGGCGCCTTAGATGGCGGAGCTGACTATGTGAGAGTCAAAGACGCGCACCACAGCGCCAGAAACATAAACCCGGCCTTGTTGCCAAGAGGAGTGCAGCTCCATAGGGGCTGGAGCGGAAGCCCGTTTTGCATGGCGGCAGGAGTCGAAGAAGGGTTTGACGCCCTGGCCTTCACAGGATACCACTCTCCGGCTTGCGGCGCTGGCAACCCGCTGTCTCACACCATGGAGACTGACATAGACGAGGTTCTTATAAACGGCGTTCGCACAAGCGAGTTCATGATCCATGCCTACGCGGCAGCCATGAAGGGAGTCCCCTCTATCTTCCTGAGCGGAGATGAGGCGCTTTGCGAGCTGGCCCAGCAGTTTGTGCCAGGCATTACCGTCTTTCCCGTTATGCAGGGCATAGGCAAGTCCACCATATCAATGCACCCCGCTGACGCGGTTGAGGGCATCAGATCCGCCATGAAGACCGCAGTTGAAAAGAGGGGCGATGATTGCCTGGTAAAGCTTCCTGAGCATTTCACGGCTGAGGTCAAGTACGTCAACCACCATAGGGCCTTCAAGCTCAGCTTCTACCCCGGCGCCAGCCTCTTTGGCGAGAGGACAGTCGCTTTCTCAAGCGATGACTACATGGAGGTTTTGAGATTCTTCCATTTTGTGCTGTAGGGGCTGAAATAAAAAAATAAAAAATATATAAAAATTAAAATAAGAAATAAAAAATAAAAATAAAAAAAATAAAAAACAAAAAAACCAAAATCACCACAGAGCTGCCGGATACCGGCAGCTCTTTTGAATGGGCTTTTCGCATTGGCTTCGGGATGCGCTTTAGTTCCAGAGCAGATCGGCCAGCTTTCTGAACTCTTCATCACGGACAAAAGCGATTGCGTCCAACTCCGATATGTCAGCCAGAACCTGCTCATCCCTCTTTATGTTTATGAGTTGTCCTTCTTTCATCGCATAGGCGGAAAACTCGTCTGGATCCATCCAGCATTCTCTGGGAATTATGCGTTGCAGCTCTTCAATGCGCTCTGGCTTCTTTGCGCAATCGCCCGCCAGCGCCATGTTATTGTAAGTAGACAGCACATAAGTGCTGTGCGTGGTTATGATGACCTGGCTGCCTGTGCAGTTGCAGAAAGCGCAGATCGCTTTGACAAGATTGTACTGGGCTTCGGGATGCAAGTGCGTTTCCGGCTCTTCAATGACCAGTAGGCATTTTCTTTTCTCAACGGCATACACGAGCATCATGTTCAGCAGCCAAACCGCTTCCTGCTGTCCTGAAGAAGCGTGAGTCATCAGTACTTTTGCGTTTCTGTTTCCTTTCACTTCAATGCAGTCGTCGTAGCCGTTGCTGTCTGGCACAAACCAGCCGTTCAGAATTGATTCCGACAGTTGCGCAATCAATCTGACTTCACTGGCCTTCTCTAAAGCCTCTCTGAGCTCTTCCTTGAACTGATTGCTCAACAGCTTTTCCCGCATGCGCTTCACTTCAATGAGGAAGTTCCTGGTCGGCGCGTCTATGACGTTAGGCTGCGAGGTAAACGGCTGACGCGTCTTGAAAAAATCAGTTCTTTTTACGTCGCAGGTTAAAATCGCTTGCATGACGGGCATCAGAGCCAGCGCGCCTCTGCCAGATGGCATGAGCATGATAAAGGCGTCATCGTCGAACGCTTTTCTCAGCTCGTTTATTATGTTTTTCCGGTAGGCGGTTTCATTTCTTTTTACAGCGTTTAAGGTATTTCCTTCCAACTCACTGTTTTTGGTTAGCTCACGTTTTTTGCCGAAAATGGCTCTGAGCTTCGAGTACAAAGGCATGCTGAAATCCACAGAAAACCGATATGTATTCTCTTTTTCGTACGACCTGACCTCAGCGAAATCTTCACTCGTATAGTAGTACAAAATCCTAAAGCTGCCGATGTCTCTTGCTTCTCCAAACATCTCTATGAATTTGCTGCGCATCTCACCCTTGAAGTTTCCCCCGAATTTGCCCCACTCCACATTGCTGCTATTGAGCAGGAGCTCCATGTATTCATCCTTGAACATCCTGAAATAATAAAAAAGCTTTGCCAAGACGCTTTTTCCCGAGGCTTGCGCTCCGGTCAAGTACATCACAGAACTGGGAATTATAGTTGTTTCCTTCAAGGGCCCAAATCTTTCTATTTTCATGACGTGCATGTTTGTCATCATCTCCGTTGAAGCGTGTGTCATGCGCTAGAAAAGTCCTGCGATCGCTCGGGCTTTAGCGGGCAGGCTATGCAAGGCAATTTACACCGGCTGCAGTATTTTGGTTGTCCGAAAATGTCAACTATATTTATGCAAAGACGGCTGATGCTTATTATTGTCAGTTCATGTCACTTCGTGGCTGGCTCATGGCGTTAACTCAGCAAATAACAGCAAAAGGCTCTGCCTGATCCTGCATGGCAGGATCAGGCAGAGCCTTTTTATTTTTTTCTCAAGCCTTTTTACTCAAGCCTTTTTATTCAAGCCTTTTTATTCAAACCTTTATATTCAAGCCTTTTTTATTCAAGCCTTTATATTCAGGCCTTTTTATTCAAGCCTTTTCTAAAAGCGCAAACGCTCCCCAAGGCTCAAACTCAAGCAATCCGCCCTTCGCGTATTCCTTTCCTGCGAGCAAGTCAACAGCGTCCTCGTGATAGTAGGGCTGCTTTGCCGAGTCAGGCGAGAAGTTGAAATAGAAATGGACCGCTTGGCCGCTTTGGGCAATGCCGTTTCTTATGATTATTGGAAACTGGGCGTTTTGGGGCTCTCCCCAGAGGCCGGCATCCTTTAGGAAACTTTCAAGCAATGGCTTTAAGCAGTCCTTGTCCATGTAGCAACCGATGTAGGCGGCGCTGCCGTTTCCTCTCTTTTCCTTGGTAACTGCCGCATACTTGCCCCAGGAGGGGTGGTTGTACCAGACCAGGACTTCTGCTGACTCTGGGCGAAGCATTTCCATCCAGACAGACGCTTTCGCGCCCTCAGGAAGCAATGGGCTTATCAAGGGCACCTCTCTTGGCTCTGTGAAAGCGTCGTAAGCTATGCCGAAGACGTGGGGCAAAGGCATGATCTCATGCCTAGCTTCCATATATTCGTTAAAGAAGCCGCTTTTGAATGAGCTGACCAAGAATCCGCCGTTAGAGGTGTAAGCGCCAAGCGCGTCCAGAAGGCTGTCTGGTGCGCAGCACAGGGCGGGAACCAGGATCATTTTATACTTGTCCAAGTCTTCGCAATCTTCAGGAAATATGACATCAGCCTCGATGTTCATCTCGTACAGAGAGTCATGCATCCATCTGAAGACGTCATTATAGTCCAGCTTGCCTCCAGGAAACGGAAATCTCTCGATCCCCTCCAGGCTCTCGTTGCTAGCCAGGATCGCAACCTGGCTGGCCTTTTTCAAATCTTTGAGCTGAGATAGGCTTTCAAGCTCCTTGCCGATCTGGCTGGCCTCCCAATAGGTCTCGTTGGGCTCCAAGTCATGGCTTAAGACGCCTTTCCAAAAGGTCTCATTGGAGTGGTGGATCGAATGCCAATGCCAGTACATGATCCCGCTTGCGCCAGAAGCCAGGTGGCTCAGCGCTTGAAGTCGAAGCTGCCCAGGATATGGGGTCCAGTTGGTCAAGCCTTGGGCTTGGGTTTCAAGAACCAAGTAATTGCGCTTTTTCAGCCCATACGCGGCTGCGCCGCAAACGGCCGCTTCAGCGCCTGTAAGCAGATCCTGAGACGGATGGTATATGTCGCAGCCAACAAGGGTCAGCGCCTTTTGGGCATGCTTGTGGTTTACGTCAGGCTGGATCCCGTATGAATTGCCTTTCCAATGATAGTCAAAGTTGTGGGTGACAAATTGGTCATCCCGCAAGTACCCCTTCACTATCTGGCTTTGCCAGGACAAGAACTCTGTGACCAGGTTTCTCCTGAACTTGTTGAATTCAGCCACAAAGCTCGCGTTTATCGATCCCGTGACATCAGGGACGTCCTCCCAGGAGCTGACGCTGTTGCTCCAGTAGTTGAAGCCGAAAGCCTTGTTTAATCTCGATACGTCCCCAAACTCGGACTTTAGGTGCGCTAGAAACATCTTCTGCACGTTTGCGCTGCAAGTGCCGTAATGCTTGGTTTCATTGTCCAGCTGAACCCCAATCACATTAGGGGCCTTAGCGCTTGCCTCCATCAGCTTTCTTATGATCCGCTCGGCATGGTACAGGTAAGCGGGGCTGGTTATGTCCATGTTTTGCCGCCGCCCATACTTCTCTCTTCCATGCCCCGTATCCGCCAGGATCTCCGGATGCTTCGCCGCCAGCCACGGAGGGATCGCATATGTTGGCGTTCCAACAATGACTGATATCCCCGCCTTATCTGCCGCTTCAATGACCCGCTCAACATGGGAAAAGTCAAAAACCCCATCCTGCGGCTCATGGCAAGACCATGTCGACTCCGCTATGCGAATCGTGTTCATGCCAGCTTCATTCATCATCTGCATGTCTTTTTCAAGCCGCTCATAAACCATGTACTCGTCATAGTACGCGCAGCCAAACAGAATCCCTTTCATGCTTGAATCATTTGCCTCCCATTCTTATCCATATGCCTCATTTGATATCTGTCGGTTATACTTGATTATACGCCAAAAGGGACGTTTTCGCAAACGTCCCTTTTGGATCACACTCAATTGCCGAGCCTGAGCGCCTTAAGAAAACATGATTTCGCAATGCCAATGCAAAATTTGTATTTTTTAAATGTTGGCCGGCTTGATGACTTATGCCGTATCCCAAAACTATAAACGTTTCGCCTACCCCCAGACCCTTCCATTGTTCAGCTCAGGCCTGGCTGGAAACGGGGTGAACTTGATCTCATCTTCAAATTCCATGGCAATGGTTGCCACGTTTGCGATTGGGTCAGGCGATTCCTTGGGCAGCCCTTTCAGAATAATCCGAAAGCCTTCCTGCTTGAAAAGCACAGGCGCCTTGCTTGAAACAAAGCGGGCGAACTTAAGCTTTGACGTAAAGCCGCTTATCACGATCTCCCCGTCTTTGGGCCAGATCCAGTTCCAAAGATATATTGTGTTTCCTTTGGCGCTTATCGAGCATACTCCGTTTGAGAAGTTGTAGGAGCATCGCTTTAGGGCACCGTAGGCGCACTCCCCATTTTTCCCAAGCCAGGATCCCACAGCCTCAAGCGGCTCAACCACTTCTGGAGGTATGGATCCGTCAGGCCCAGGCCCAATGTTAAGCAAAAGATTCCCTCCGCCAGAGGACGCCTGGCTGAGCATCCTAAGGATGCGCTGGGTGTTGTAGCTGTAAGGCGCCGCTTGGGCTGAGTCTACATAGCCCCAGCTAATGCCGTTGAATGTCATGCAGGATTCCCAGTCATCAGTGCCAGCCGACAGGCTTTCTTCAGGAGTGCTGAAGTCTTCAGGCAAAAGGCTCCGGTTGTTTATTATGATGCCAGGCTGGATATCCCTCAAGCGCTGGTTCATTTCAAGCGAGTTCCAACCCTCGTGGCTTTCCATTGGGCAGGGCACGTCGTACCAGAGAATGTCGATCTTCCCGTACTTGGTCAATAGCTCTTCGTTAAGCGCGTAGATGTAGTCGCAGAACCTCTTCCTGGCCGCGCTGTCAAAAGCGGCCCGCCCAGCGTCTGGATGGTGCCAGTCCATAAGGGAAGAGTAAAGCCCCACCCTAAGATCCCGCTTTCGGCAAGCCTCAACAAACTCCCTAACTATGTCCCGCTTGGGGCCAAAGTTGGCGCTGTTGAACGGATTGGCCTTTGAGTCCCATAGGCTGAAGCCTTCATGATGCCTGGACGTCATTACCATGTACTTCATTCCAGCTCTTTGGGCCAGATCAGCCCATGCGTCGCACGAGCCCTCTTCAATAGTGAGCCCGTCAGCAAGCTTTTCGTATTGGCTCTTTGGCCAGCTTTCAAAAGCCATTGCCCATTCATTTCGCCCAAGGGCGCTGTAAAGCCCAATATGGACAAACATGCCAAACCGGGCCTCTCGCCACCATCCCATGCGAATATCCCTGGTCTTCGCGATTTGCTCCAGGTATTCAGGCTTGCTAAGAAGATCCACAGCAATCCTCCGATTTGCGCTTTGCTTCACAAACGAAAGCGGAGCTTTCGTTTGTGGCGCAGCCGCGCCGGCGTAGCCGACGCGGCCTATTTTTTGTTTTTTTGTTTTTGCTTTTTTTGCTTTTTTTGCTTTTTTTGCTTTTTTCTTTTTGCTTTTTTGTTTATTTTTATTTTTATTTTTTTATTTTATTTTTTTTATTTTTATTTCATGTATTTCGCTCCATCGCTCTTGCTTATCTCAAACTGCTCTTGAACCCAAGCATTCACAGTTTCCGCGCCCATTCCTGTTGCCCGCTCAACCAGCTGCTGCCACAATGCCTCAAAGGAGCTGTCGTCAGGCGCCACTATCATCTGGTAGGTGTACGTGAAGTTTTCCGCCTTGACCTGCTCAGATATGGCCTTCAGGTTGTCTGGAAGCGCTGGCAGGGGCGGGGTGAACGGTTTTTCCACAACAAGGCCGTTCTTGTATCCGTAGGCGATGTCGTCATACGCGCCAACAACAGAGCGCCAGTCTTCGTCTACAGCGTAGTCCTTTGGCGCGTCAGCGCTTTTGACCCAATCCAGCTCATCCATCCTGGCGCCGTAAGGCGGCTAAAAGTAATAACTTGTGCAATAGATAAGCTACCAAAAACCATATGATGCCAATTTTATTTTTTAGCAAGAATGCGTATACTCGATTTAAGCCACCCTGTAGCGGGATTTTATATGCGAAAATCAGAAATATTATAGATATCCAGGTTTTCAGAATTTCATTAAATTCGAGATTT
>JAISWZ010000050.1 GCA_031270945.1 Clostridiales bacterium | reverse complement strand
ATTCCAAATCTTGCCTAAGCTCAGCATAACATAGTATGATATAAACAGCCCTTTGACACAGCACTGCGCTTTGCTAGATGAGTCTCCCATCAACCCCTACAATATGGAGGTTTGCCATGAACTACGGATTTATCGGATGCGGCGCCATGTCTGGCGCCATACTCCAAGGCGGGATAGACAGCGGATTTTTCAATCCGTCCCAAACTTATGTGTATGAGAAAAACGGCGCTCTCGCAAAAGAGAGAGCGGACAAATTCAATGTCAGGCTTTGCAAGAGCGAGACAGAAGTCATTGATCAGTCGGAGAGCGTGATAATAGGAGTTAAGCCTATTGATCTTCCAAACCTATTGCCTTACCTGGGGCCTTATCTAGCGATGCACAAGACTTTGGCCATATCTATTGCTGGAGGCATAACGCTTGAGAAACTAAACTCATTGCTGGGGATGGAAGTGGCAACAGTTAGAGTCATGCCAAACCTGAACTGCGGCATATTGCAGGGCGCTGCCGCCATTTGCGCCAACGAGTTCACAACCCCGTCGCAGAAGCAGGAGGTCTTAAACCTATTCAACTCCATAGGCATGGCAATAGAGCTTGAGGAAAAGCTTTTTAGCCCCTTTACGGCTATAGCTGGGTGCGCTCCCGCATTTGTCTACCTATTCGCTGACTCCCTTGCAAGAGGAGCTGTAAAGCTTGGAATGAGCAAAAAGCAAGCCCTTCAAGTTGCTTCTGCCGCCATAGCCGGGAGCGCCAACAACATTCTGGTTTCTAAAGAGCATCCCTGGGAGCTCATAGATCGCGTCTGCTCCCCAGGAGGGAGCACTATAGAAGGGGTCACACACTTGCTCGACAACGGCTTCGAGAGCGCTGTGATTGGGGCTGTAGTGGCTTCTGCCATGAAAGACAAGGGAATGGGCAAATAAAAATAGTTTGGAAGAAAAGTGCAGTTCTTTTCGCTCCCTAAAAAAGGGTTCGCAAGAAAAGTGCAGTTCTTTTCGCTCCCTGGTATAAGCTTGTCTGAAATTTGGACATAATATTAATGAAGGAAAAGATTTGCTCCAGGGCGCTGGGGCGCATGAAATAAAAGAGGCGCTTGGCAACATGTGGAAGATTGAGGCGCTTGGCAACGCGTGAAACAAAGAGGCGCTTGGCAACGCGTGAAAAAAAGAGGCTCTTGGCAACGCAGAATAGTGTTATTTGTTATGCCGGCAAAGCGTTCTCTAACAAAAACTTGTTTTATTTTCAAAACAATCAGGCCAAGAGATTTTGAATAATTTTTGCCCTTAAAAATCTTGCGCCTTGAAGGCCACTTAGAACATATCCCAAAATTCAGTCATTGGCCCTTTTGCGCGTGACTTTCACAAGCCATATATTAATTTTGGTTTATGCTCTTAATCCAGGGCATTCGCTCTTCCAACCGGCTGGCTGGGGAGGGTTTTCCTCATGGAAATTTAATCAGAACGCTTCTAGATTGCTTGCTTTTCAAATCTCCTTATGTTACTATACTCTAGAGATGTTGCATTTCGTCTGTCTCTTGGACGCGGCAGTGTCTTTGAAACAAGAATTTAAGCGCAGGTTGCTGCGCCTTGAGGCCAGGCGCGAAAGCGCCTTGGGCATATCCATTGGATGTGCTTTAAAGAGGCTCGCCTTGAGCCAAAACCTTAGAAGGGAGTAGCCCTGGAAAACCAGCAGCGTTGCAAACAAATCCTCACGTGTCCTTTGCTTGTTTCTGGAAAAGGCCGTGCATGGCGGCTTTTCCCAGAGCCACGCAGTTGTTTTGCAAGTTTTCCGCGGCGGACGGCAAGTTTGAGAAAGCACATGTCAAGCATCATCCTTTACATCATTATCCTCGGCTTCATATTGGCTGTAGTGACTGTCGTGCAGAATTCGGCCTCGCGCACTGAAGCGCCGCAATACACTTATAGCGATTTGGTAAAAGATCTCGAAAGCGGCAGGGTATCAAAGATCGATGTCATAAGAGACTCTGACATATCCAACGCGGGCAGGGCAACCGTCTCTGTCATAGGAGACGCAACCATTGCAGCAAGGGTAGTCGAAATACCCAGCATAGACATATTCATGCAGCTCATAACAGAAAAAGCCGCTGAAGTCCAGCTTAACGTTGATACCAAGCAGACAGCCAAGACATCATACCTTGTGCAGCTGATACCCATGATAATAATAGCGGTCATATCCATTTTCCTGCTCCTGTTCATGGTTCAGCAAATGCAGGGCGGATCTGGCGGAAACCGGATCATGTCCTTTGGAAAGAGCAAAGCGCGGGTTGTAATGGATGACAAGAAGAAGATAACCTTCGAGCAGGTGGCTGGCCTTATCGAGGAAAAGGCTGAGCTCGAGGAGATAGTGGAGTTCCTGAAGGCGCCAAAGAAGTTCACGGACATTGGCGCCAGGATACCAAAGGGCGTTCTCTTGATAGGCCCTCCCGGAACGGGCAAGACCTATCTTGCGAAAGCTGTTTCTGGAGAAGCCAGGGTTCCGTTCTTCTCCATCTCCGGATCAGATTTTGTAGAGATGTTCGTTGGAGTTGGAGCGTCACGTGTCAGGGACTTGTTTGACCAGGCAAAGAAAAACACACCTTGCATAGTTTTCATAGACGAGATAGACGCAGTTGGAAGGCGGCGCGGGGCTGGCCTTGGCGGCGGCCACGACGAGCGCGAGCAGACTTTGAACCAGCTTTTGGTTGAGATGGACGGATTCGGGCTAAACGAGGGCGTCATAATCATGGCGGCTACAAACAGGCCTGACATACTTGATCCAGCGCTTCTTCGACCAGGCAGATTCGACAGGCAGATTGTTGTAGGAAAGCCGGACGTAAAAGGGCGCGAAAGCGTCTTGGCCATACACGCGAAGACCAAAGTCATAGCCAAAAACGTAGACTTCAAAGTGGTTGCGCAGACAACAAGCGGCTTCACCCCAGCTGATCTTGAGAACCTTTTGAATGAGGCCGCTTTGCTTGCGGCTAGGCACGACAAGAAAGAAATTGACATGGACGACCTTAGGAAGGCCTTTGTCAAAGTCGGAATAGGAACTGAGAAGAAGTCCCGCGTCATCTCCGAGAAAGAGCGCCGCATAACCGCCTACCACGAGGCTGGCCACGCGATCCTCTTCGAGGTCTTGTCCGAGATAGACCCAACCTACATGGTCTCTGTCATTCCCACCGGGATGGTAGGAGGGTACACAATGGCCCTTCCCGGAGAAGACATGGGTTACATCACAAAGAGGTTCATGGAGCAGACGATCGTTTCGCTTCTAGGCGGCAGGGCCGCTGAGGCTATAGTGCTAAAGGACGTTACGACAGGAGCGGCCAACGACATTGAAAGAGCTACTGGCATAGCCAGGAGCATGGTCATGAAGTACGGCATGAGCGACGAGCTTGGCCCTATCCAATTCGGAGACGACAACGATGAAGTATTCATAGGCAGAGACCTGGCTCATACGAGAAACTACGGAGAATCCGTAGCCTCAAAGATAGACGCCGAAATCAAGAAGATAGTCGAGGACGGCTACAGCGAGGCTTTAAGGATAATCAACCAGCACTTGGACATTCTCCATCAGATAGCTCAGCTTCTCTTGGAAAAGGAAAAAGTGACAGGCGAGGAAATCAGGAAGCTATTCCCCATTGGCTCTTTAAAAGGCGGCATAACAGACGGGGGTTTCTTGGCGACTTGATTGTAAAGCAAGGCAAAGAGTAGCTTGATGTAAAGCAAGGCAATGAGTTTATGGCAAATCAATCTTGCAGTATGACTTAAATTAAAAGTGCGATTCAAACAACCTAGAGCCAAACATCCTTGATGTTTGGCTCTTTTGCGACGCAGACGCTTTGTTGGAGCAAAGGCGTTGCCTTATTTCAGTTTCAAAGCGAGCGGCGCACATATAAAGATAAGAAAAAGTAAAAAGAAACAAAAACCAAAACCACCTATCTTCACACCGAAAGAGGGGGACTCCATGATCTCATTTAACGAAGACGCAAAAATCTTCACCTTGCAGTCAAAAGGGTTCATGTACCAAATGAAGGTTCTCAAAGAAGGTCATTTGGCGCATTTGCGGGCGGGGCATCCTGTGCCTGATCCTGACCTGTCGCACCTCCTTCGCCCAAACGAGCTTCCTGACTGCTCTGAAACCGGGCGGGACAAGGCGAGCTTTATGGACAACGTAATGCTTGAGTTCCCATGCGGAGGCATAGGCGACTACAGGGAGCCTTGCATCGAGGTGATGGACAATGCAGGTCACTTGGCTTGCGACTTGCGGTACGTGTCATACAGCATTTCTGAGGGCAAGCCGGAGTTGAAGGGATTGCCCGCGACATTCGCTGCGGCCGAAGAGGCGCAAACGCTTTCGATCAAGCTTTTGGACAATCTTTTGGGCCTTGAGGTAACTTTGTTTTACACAGTCTTTGAGGATCTAGGCGCAATAGCCAGAAGCGCCAAGGCGACAAGCCTGAAAGACAAGCTTTTTATCAAGCGGTTTTTAAGCTTGTGCCTGGATCTAAGCTCTTCTTCCTGGGACATGATAACCTTGTCTGGCGCTTGGGCAAGAGAGCGATACGCAAACCGGGTTCCGCTTCATGCGGGAAAGCAGAGGATTGAGTCCAGCAGGGGCGAGAGCTCACATCAGTTCAATCCGTTCATAGCCCTGGCGGAAAAAGGGGCATCTGAAGACTCAGGCAAAGCCTTTGGTTTTTCTTTTGTATATTCAGGCAACTTTTTAGCTCAAGCCGAGATATCTTCCATGGGGATGCCAAGGGTAGTCATGGGGATCAACCCCCAGAACTTCACTTGGGTGCTTGAGGCTGGAGAGTCATTTCAGTCGCCTGAGGCGATTCTCAGCTACTCCGAGGAAGGCATAGGAGGCATGAGCAGGACTTTGCATGACCTTTACCGCAAGCACTTGATCAGAAGCCCCTATGTGTCAAAGAAGCGGCCTGTGCTTATCAACAACTGGGAAGCCACTTACTTCAACTTTGACACTGACAAGCTTTTGGGAATTTGCAGAGAAGCGGCAAAGGCTGGCATAGAATTGTTTGTTCTGGACGATGGCTGGTTTGGCAAGAGAAACGATGACAACACAAGCCTGGGAGACTGGTATGCAAACGAGGCCAAGTTGCCGGGAGGTCTTTCACGGCTGGCAAACGAGGTAAACGCCTTAGGGATGAAGTTTGGGCTTTGGTTCGAGCCTGAGATGATCTCCCCTGAGTCGGAATTGTACAAGGAGCACCCGGACTGGTGCATTCACATACCTGGCAGATCAAGGACTTTGGCTAGAAACCAGCTGGTTCTTGACTACTCCCGCAAAGAAGTGCGAGATCATATTTACTCTATGGTAAAAGCGGTGCTTTCCTCCGCCAACATAGAGTACGTCAAATGGGACATGAACAGGAACCTGAGCGAAGTCGGAAACGCTATCTACGCTCCGGATCGCCAGCAGGAGATTTCTCACAGGTACGTTCTTGGAGTCTATGATTTGATGGAAAGATTGGTCAGCGACTTTCCAAACCTATTGCTTGAGAACTGCTCTGGCGGCGGCGCCAGGTTTGATCCTGGGATGCTGTACTATTCGCCTCAGATCTGGACTTCTGACAACGTTGATCCCATAGAGAGACTGAAAATTCAGTCAGGCACATCTCTTGCGTATCCGCCGTCGGCCATGGGAGCACATGTTGGAGACGTTCCATGCCATTCAAACGGCAGGATAACCCCTATCTCCACAAGAGGCAATGTAGCCATGTTTGGAACCTTCGGCTTTGAGCTGGATCTGACGAAGATCTCCAAAGAGGACTTGGAACAGGTGCCAGCGCTTATCGCACAGTACCACAAGTGCAATGATCTGGCTAGAGACGGAGACTTGTACAGGATCGGAAACATCTTCACCGACAACACCTGGGACGCTTGGATGTTTGTTTCCAAAGACAAGTCGGAAGCTTTGCTTGAGTATGTGCAAGTCCTGGCTTCAAGCAACACCCCGTCAAGGCGGATCCAGCTAAAAGGGCTGAAGGAAGGCTTCTGGTACAAAAACGACGAGACCGGAATGGTTCTTTCAGCTGAAACGCTGATGCACGACGGGTTGGATATGTGGATAAAAGGGGATTTCTCAAGCAAGGTCATTCGGTTTGAAAAGGCTAAAGTATAGGCCGTTTCGGGCTTTAAACACAGCCGAGTCAGGCAAAAATAAGAAACTTACAGATTTGAGCATTGGTTAAAAAAATATAATGATTTAAAGAAAAATACTCTCAACGCGTTGAGAGTATTTTTTTATCCTGAAAAGCCCAGGATTCTCACTCAATCAGCAGTCTCCAGGTTGAAAACCCTTACATAATCCACCAACATCTCAGCTTCAGTGAAATCGTCATCAGGCTCTGTATACCCGTCAAAGTGGCCTCCTACCGCCATGTTGAGAAGGATGTAGAACTCTTGGTCATAGGGGGCGGGTTGAGGGATAGCGCCATCTTCTGTGACTGTGCCCCAGTGATCCATCTGCATGTAGAGGTTGCCGTCAACCATCCACTTTAGGGACACAGGGGTCCATTCTAGAGAGTATTCATGGAACTCTGTCGCGTCTGTTCCGCTTGGGAATTCATAAGTATCCGAAAAGTATTCAGCTGTGTTCAACTCTCTGGCGTAGTGAGCGGCACCGCTTGTTTTTCCTGGCACCCTGCCCCTATTCTCCATTATGTCTATTTCGCCGCTTGCCGGCCAATTTCCGTAGGGGCTATTTCTAGGCAAAAGCCAGAAGGCGGGCCACATGCCCTCGACTGCCGGGAGCTTGATTTTTGCGACTATCTTTCCGTACTTGAATGAAGCGGTTGTATAGAGCCTTGAGGATGTGTACGTCATTTTCTCAAAGTCTTCCCTCTTTGCCTTTATGGAGAGGCAGCCATCCTTTACAGAAACGTTTTCTTTCCTGTAGTACTGAAGCTCTTCATTTCCCCATTGCACCAGGCCATTATCCTCGCCTGTACCTATCTGGCAGATCCACGCTCTAGCGTCAAGGGAATCTCCGTTAAACTCATCGCTCCATACTAATCCTTCCAAGGCAATATCCTCCGACTCTTTGCAATTTTCTTGTTCTGGGTTTGGTTCTAGGCTTGGCTCTAAGCCTTCAATCGTTGTTTGCTCTGATCTTCCGCTATCCGCAGTGCAAGCCGCCAGCAAGAAAACGATGCCTATTAGAGCATATCCCAAATTTCCGAAAAAGGCGCGGGTAAAAGGCATGCGATGCTTCAACGCGTGGCTTTTGCCGCGCCATAAATGAATTTTGGGATATGCTCTTATTAATAAAATCTTAGCCATCTGTCCTTAGCCTCCTTTCCACACCATAAATTTTGTTATCGTTAACCCAAGATTTGAACTCGCTTATTGTTGAATGCTTAAGGAATGACTCAACCTGAGGATCTACGTTAATGACAAACAGATAGCAAGCATCGGCTAACAAACGCTCTTCTAGGCTTTCAAACAGCTCGCATTCAAATGATCCGTCTTGGGATAGCTCTGTGTATCGCTCTTCTGGCCAGGCAATGGATCCGTTAGAAAGCAGCGCCAACACAACCACGGCATTTCTGCTTTGAGCTGGCGGATTTGGCAATCCCTTAACATTGCCTGCAATGACTAGATCAGTAATCTTCAGGTTTTCAAACTTTGGCCTTGTCGCGAAATACGCAACAGGCAGGGCTATCGCCGCTAACGCAAGGAAAATGGCAAGAGCAATCGCAATAGGCTTAAAAGAAATCTTAGGCTTTGTATAGGTCACTACAGGATTTCCAAAGAGAACCATTGGAAGGGGATCCTCTTCCTTGGGCATTGATACCGCCGTGTTTGTTGCCACAGCAAGACGCACTGACTCTCCTATTGTGTTTCCTCTAAAAAGGGCCAAGTAAAACTCCCTCAAGTAATTCTTGTTCATCGTCGGGTAGATGGTTCTGCTCATCCCTACAACAGCCTTCACTTTCTTGGCGGAGATAAAGGGAGAAAACATGTTTTCGTCTCCAGGCTTCTCAAAGGCCAGCTTTCCGCTCATATCCAAGAAAACAAGCTTTGCCGCGATGTTTTTTCCCTCTAGCCCCCATTTAAGGTCTGACATGTTTATGGGATACTCTCCGCCTGCAAACGAGTCATCCTTTACGTCGCCCAGAATGTGTATGACGTCTCTATCGCTGTTTGTGACCAGGGTGATCAGCTCGTCTAAATCAGTCGCCGTCAATGATTCGATCTTGATCTTCTTGAACTGCGAGATCGCCCCAATAACTTGGAGTTCGCTGGCTCTATGGCTTTCAAGGGGAAACACCTTTAAAATCAGGACAGAGTGATGCTCTTCCATGTACCCAGTCTCAAACCTGTCGCCCTTCGCCATTCGGGACACTCGATTTCTTTCTCCAAGGCTCATTCCAGCTACCCTTAGCGCTTCAAAGGGGATGAACTGAAAGTCATCGGTTTCTATTATGATCGGCTGCCTTAGCGTGGCGGACTCAAATACTCTGCCAAACTCTATTGCATCAGGATTTATGCAAAACTTCTCGATGTCGTTGTTGCTCCAGAATCGGCAGGCTTCTTTGAATTTAGGCAAACTTTTGAAAGCAAAGGTTTTTCTTATTTCATGGTTGGCGACGTACTCAACCGAATTCTCGTCTTTGCACTTGAAAATCTTAATTTTCCAAGGCTTCATGGATGCCTCCTTTGCTGGCAGGCGAAATCGGACGATTTCGCTTGCCAGCGCCCCTGAACTTAATTCTTATGACCTCTTTATGATCGTGTTCTGGCTACTATAAGCAAATAAAGCCGTTGTTTCTGCTCGCGAGGGACAGATTTGCTTGAGTGAAAGCGCAGCTCTTTTCGCTTCTGGCACAGTTTTTATTTTTCTATGTTTCTATCTCCTGATCTTGATCGCCAGCTCCGAATCCTCGATAACGGCAAAAACAGAGTCCTCAGAAACGGCCCATGTCTGCCCAGCCTCTATCTCAAGCAATGGCTCGTAGTCTTTCTCCACAAATATGATCATGATTACTGGCACATCATAATCCGACACTCTATCAGTGTAAAACCTGGCGGTAAAGTTGCCCTTGTTTACCTTTACTGTAGGGTTAGCCAATGAAGGCTTGGGAAAGTACAGACCCTCTTCCGTTTGGACAATTACCACAGCCTTGTAGTCATCAGCGTCATCGCCTTGATTTGGCACTAGCGCGCCATCAATCATTCCTTCCGGCACGCCTTTAGCAGGGATATGCGAGAACTCTACGCCAAAGCGTTCAGACTCTTTAACGGCGGAATAACTTACACCTTCAAAGACTGGCTCGGAATCAGGCTCTGGAGTCTCTGTGGGCTCAGGCGAAGGCTCAGGTTCATCAGTTGCCTCTGGCGCGGGTTCTGGTGTTGGTTCCAGCGTGGGTTCAGGAGTTGGTTCCAGCGTGGGCTCAGGAGTTGGCTCAGGGGCTGGCGTCGCAGTAGGAACAGCCGCTATCGTTGGCGCTGATGCGACCGTAGTTTCCATAGGTATCGAGACATCCTTCTCGCATGCCGACAATAAGAATATGGCCGCCAACAGCGGCAATAGCATCCTCTTCATTTCTCTCCATCCTTTCAGCAGTGGCTCTATTTAGGGCATAAACTCAGTTCAAAGCTTAAATTTAACTTTTGGATACGCACTCAGCTTTTCTTCCTTTGCTCTTATAAATCAAAGCGAGGGTGATATCGCTTTAAATTTAATTGCCAATTTTATGCATTTTCATAACCATTGATACGACTCAAGCATCTGATAACCCTCGAATCGTTTATCCCAAAGCTCAAGCCCGCATTTGCGCCTATAATGCCTTTAGCAATACTTCCTCGCAATTCAATCACAGAATTCTCATATACCAATCACGCAATCCTCTATCAAAGCATCATCTCCCTTTTAGCTTAAATCTTCGCGTCAGAAAATCCTTACATATCCCCAAGCGCCGATTCGACATTTCACGCCAATATTCACAGTATTATATCACGGACATTCAGAGAATGCTATTCATTTTCACAAAAAATGTGTTTCAAGACAGCGAGAGGCATAGCAATCTCGCATCGAAACCTGGCGTGGCACTTTTTTTGAGCTTGCGTTTCATGGTCTAACCTGTCGCATTTTAGCGTTTTCTATTTGACAAAACCGCAGCCAACTGCTATTATAATCTTGCAATGGTGACATGCAGGACAGAGCTTATTACACCAAGCGGCAGACCCGTCTCTGCTTAAGCTTTAGCGCATGCTCTTAGAGCATATCCCACTTGCGCCATAGCGACATGGGGGTGTTCGAAATGCGAATAGAAATCCCCGAGACCTGCGTAGCAGCACTCATAGGAATATCAGGAAGCGGAAAGTCCACTTTCTGCGAGAAGCACTTTCAGCCAACTGAAGTTCTATCAAGCGATCACTACCGTTCTATCGTGTCTGATGACGAGTCCAACCAGGACGTATCAAAGGACGCTTTCGACGCGCTTTTCTTCGTGGCAGGCAAAAGGCTTGACAACAAGCGCTTGGTCGTAATAGACGCCACAAACCTTTCTGGAGCGGCAAGGCATGATATAATACATCTTGCCAAATCCCATGAAACAAGCGCTGTCGCCTTGGTGCTAAACACTCCTGAGGAAGTCTGCAGGGATCGAAACAGCCTTAGGGAAACCCGCGTAGTCGAGACAAGCATAATATCCAAGCAGACCATCCAGCTTAAAAACGCTCTCCCACAGCTGAGCCGAGACGGCTTCAGCAAGATATACATAATTGCTGACCCTGACGAACCGATAGAAGTAGCCAGAACCAAGCTATCTTGCAACAAGCGGGACGAGCCTGGCCCCTTTGACATAATCGGCGATATACATGGATGCTATGACGAACTGGCAGAATTGCTTGAAAAGCTTGGCTACGCTATTGATCCAAACACCTTTGCCGCAAGCCATCCCGATAGCAGGAAGGCGGTTTTCCTAGGAGACTTCTGCGGCATTGACAACAAAAATGTGGAAACTCTGCGTCTTGTGATGAGCATGGCAAAAGACAAAATGGCATTTAGCGTATGCGGCCATCATGACGCCAAGCTGGAAAGGGCGCTTCGCCCTGGCACAAGCGAAATAGTCCCAGAGTTTCAATCCATTGCCGCGCAGCTGCGTGACGGCGGGCCTGATTTCCGAAAGAACGTGAAGCAGTTCATTGACAGTCTGCCCAGCCACTTGGAGTTTGACTGTGGAAATCTTGTCGTTGCCCATGCGGGGATACTCGAGAAATTTCACGGCAGGGTCTCAAGCCGAATAAGGGCGTTTTGCCTAAACGGCGACCTAGTTAGCCAAAAATCTGAGTTTGGTTCGCCTGTACGCTTTCCTTGGGCTGACAACTACCAGGGAAAGGCGCTTGTAGTATATGGGCACACCCCAGTACCTGAGCCAAAGGCCCTCAACAACACCATCTGCATAGACACGGGATGCGCGTTTGGCGGAAAGCTAACGGCTTACCGCTACCCTGAAGGAGATTTGGTGTCAGTTCCCAGTCGAACATCTTCAAAGATGGTTTGACATTTTTGCGGGCGAAGCTTGAGTTTTCGCCAGCAAGCCTTGTATGCAAAGCCCTGCTTCTGCAGGGCTTTTGTTCTGGAATTTCAAATGATGAGCTATGTCAATCCATCCAATCGTGACGGTTCTTGACATTTTCGGTCTAGACTAGTAAAATCACGGCATATCAACATTCTACTGGAGGGTTAAGTTTGAAAAAGCACACTATAGCATGTTTGGGACTGATCTTGGCGCTTGTGTCAGGATGTCAATCTGGGGCAAAGAACGAGGAAGTGACGCCAAGCGCTCCACCCATCATAGAGGCCACTGACGATGCGCCATTGGCTGACTTGATAGAAGAGCCTATCGATCCCAGCAACAATCTGGAAACTTCTTTAGTTTCGCCAGATATCGTGTTGCCAGAAGAAGAGTCTGATGAAGAGCAGACGCCTACAGAACAAAGCGAGAATGACGCGACAGCTTCGGATGCAACTTCAAAAGATCCGGATGCAGAGGCCCCAGAAGAAGTGCTCACTTCTTCCCGCCAGTCGCTTTCGCCAGGAATTGTGTTCATGGACGCTTATGACGAGATCGTGGCATTGCCAGACGGATTCGCGGTTGCTGGCAGGTATGTGGCAAAGTTGGACGAGCAGGGCAATGAGATATGGAAAGACGACTTGATAGGCGGCAGCGACCTGGCTTTTACAAGCGATATAATAGTATTGAGCAATGGGGACATAGTTGCTTGCGAACCAAACTCAGTCAAGCGATACAGTGACTCTGGCGAGGTATTGTTCAGCAAAAGGATAGAGGGGCTTAAAGCGGCAGCGCCAGCTGATGACGGGGGATTTGTTCTTTGCGGAGGCTCCCATGTTCCCGAGGCAATAGACAGCTCTCTTTCCCCAAAGGGATTCAATGATATATTTGTGCTGAAGTTTACGGAAAACAACGAGGTTGAATGGGCCAAGGCTTTTGGCTCATTTGGAGAAGACATTCCGTTTAGCGTTCAAAAGGCCCCAGGCGGATATGTGCTTGCAGGTTCCTTTGGAGGCAACAATGGCGACTTCAGCGATTTTAGCTTCTATGGCGATTACGCTGACGCCTTTATCATGACTTTAGACAATAGCGGAAACCTCACTAATTTTAACTCATACGGGAGCATTGGACAAGACACTCCTTACAGCGTCACAGACACGGGAAACGGGTTCTTGTCAGTGGGGTATTCAAGCGCCGAAACCATTGAGATAAATGGGGTTTCAAAGGTTGCCACCGGCATTCGCACTGGCGTAATCGTAAAATTTGATTACGACTGCAACCCGGAGTGGTTTGAGCTGGTTGGATGGCAGGGGATAGCGGAGTTAAAGGACGCTGTGGTTTATAACGGCAACGCTTTCATCCTTGGCGAAACCGATGACTTTTCCTCTAATGCTTTAAGCATTGAAAATGTGCCTGAGAAAGCTAAATCAGTTGAAGCCTTTGTGATTTCCTGCAGTCTTGCCACTGGCGAGCTAAACGGGTTTTCATCTTACAC
>JAISWZ010000629.1 GCA_031270945.1 Clostridiales bacterium | reverse complement strand
CCCCAGCCGCCAAAAGAAGGATCTTCTTGGAAAGCCGCATGAACGCCCCCCTTAGGATCTGAACAAGATCTCAATGTATACGCTATATATGAACACATAAAGCTGGTTAAGCAGGTTGACAAGCATTAAGGCCACAAACATCATAATCAGCATTGAGACTATTGTCAGAAGCATTGTGGCCAAGGTCTTGGCCAGAGTGTATCCGTGAATCGTCATTATTCCTATCAAGAGAAGCATTGTTGTCCAAGCCGCGCCAGCGAACATGACTATTGAGTAAAAGGCCTCTTCGTTCGCGGCTACGACATGGGAAAATACTGTGGCAGGGATCCAGGTCAGCACAAGCGGCAGCAAGGCGTACCCTGTCACGGTGATTATGTCTGCAAACCGGCCTTCCCCTTCCATGAGGCATGTTATTGACCAGTTGCCAACGCAAAAGAGGAGAAAAAGAGCTACCACGCCGCCGCATTCGCCAAGCAGGTTGACAGATCTAGGGTTTACCTCGTTTACGATAAAGCTTGCGAAAAGCCGGTTCAGGGAGTACGTGATCCCAAAGGCTATCATGAGCAGGACGCCAAGCGCGGGGTTTCCCGCTCCCCTGTGCCTGATCTCGAAAAACGCCTCTATTGGGTGAGTCAGCATTCTGGCGAGCCAGTGAAATTTATCCTTGGAAAACCTCATCGACAGAGGAATCATCAGACTGGCCCCCTTTCTTTTTCGCAATCCAGACCCTTACGGCTATGATCGCCACAACCAAGAGCAGGACAGCTGTCATTATCCACTGGAAGTTGGCTGAGAGCCAGTCGTTTCTGTACCTTTTGAAAGCTATGGAGTAGTAGTGCCTGTTCATGCCGAGCTTAAGGTGCTTCATGGCCAGGACGTTGTCTCCCGCTGTAAGGTAAGCTTTTCCTATGCCTGAGTTCGCCAGCTCAAAGGCCTCGTTCAGCTTCAAGACCTCTTTCCACTTCTCCACCGCCTGGGCTTCGTCTCCGCTGAACCTGAGCTCAGTGGCCTCGTTTATAAGGAGTCCGTACTCAGTGGCTTCGAAAGCCAGGATCTCGCATCTGTAAGAGTCCAAAACCATCATCCGGCTGCCGGAAGACTCTATGGCTGAGGGGATCCTGAAAGTCCCTTCTTGGGCGCCCAACCCGCCAAAAACATATAAAAGGTTGCCCTCGTGATCGTAAGTGAAGATCCGGCCTCGCCTTGAGTCAAGCAATGAGTAGATGCCGCCTTGCCTGCTCTTCACGTCCACTATTACGGATGGGCCGGTGTACGCTCCGCTTCCGCCTGAGAAAAAGACATCGCCGGACAGGTTGTTGAGCTTGCCTCTTTTTATTACGTCCTCGCCTTTGGGGTTTAGCCGCCTTACAGCCTGAACCCCCTCTGGATCCTTGTTTGAGGCGAAGATAAAGCCATCGCTAGCCGCGTCCACTCCTGTGAACTCAGTTGGAATGAACAAGGCCTGCCTTTGCCTCTGAGCTTGGGTTGAAAGCTTGCGCCAGATCTTTTGCCAGGCTGAGATCTGGACGTTTATGGTTCCAAAGAATCCAGTGAAGCTTCCCTGCTCGTCAAAGACCATGATCCCTTGGAACATTCCGCGAGCGACAGCGTAAACGCGCCCGGCATAGTCAACGCAAACTTTTAGGGGAAAGAAGACGTAATCATCGGATAGCATTTCTGATTCCGGATCTTCTATCACCTTCACTAGAGTTCCGTGGTCAAGCGCCACAATCCGCTCATGATCCGTGTCCGCTACATAGAGAACCCCGTCGCTTGTGACATCAATCCCGGTTGGATTCGCGAAAGAGTCGCTTGATCCGTTGTTGTCAAACGAATCGTATATGGCCAGGCATTCCCGCATGTCCTCAGAAAGCTCCACTATCCTGTTGTTGCCTGTGTCAGCCACATACACGTGCCCGTCTGGCCCAACTGCCATGTCTTGCGGGTTCTTGAAGGCGCCAGCGCCTACGTCCATTCCGGAGATGCCGATTTCAGGCAGGTAGGCGGCAGGAGTGAAGACCAGGTTCTCGTAGTGATCATAGTTGTATGAGTCGTAAGGGGCTTGGGCGAAGGCGGTAACTTGAGAAGCAAAAATAAAGAAAACAGCGAAGGCAAATGCTGCCAGTTTTTTTCTCATAAGCCCCCCTATTCCTTCATGCCCGACTGGGCCATGGTTTCAAGTATCGAGCTTTGGCAGACAAAGAAGAAAACGATAGGGATCAAGGCAATGACAAAGGCCACGGCCGCTGCCGCGCCCGCTCGGGCGGCGCCGCCGGCCGTTATCTGCTGGAGCGCGTACTGCATTGGCTTCAGAGACTCGCTTCTTAGAAACAGGCTTCCCGTGTTGCCCCACATTTGCTGGAACTGGAAGATGGCAAGGGTAAGCCAAGCGGGCTTTACGTTTGGCATGCAGATAGACCAGAAGATCCTGAACTCTTTAGCCCCGTCAAGCCTGGCGGACTCGATCAGGGACATGGGGAGCTGCTCCATGAACTGCTTCATCAGGTACAAGCCAAGGCCAAAAGACCAGGCTGGAAGTATCAAGGCCAAGTAGGTGTTGTTGATGTGAAGCCAGGAGATTATCATGTAGTTGGGGATCTGGGTCACTGTCCAAGAGAACATGATAGAGAGAACCACCATGTTAAACAGGAACTTCTTTCCCGGAAAGTCATGCTTGGCCAGCGGGTACGCCGCCAGCGAAGCGCAGATCACATGCCCTACAGTGCCAAGGCCAGTAATGATCAGGGTATTTAAGATGTATCTTGAAAAGGGAACCCATGAGTCGTTCATGACGGCAAACAGCGAAACAAAATTGTCAAGGGAAGGGTTCCGGACAAATATCTTGGGCGGGTACTGGAAGATCTCATCCAATGGCTTGAATGCGTTGTTGGCTATCATGACCAAAGGCAAGGCCATGAAAACAGCGCATACAGCCATGAGGGCGAAAAGGAGCGAGTTTCCCGCTGCGGAGCGGTTGAGCTTTCTTCTGCCTAGCCGGAGCCTGAAGCGTCTTTTTGTTTTCATCTTTTATTCGCCCACCCTCCGCAAGACTCTCTGCACCAGCTTGTTGGACCCTACCATCAGCAGGAAGAGCACAGTGGCTATGGCTGAGGCGTAGCCCATGTCAAACCTGATTGTTGAGTAGTCCAGAAGATGCGTAACAATAGTCGCGCCAGAGTAATTCACGGACGGGTTTCCGGCAAGCTGGATCGATATGTCTGATATGGCGAAGCTCTGCGTTATCTGCATGACCGCGCCAAACATTAGCTGGGGCTTCATGGCGGGAAGGGTCACAAACCAAAGCTCCTGCCACCTGTTTTTTATTCCGTCAACCGCGGCTGCCTCATAGAGCGTGGGATCAACGGTCTGGAGCCCCGCTATGAAAGCCAGGAACCCTGTTCCAAGGCTGAGCCAGAGCTGGACTACGATCAGAACCGGCAGAACGTAGCCTTCAGTTTGCATCCAAAGAACCGCGTTGTTTATGAACCCCCATCTCAGGAGAAAGCCGTTGAGATATCCGTACCTGTCTCCTGAGAGTATTATTGTCCAGACCAAGAACGCCTGGCCGCAAATGGACGGGGCATAGAAAACCAATGTAAGAAGAGCCCTGGTTTTGCCTTTGAACTCGTTTATAATCCAAGCGAACAAAAGACAGAGAAAGTAGCTTACAGGGCCTGTTATAACGGCAAAAATCAGGGTGTTCTTGAACGCGATCAAAAATATGTCGTCTTCCAAGGCAAGCTTCGCGTAGTTGGCCCATCCTATGAACCTCGGGGCTTCCAGCATGTTGAAATAGGTAAAAGAGAGAAATACAGAGGCCACAACTGGAAGCACAGTGAAAAAGAAGAACAGGATGAAGTAGGGCGCAAGCATCGCGTATGAAGCCTTTGACGCTGCCATCCTTGCTTTCAAGGAATATGAGTTCTTCATTCAGTCCTCCTCTTCTAGCTTATAGCAAGGCCGAACTCGATCCGCTTGTAGCGTATCTCGTCATTGACCAGCCTTACCCTGTCCATCAGCTCTTCCCTGGGCGTCGCCGCGTCCTGCCCGGCTTGTGGCGCTCTGGTGCGAACCGTGTAAAAAGCGTTGTTGACATTTCTGTAAGTGAAATATCCTCCAGGAACCTGGGGGATGCCTTTGACGTTGGCAAACTGGGTTTCCAATGCCTCAAAGTCCCGCCTGGGCCAAGGCATTGATCCAAACGCCTCGATATTCGCTGTAGGTATTCTTGCGGCCACTCCCATAAGGGATTCCATTTCAGCTCCAAAGAGGGTCTGGGTTTCGGCTGAGGTCCACCACTTCAAAAACTCCCATGCCGCCTCTTTCTTCTTTGAGGCGTTCATGATCACGCAAGCGGTGGAAGTGCTGCCAGATCCGCCCGCTCCGCTGGCGGCGGTGTTGTCGATCCCGCTTTCGCTCTCGACTCCAGGTATTGGCGCTATGCCCCACATGCCTTTTATGTCTGGCGCTGAGACTTGAAGGTTGTTGTAAAACGTGTAATCGTTTATTATTATCGGGGTTTCTCCAGTCCTGAACCGCTCGTCAACGCTTGTGGCAGGATCCAGCCTGTAGTCGGTGTAAAGCTCGCAGTATTTCTTGAAGGCAAGTATGGCCTCGTCAGAGTCGAGCGCCGACAAAGAGGCGTCTTCGTTATAGTAAGCTCCGCCGTACTGGTACAAAAGAGAAGAGAAAAACATCTCGCTGGGAAGGACCCCCAGCTCCAGCTGGCTTTTTGCCAGAGAGCTCATGGCCTGGCTCATCTCGCTCCATGTTTTTGGAATCGAAAGGCCTATCTCAGCCAGTATGTCCTTTCTGTAAAACATCATGGGAAAGGTCTGGGTTTCCGGCAAGGCGTAAACGGCGTTTCCAAACGTGAACGGCACCATGGCGCTGGATCTGAACCTGGTCGAGACTTCGCCTAGATCCGAAAACTCAGACAGGTTTGCCACGGCCTTTCTCAGCCCGTAGTTCATGGGCAGGTCGTTTGCCACTTGGACAGCCGCGTCTGGGCCCTGGCCTGACAGCGTAGCCTGCAAAAGTGTGGACATGTCAACTAGCATCACGTTAACCCCGATGCCAGACTCTGGGGTGAAATTTTCATCTATCAGCTTTTTCATGACATTGCCTTGGTCACGGCCAGATCCAACCCAAAGGGTTATGCTTTGGGAATCGTCAATCACGTTTCCAAGACGGTTGTAGTCTATGATAAAAGAGTAATACAGCTTTTGGATCTCATATCCGACTTTTGAGAAAAAGCCCTGCCTCTCAAGCTTCACCTTCTCGCCCTGGGGGTAGATGAACAAGGCGTCCAGCTGGAGCGGCTGGTTTAGGGCGCTTGAAAGCCAAGTGCCGCAAGCCCGCAACTCCACTTTGTAGCTTGGCAGTATCTTTGTGAACTTTTCTTGGTCTTGTATTAAATCGTCCAGGATCTGGCCCATTGAGTTCAGGGCTCTCATCTGATCCCTCTGATCTCCGGCCATTCCTTCCAGCTCTGAAACCGCCTCCGCCAGAAGAGCCTTGGCTTCCGACAGCTCTGCCTTTAATCCCGGAAGGCTGGACGCTATCTGGTAATCCCTGAACTCGTCAGGGCTTACCCCAGTCACTTTTATCACTTTCCTGTAGATCTCGTTAAGCCTGTATACAGCCGCCTGGACAGTCCCAGTTATCTCCGCGAACTTGCCTAGCGCCGCTTCCATTCGAATCGTGTGATGGCCCGCTTCCAAGTAAAAGCCGTATGGTGTTCCGCCATCACTTTTTAGCTCCTCCAGCCTCCAGTTGCTCTGGTAGCCGAAGCCGTACCCTCCCATTTCCTTGAACGGGACTTTTCCGTCAATGCTTATGATCCTGGCCGCTTCAGCTCCTCGCTGGAAGTTTTGCTTCACGTGGGCCGAAATGTTGTAGACCCCAGAGTTTGATATCTCAAAGTCCCACTCAATCCACTGCCCTACCCGCCTCCATGAGTTTCCGCCTATGGAGTTGTTCTTTAGCACCTTCGCGCTAGACGGGCTGATAGATGGCGCCGATGTGTCCTGCGAGGGATACAGCATCTGGGATGAGGTCTTGGAAGCGCTTTCCCCCTGGATCACTATCGCTGATTCTTTCGGCAAGCCGGATGAAGCCGGGTAAGACCTTGCCACCTCTTCATAGCTTGGAAGCTCCTGCGCCTTTTTTAGGGTCAGGCTTTTTAGGAGCATTGGCTCCTTTACGGAAAGCAAAGCCAAAACATGCTTGCCCTTGCTCAAATTCAACTGCAGGCTCTCAGTCACGTAGCCGTTTGAGTCAAAGAATTCCTCGTCCATCCATTCAGGCGCTTCCTGCATGGACGGCCTTCTGTCATTGCCCTGGTTGTCTTGCTCCCACACTTTGCCGTTTGGACCCATGATTGCGCCATCGGTCCAAACCCGGGAGAACTCTATCAAAGAGAGCTCCTTGTAAGGCAGCGCTCCGTCCAAGAAAATCGCCCTGGATATGGTGGCGTTCTTGCCAGCCACAGGGCAGTGCCTGGCGGAGATGGTGTAGAGCCCTGGCGTTTTCACCTCAAACTCAAAGAGGGACAGCGAGTCTTCTCCAGCAAGCAAGGACTGCCCGCTCTCGCCCAGGTAATCAGCCAATATTTCCGGCTTCTTTTCAACCCCGCTCTCGACGTACCTGGAAACCCCAACCGCCTCTATCACGATAGGCTCTGCGTATTCCCCGGCATCCAGCCCTTGGATGTATTCTGGGTAGTTAGGTATCTTATCGTCAATGGGGCTGGTGTCAAGGAGGTTTTCGTAATGCGAGGACTCGGCTGACAAGGCCTCGTCAACGCTCATTGCCATTGCAGGTCGCGTCATGGCAAGCGCCAGCGCGAAAACAACTAGTAACCTAGCCAACCGCCCGCCTCTATTCTCTTATGGGATATGCCTTGAGATCCGGCAGCTCATCCAAGCTCAATACATGCTCGCTTTCGTAAGCCTTGAGAATCGCTTTTTTCTCCGTGTACTTTTCTGAATAAGCCAGCAGGGAGTCGCTGACTCTCACGAACTCTCCGCTCCATGTGGCAAAGAAGCTCCACCAAGCGCCGTCTCTTGCCATCAGGTCAGGATCAGGAACGCATCCGTTTTCTGAAAGAGCGACGATCCTTCTTTGGCTAGAGTACTGATTCGCCTCCAGGAACTTGGCAATCTGTGAAGCGTACACTTTTTCTCCCGGGTAAAGATCCTCCCCTATCATGTCAACAATGTCATCGCCAGGATACCAGGCCGCATCCTGGCCGTTCCAAAGCCAAATGAGGTTGTTGAGCTTGTGGATGCCCGTCATTCTCTCGTGCATAAGACTGTAAAGCTGCTTGTAGCTCTCTGCGCCAGAAGCGCCCCACCAGAACCACCCGCCAGCGGCCTCGTGAAGGGGCCGCCATAAAACAGGAACGTCGGCATCCCTCAGCGGATACAGCTGCTCAGCTATAGCGTCAATGTCATGAATCAAGTCGCGGTAGCCCTCTTCGTCCTTTCCGTCCATGATGTCCTTTAGGCTTATGTTTGTGTGTTCCGTGTAGAATCCCATGTACCAAGTGCCAGTCAGGTACCTGGTCGGCGCGTTCCAGTGCCAGCACATGGTAACAACCGCTCCGGCCTCGTCAGCCTCCAAGGCGTATCCAACAGCTTTTCCCGAGCTTCCCTTTGCCACCCGCGACGGCGTGTACTCTATCATGTCAAGGCCTATAACCGCTGGCCTCTTCCCGCCGTTGACGGTTGTCAGGCTGTACACTTCCTTGCCGAAAAGGCCGGTGTCGCTGTATTGGCCTGAGAGAACCTTCTTGCCGTATTGATCCGCCAGGAAGCTCATCAACCTCTTCGCGTTTACAGACGCGTCCGGATTTGAAAGCTTGGCTGAAACTTGATAAATCCCCTGATCCAGATCCTTGGAATTTGTTACAGACAAAGCGTCCAAGTTGACCCACCCCCAAAACTTCATGTAGGCTATCTCGTTTTCCCCAGCCTCCAAGTAAACCCTTTCAAGCTTTGAGTTAGCGACCGTCTTGCTCTCTATCGAGACAGTCCCTGCCATCTCGCCGTTGGCGTATATGTAATTTTCCTTGTACCCTCCTATGTCTTGCGACCTGAAGTTCAGATCGTAGAACCCAGCCACGGGTATGTCGATGGATATCGCCACTCCGTCTCCGTCAGCCTCAAAGCCTGTTACAACCTTCTGGCCGCCTGACTGCGCGATCCTGGCGCCCCCTATCAGCCTGCCGTTTTCAGCCTCGTAGATTGCCTGGTAGCTTTCACGCGCCGTTGGCGTGGCTGGCTCAGCAGGCTCGGCTGGCGCGACTGGCTCGGCTTCAAAGGATTCTGGCGCTGCGGTTTCTGGCAGCAACGGCTCTGGCTCTGCCGCCTTCTCGGCTTTGGAACAGCCGACAATGGCTATGGCAAACGCCAGCAAAAGCAAGAGCGCCAGCGAGCGCAGATCAATGCGCGGGCGCAGATCAATGCGAGAGCGCATGCGCAAGTGATTTTTTCTCATCATCAGCCTCCTTAGGGCAAATGCCATTTTAATAATGAACTTGGGTGTAATAGAGTTTCTAAACGGGATTCGCAGCTCACTGAGCGCGTAAATTAAATTTGGGATATGCATTTTTAAGTTGCTTAATCAAATATTTTTTACTTAAATTTTTAAGCTGAAAGAGCTTTAGGCGAAATGACTAGTGAGCTTTTGGCCAAAAACCGCTCATAAACCGCTCATCCTCAGCAGCAATGACGCTATATATTTATTCAGCCTAAGACACGCGCTAAATATTCTCCAAAAATTTTCTCGCGCAAGGGCTATTTAATATATCATTATTATAATACGTAAACCGTCCAATAGCAAGTAGGTATGAAAACTTTTTTTACTTCCCCTTTGTTTTAGTTTCGCATTTAGGCTTAAAT
>JAISWZ010000570.1 GCA_031270945.1 Clostridiales bacterium | reverse complement strand
CGGAGAACGTTCAATCCAGCGAGCTCACTCGCCTGTTTTATGGCTATTTTCCCTTCTAATCCGAAATTGACTGGGCAAGTGACAATGACATCCTTGACTTCATGATCCTGTTCTGCGGCATACAGCTTTATGCGCTTGAGTATAAGGCTCAAGATTTTTACGGCATCGTAGTCTACGCCATCAAAAGAGCAGATGATCGAGTCAGATCTCTCAATATAGCTCATCACATATTCGGCAACCCTCTCAGGTTCATGCTCCGCTCGATCCTTTGCCTGTCCGCCTACTATTGGATAGCCATCCTTCGGGAAATATACAACAGAGGCAATTTTGCTGCTGCCATCCGCAAAGTTCTCTATGACCTCTGGCAAGTTGTTTGCGCCTAGCATTGCAATGGCTGAGTAGGTAGTTCCTAGATCAATGCCGTAAATGGGCATATTCATGCCTCCGTTTCATTCCGGCAAGCGCTCAGATGCGGAATCGGTTTGCCGTCGTTCGTCTGCAGCTGCTCAGTTCTCATAAGGGTTTCTAACCACAAGCTTTCCATTGTTGTCATAAATCTCGGTAATCCCTTTGCAGTGCCCATTTTCATCATATGTAACTAAAAACCTGAAAACATATCCATCTCTTTCAATCGTTTCCTCTGTGTACCCGAAGGGCTCTCCGTCTATGAAGGTATTGCACTTTATCGTAACCCGCATCTTTACGCCATCGTTCATGGCAAAGGACGTTTTTGTCCCACTTCCAGTCCTCAAGCTTGTGTTTCCACTAACTTTCCATTCTCCTTCATAAGATTCCGAGCCATCTGGGGCATTGTATGCGCCATAAATCATCTTCCCGTTTTCCCAGTATCCTTTATGCGTGACAAACCCGTTTCCAAGAACAACCTTGCCCTCCCCGTTCCACTTGCCATCCTTGAATTGGCCTTCGTAACGGCTCATGTTCGGATATACCAAGCACCCTTCTCCCGTAAAGTCAAAGTTTCCGTTGATTGCCTGAAAAAACTCCAGTTCCATTTCCACTATTTTGCCATTCTCGGTTATTCCGTTAAGGCAGGCGTATCTTTCTGGTTGGTTGGCGGCTTCCTCAAGCATCTTCTCGAAGTTTTCCTTTATCAAGCCTTTCTCTGGAGTCCAAATCACCATATGCTTGCCCCCGATCTTTGTATAGCGCAAACGTGCGCTTTGCTTCTAGCTTTTGAGTTTCAGCAACTGCGAACCTGCATCTATGTCCTAGCAAGCATATTATAGCGGATCACGTTTTAATTGTCAACGCAAAAGCGTTTTAAATATCTTGATCATAAAGATTTGTGAATTGTTTTCATAAAAAACACGATATTTCGCTAACATTCGATCTCATTTCGGATTTGTCCCCATTTTCGCTCTCGATCCCCAGCGCCAGAGGCTTTGCTAACCCAAAAAGGGCGTGGATCCCTTCGGATCCACGCCCTTTGCAAAATCTCATGCTTTTTATCCATCTTCACAGCCTTTCAAACACCTTCACGCCCCAAGTGGAGATTAGGGCGTACATAGCAAGTGACAGCAAGCCGTAAACCCCAACGCAAACGTACAAGTAAGCTTCAAACGACATCATGCGCTGCAAAAATACCAAATAGAAGATGCCCAAGGCAAACATAAGGCTAATAGAGCTAAACATGACTATAAGGACAGGCACTCCCTGCTTCGCCACTTGCATCGGGTTTATCCAGTCAAGCTTTGGAAGCAGAAGATTGGTTATGACCCCAAAAAAGCTTATAAATAGTATAGCGGCCTGGGGCACCAGAATCGCAAGGATCATCGCGTCAATCGTAGCGCCCAAAGCAAACGAGGCTACAAGGGACGAGAATAGAAGCGCAGGGGAGTTTATCATAAGCTGCGCCAGCACTTTTGACAAAAGAACCGTCCTTGTTGGCACAGGCATGGATCTGGCAATCCAAAGGCTGTTTCCCTCAAGCGATATGGATGAGGAGGTGTAGGTTATGGTCGCCGTGACAAACGCGAAAAAGATAGCGGCAACCGCAGGGGCTGGAAGATCGATCTTCATGGCCGTTATGTAGTCCAAAATTTCATTCCTCTGAAACACAAGCCCAAAAGCTCCAACTACGGCAAACAGGGTTCCTAGAGAAGTGTTAAGCACTATCATTGGATTGCTCCAAAAAAGAGCTATCTCCTTCTTCGCGAATGCCACCATAACGCTTGAGTGCTTCAGGGTCTTTCCATCATACTTGACCCTGGGCTCGCTTTTTCCCTCAGTCATGATCTTTCCGTAGCTCCTGGACAAAAGCGCCATCGCCCCTAAAAAGGGGAGCAAGCTCCAGGCGCAAAACTCCAGTGTGGCCACAAAGTCTACATCTACTATGGCTCGGCCGAAGGAGTAAAAAGGCAAAAGGGTTCTTTTGAAAGCGTCCGCTATCTCTGTCCCGCTGTCAAGAAGCTGTGAAAAGTAGCGTTCGCCATTGGTCATCAAAAATATGTAGCCAAGGATTATGACTACCGCTATGGCAAGGGTAATCAGGTTCTTGTAGGGCACCTTTGGGCCTACCTTGCTCAGCCCCCATGCCACAGCCAAAGAGATCGCAAACGACATAAGGGGAAGCAAAAGGCACATCAAGCAAAACATCGCTATGCTAGGCCCAGTGGAATACCCATAGTAAACCCAAACCATAAGCGCTGGCACAGTGGATATCATTGAAGTGACGTATTCAAAGACAAGAAGAACCAAAACCCGGCTTACAAGGATCGCTCTTGGCTTTATAGGCATAGCCAAAAGCGCCTCGTTGTCATGGGCCGCGAATATTCGGGCTGAAGCCATGAATATCGTGCTCACAACGCTAAGCCCAAAGGACGCCAGCCCAAGAAAGGCAAAGTATAGCCAGCCAGCACCCGCGTCAAAGAAAGGATCCAGAATCATCTGAAACGTGGTCAAGAAAACCAGGGCTATAGCTCCAACCCCAGATCCAAGAAGGCAAAGCATGATCAGTATCTTTGACAGCTTGGTTCTTTTCCCATTTGAAACCAGAAATCCTGAGAACTGCGACCATAGGTTAAGCCAGAAGAGCCTCCAAGTCATAGCGACCCCTCCAGTTCAAAGAATACCTGCTCCAAGCTGGAATCGCCTCTCACCTCTTCCATCTTTCCGTATGCCGAAAGCTTTCCCCCTTTTATTACAGCTACCTTGTCGCAGAGCTTCTCGGCCACTTCCAGAACATGTGTCGAAAAGAACACCGCTCCGCCCTCGTTGCACTTTTCCCGCATTATGTCCTTGACCTTCCGCGAAGCCTTGGGATCAAGCCCAACAAATGGCTCATCCATAATCATCAGCTTCGGATCGTGAAGCAGAGCCGAGATCAAGGCCAGCTTTTGCTTCATTCCATGGGAGTAAGAAGATATAAGCCCTCCCAAATCGTCGGTCAGCTCAAACATGTCGGCGTACTTTTTTATCTTCTTGTTCCGGCCCTTTACCTTGTAAACGTCAGCAATGAAGTTCAGGTACTTCACTCCCGGCATGAAGGTGTACATGTCAGGGTTGTCAGGTATGTAGGCGATCTGGGACTTGCACTTTATAGGATCCTTCTCGACCGAGCTCCCGCAGATGGTTATGCTTCCTGCGTCAAATTGAAGAATTCCGCATACCGCCTTTATAGTCGTAGTCTTCCCTGCTCCGTTGTGCCCGATGAATCCGCATATCTCGCCAGGCTCAATATGCAGGCTCAGGTTGTCCACGGCCTTCTTGCTGCCATAGGACTTCGTCAAACCTTCTATTATAAGCATTTGGTCTCCTCTCGTGAAACGCTTAGTGCATATCCCAAAATTCCGAAATGGCACCGGAAAAATCCTGGCGAATGCTTCAACGCCGGATTTTTCCGGTGCCTCGGATATGATTTTGGGATATGCTCTTGTAAACTCATTATAACAGCGTGTTCAGCGAAACGCAAATAGAGCCGTTTTTCGACTCAAGGGCTTTCGCCCAAGAAACGCTGGCTTCTCATATTGCAATCATGCTTTAATCATATTTTTATGATATTTTTATCATATTTTTATTATCACGCCATTAGCCAAGCTGGCCGATCAACCCGGCATCGCCTGTGTCTTCTTTTCTATATATCGACAAACAATCAACTTTCAGTTCGGGTCGATCTCCCCCTTTTTCTCCTGCTTCTGGATTTTAATTCTCTTATGTTTCGATAGATCATTCTAAGTCTCACATTAGCATTCCCCGATATTCGACTATTCTATGCATGTCGCAATTAAATATATTGGCAATCCAAAACCCCAAAAAGGCCCTGAATGCCGTAGCATTCAGGGCCTTTCGCAATCTCTCAAATCTGTCTTATCTCGTATTAACTTATCTCGTCCTGTCTTATCTCGTATTGTCTTCTCAAGCCTTTCCCCCTATCCTCCATCAATTCGCCTTCTCCAACTTCCTGTCGCTACCCAGCTCAAATTGGCCTACCAGGTTTTTCAGAATGCTGGATTGCGATGCCAGCTCCTGGCTGGCGGCGGCTGACTCTTCTGAGGTTGAGGATATCTTAACAACCACTCCCATAATGTCCTCTAACCCCTCTGTGATCTTGTTGGTCTCAGAGGATTGCCTCTTCATGTTCTCAGCCATCTCGTCAATAAGGCCTGAAGACTTCCTTGTCATTTCAACTATCGCGTTAAATGACTCAAATGTCTCCTGGGCTATGATGTTGCCGTTTTGGACCGTCTTGGCCGAGTTCTGGATAAGGGCTGAAATGTCGTTTGTGGCTTCTGAAGTCTTGGTTGCCAGGTTTCTGACTTCCTCCGCGACTACAGAGAATCCCTTTCCTGCCGCTCCTGCCCTGGCCGCTTCAACAGCGGCGTTTAGCGCCAGAAGGTTGGTTTGGAACGCTATGTCGTTGATGGTCTTGATAATGTGGCCGATCTGGTCAGACATGGCGCTGATCTCAGATATGGCATTGATCAGGTTGTTCATCTGGCGAGATCCAGACTCTACGCCTCTAATGGATTCATCGCTTAAAGACAAGGCGTCGTTTGCTTGGATCGAGTTCGCCTTGACTCGATCTGAAATGTCGTTGGCCGCGTCGGCCAGTTTCTGAATCGAAGCCTGCTGCTGTTGCGCCCCTTCGGCCAGATAGGAAGCATTTCCTGCAACCCCCTCAGATCCAGCCGCCACCTGGTCAGCCACATTGGTGATCCGCCGGAAGACATCGTTTAAAGTATCCGTTATGTTGTCAATGGAGTGCTGGAGCTCAGAAAAATCCCCTTTGAACTGGATTCTGATCTTTTCTGTCAGGTCTTCTTCTGATATGGCAGAGAGAACTCTCTTTATCTCGTTGATGTAAACCCGAAGCATCTTCCAAGTCTCTGTTATGGATTCATGGATCGGCTCATAGTCTCCCTTGTAGTCGGCCATAAGGTTGCCATCAAGAGATCCTTCCCTCATCATCCCCATGGCCTGGGAGATGTCTGATATGATGGAGTTCTGTATTGCCACCATGTCATTGACCGAAGTGTTCAGCTCAAAGAAATCCCCGGGAAAGTCCAGCTTCACCCTCGCGCTCAGGTTCCCCTTTGACAAAGCAGAGAGCACCCGGGCCGTCTCCGCTATTATGGCTTTTAACGTGTTTATCATGTAGTTCAGGGACTCTTTCATGGGAATGAATTCCCCTTCGTAGTCCAGTGTCGTGGATATGTTCAAGTGCCCCCTGGAGATCTCTTTCAAGATTTCCGTAATGTCCTTGATGTACTTCTTCTGCCTCTCAGCCATGTAGTTGATTGACTTCGCTATGACGTCATCGTCTGATCTCTCTTCAAGCCTTACGCTGAAATCAGAATGCGCCAGCCTCTTCAGAGCCTCAGATTGGCTCTTCACGCTGTCCACTACGGTTATGAAAGCCTCCTGCAACCTTCCTATCTCATTGGGTTCTATCTTTTCAAAGCTTATGCTCTCGCTTCCAGACGCCAGGGTCATCGCCGCCTTCTCGATGTCCCCCAATGGCTTTGATATCGTCGTCTTTATCAGCTTGAACATGATAGATGCCGCAACTGCCAGTATCAAAAGAGAAAGCCCTACTGATATCAAAGTGATCCACGTCGTGCTTTCCATTACCACGCTCTCTGGCAACGTAGTCCCCAGGAACCAGCCGGTATGGTCTACCTTCTTTATGATAAAGTACTTGTGCATCCCGTCGTAGTCCTCAATGTCCACTCCAAGGGGGTTCGCCTCAATGGACTGCCAGTCGGAATACCGTCCTTCGGTTACTGTGCTCATGTTCTTGTAGTCCACTTCAGAAGGAGCGTACGCCGCGTAAGGATGAGACAGAATGTCGCCGTCAGCTGTCAAAAGAAACGCGTAGCTTCCGTCGCTAAACGTTATGCTCCTGACCATGTCGGACAAGGTCTCAACCAGCATGTCGCTTCCAAGCACAGAGCTTCCGTCCGCAGCCGCGATTGACATGGTAAGGCAGAGCTTCCCGGTCTGGGTGTCAATGTAGGCGTCAGAAAAGTATACCTCTCCTTTCGACTTCATCGCCTCGATGTACCAGTCCCTCAACCTGGGATCGTAGTTGCTTGGCGGTTTCCACTTGGTCGCGAATGTCGTCGACCCGTCAGGATAGGCGATGTAAATCTCGTAAAACTCAGGCATGGACTTCAGTTGCCTTAGCAAGGCATCCTCCAGGTCAGCCGAGTTCTTGATCCTGTTCTGCGTGTCATTTGCCAGCGCCACCACAGCCGCCTTCTGCGTGTTCAGCCAGCCGTTCATCTTCTCAACTTCCTTGCTGGTTGACTCGCTCACTCTTGTCAGCGTCTCCTTAACGACGTACGTCCGGGATATGACAAGGGTAGCCGACAGTATCAGCAAATACCCAACAGCGAATATGGCGATATTCGCAAGGATCAACTTTGTGCCAAGACTTTTCATTCCCTGCTCCTCTCAGGCGACCAGCTGCCCAAGCTTTATCAATTTCCTGGAGTCCAGAAATCTAAAAAATTTTTTTGCATTTCCCATAATATTACAAAACCAAGCCTTATAATATTTTTGGGATATGCCCTCAATGCATTTGTCTCTAATTATTAATGTCCAGAACGGCTTGTTTTAACCATGCCTGCTCTCGATATCTCTCGATTGATCCGATATGCCCAGCAGCATTCCCAGGTGACAAACACGGCCCCAATAGGTTAAAATATAAGTGCATCGCGCAAAGCCATATGAGCCACGCTCATGGCCACTGAGTGCATATCCCAAAGTTCTGGCATCTCGCAAAGACTTCAATGCGGACTTACGAGCCATATGCTAAATTAGGGATATGCTCTGAAAGGATGGTTTCATTGTCATTTGCTTACGTAAGGCTCCCCTTCAGGAATGCCTACAACATCAGGGATCTGGGAGGCTATAGCTGCGGGCCCGGAAAAGCCACGAAATGGGGCGCGTTTCTCAGGGCGGATGACCTGGGCTGGCTCGAAAGGGACGAAATAGACTTCTTGAAGTCCTACGGGATCACTACAGTCATAGATCTCAGAGGCGCAAGCGAGATCGAATCGCTTCCAGATCCATTCAAAGCCGAAGAGGGCGTGGATTACCACAGCATCCCCTTCATGACCAAGGCGATTACGGACATTACCAGGGTGTTGGATGAAACCCCCGCCTCCTTCCTTGAGAACTTTTACATCGAGCTCCTGAAGCACGGACAGGAAGCGGTCAAGGAAATTTTCGAAACAATAGCCAAAAGCCAAGGCTCAGTTCTCTTTCACTGCACAGCCGGCAAGGACAGAACCGGCGTAATCGCCATGCTCCTCCTAGGACTGGCTGGCGTAGCAGAGCCAGACATAGTGGCGAACTATGAGATAACCTACACATACTTCAAAAGGAATCCTATCATCCAGAAGGTGGATCCCAGCCTCAACGTCCTCTACTCCAAGAGCGAGTTCATCGAAAAGGCCATTTCCTACATCAACGACTCCTTTGGCAATGTGCCCCAGTACTTAGAAAGCGCCGGGGTTTCTCACGAGACGATGCGGGTAATCGTGGATAAGCTTACGCAGAGCGTGTAGGGTTTTGGGGTTTGGGGTTTGGGTTTGGGGTTTGGGTTTGGGTTTGGGTTTGGGTTTGGGGTTTGGCCTTTGATTGTGGTTTGGGTCTGCCACAAATTTTGCGTTTGAACGTTCGTCCGTATAGTATGCCCGAGCCATTTCAATCTAAAACTTAATCCGTTTGAAACCAATCTTTTCACAGCGCACAAAAAAGGCCCTCCCAAGCGTTAAAAGAGAACAATCTCTTTCAAACGCCTGGGAGGGCCTTTGGCTTGCCTTTTTGACCTGACTTTTTAACTTCTCAAATCTTCCGAAAGCTCCAAACCCTTATGTCAAAAATCGGTTTATCGCTTGCAAAGTCCTGAATCAAGCCCTTTTAAGGCCTTTAAGAAAAAATGGGCGGTTGTGAAATTCTTAGCTATATCAATCTTGCTGTTTCTCGCTCGATTTCGCGCCCAAATATCTTAAAAGTTCTCTTTTATGTGCTTCTCGATGTCCACCGTCACAAGCTCCACGCTTGCCTCTTTCAAATCCTTGCCATACAATCCCTTTGCCAGCCCGTCCTTTACGTCTTCAAGCTTCGATGGCTCAGGCATCTCAAACTTGTACAGATCGTCCGAGGAATACACGCGCATGGCGATCAGTTCTTTCGCCGCGTCTATAGCGTCTTCGAGCGTTACCTCGTCAGCCACCATAGTCGCGCGGAAATCGGGGAAGTAGACTGTGTAAGCGTTGTCTGCCTTGGCGAATACCGCTGGGTAGGTTGTCGTTGCCATAATCATTCTCCTTTTGGGTTGTTTTTTTTTGGTTTTTGCTTTTTTGGTTTTTGTTTTTTTTGGTTTTTGGTTTTGGTTTTTGTTTCTCTTACATCTTTCCGTCCAACAGCTCTTTTTCCTTCTCGTCCCAAAAGTTCTTCAGCATCTTCTCCTGAGTGGAGTAGCCATTCAGGTATATGCAGTGAGCCCATTCGGGCGGGAACAGGTCCTTGTAGTCGCTTCTTCCGTACCTGCTGTCTATCAGAAGAACGGCGCCCCTGTCTGTCTCGCTTCGGATAACCCTTCCTGCCGCTTGCAGCACCTTATTCATGCCGGGGTATACGTAGGCGAAGTCAAACCCTCTTTTCCCGGATTCCTGATAATACTTGGATATGGCGTCACGCTCGGGGCAAATGAGAGGAAGCGCAACACCTATGATGGCGGCGCCTATGAGCCTGTCAGACTTCAGGTCTATGCCTTCTGAGAAGACTCCTCCAAGAACCGCAAACCCCAGCAGCGTCTGCTTGCCTCCGGGCTTGAAGCTCTCCAAGAAGGCCTCTCTATTTTTATCGTCCATTCCTGAAGATTGCGCCAGTGTTGGAATGTTTGGGTACTTTTCGGTAAAAATAGCCAATACTTTGTTCAGGTAATCGTAAGAGGGAAAAAACGCGATGTAGTTCCCTGCCTTGGATTTGGCCATGACACTTAGATCCTTGGCTATGGGCTCATAGCTCTTCTCCCTGTCCACATACTTGGTTGAGATGCTCTTGTCCGCCATCAGGCATAGGTTCTTTGGGGAAAACGGGCTTCGCAACTGAAGGATGTAGTCTTTCTCATCCCCTCCAAGGATCTGGCGAAAGTATGGCAATGGGGTCAGGGTAGCGGAGAAGAATACAGAAGCCAGGCTTGCGCTCTCTGCCTTGGCCAAAAGCAGGGATGGATCCAGGCACAAAAGCTTGATCGAAGGCTTCCCTTCCTGTTGCATCTCAACAAAGGTCGTATACCTGGCGTCATAGAGCTCTGAAACCCGAAGGAAGTCCATGGCTCTAAAGTAGAGCTGAAGGAGTTCGTCAGAAGGGTTGCCGTTTTCCAAGATTTCATGAGCCTCAGCGGCGAAGTCAATCAAACGCTGAAAGAGCTTTTCCAGCGACACTTTCATCGTGTAGGAAACAGGATTATCGCTGGGTCGTCCCTCTTTGGCAACCGCCAGGATCTCTTTCGCTATCCTTTTGCCTAGCTTCTTCAGCTGCTGCTCTCCAGGAAACGTCTTTGAGACCAGGTCAAACTCAACCTTTGTCAAGTCTGCCGAGAACATGTCCCGGGCTCGATCCGTCAGGTTATGCGCTTCATCAGTCAAGACTATGAAATCTCCGCCTTCGGTGAAGTACCGCTTAAGCTTTGACTTCGGATCGTATACGTGGTTGTAGTCGCAGATGATGCAGTCGCAAAAGAGGGAAGCGTCAAGACCAAGCTCAAAGGGGCATACCAAGTGCTTGTCCGCGTACTTCTGAACTACTTCCCTTGTTATTACAGTGTTGTTCTCCACCAGATCAAGTATCGCGCCATTCACTCGATCAAAGTGCCCGTGCGCGTTTGGGCATATGAGGGGGTTGCACTTGCCAAACATGCAGATTTTCTCCTTGGCCGTAAGAGTTATCGACCTCATGCGAAGCCCGCGCTCCTCCATGAGCCTAAGCGTCTCTTCAGCCACGACCCTTGTCACAACCTTGGCAGTGCAGTAGAATATCTTTATAGCCTTTCCCTCTCCCAGGGCTTTCACTGAAGGATAGATAGCCGACACTGTCTTTCCTATCCCAGTAGGCGCTTGCGCGAACAGCTTCTTTTTCCCAGCGACTGCAGCGAATACCGATACGCATAGCTCCCTCTGCCCGCTTCTAAAGTTGGTGTACGGAAATTTCAAAACCTTGGCAGTCTCATTTCGCAAATCTATCCGATCCATGTCCATCTTTGCGAATATCCGGTACTTCTCCATCAGGTCAGCGAAGAACATTTCCAGTTCTTCTATGCTAAAGGTCTCCTTGAACTCCTTCAGCTCAAAAGATTTCAGATGCCCATAGGTCAGCCAAATTTCAACGCTGTCCAAGCCGCCAAGCTTTGCGCATATGTATCCGTAGCATTTGGCCTGAGCCCAATGCCAGTGGCTGCAGTTGCATTCGATTAGCGCCAGCGGCTTGAGGGTGCTCTTTATCTCCTCTATTATAATAACTTTTCCGCCCTTTGAATATACGCCGTCTGCCCGCCCATCGACCAAAAACGTAAAATCCGTCATCGGATAGCTTATAAAGAGCTTTTTCTCGCTCACATAATTAAGCCCTAGCTTAGGGGCCTCTTCTTTTCGCTTCCCCTGTATAAGCTGGTGAAGCGCAGTTCCTTCCACCGCCCTGTTGGCGCTTATAGCCCCGACATCAATGTTTCCGCTTCTCAGAATGAATTCTACCACGTCCCGGACTGAGACGCCAATGTGTTTGTCCATGCATTCTCCTTTTTATTTTGCCTTATTTTAATTAATTTATTTATTTTTTATTTATTTTATTTTTATTTTTTTATATTTGCTCATGCACCAGGCATTTCTCCACATCAGGAAACTCCTTGGAAACGCTTCTTTCAATCAGCTGAACCTTTGCCTTTCCAATCTTGCCAAAAAGCAAAACCTCCATCACTTTCTTGTCTTTCTTCCATCGCCCCACGATGTTCCCGTCAAGCATAAGCGGCGGAAGCACTATTCCAGAGACCGTGATCAGGCTTCTCTTCCATTCGTCTCTCAGTATCGACGTTCTGTCTTTGTATCCCATAATCATCTGGTCAAATCCCGCCAAAAACAGGCACTTCGGGATCTTGCCGTTCTCCGGCATCTCTCCTTGAACGTACAGCTTTTTCCCTTCGCACTCCACCTCTGTCATTTCCAGAACTTTCTCTTTCAGAAGTTCCTTGACTTCGGTCTTCTTGTGCCCGGTAAACGCCAGAAAGTCATCTATCGAAGCTGGCCCGTAGTGAGTGAAGTATCGTTTCATGATTTCTCGCCTTGCCGCTTCCGTTTCCACAAGCTCAGCGTTCATTATAAAGTATCTCTTTGCCGTTCCAGGAAGAGAGCCAGTAAACCCTCTCCTGTTGCATTCATAGAACAATCCGCCCCAGCCATGAAAAGCGCTGCCAAT
>JAISWZ010000304.1 GCA_031270945.1 Clostridiales bacterium | reverse complement strand
GGCAGGACAATACTCTTCAACACGCAAGCGCCTATCGCCATGGGTTTCCTCGGCTCCCTAGCAGGGACAGGCTATTCGTTCTACATTACTGCCGCTTTTTTGCTTCTGGGCGTCTTCACGAAACTGTCCGGCGCAAGCTTGATCGCATGCGTCCTCTCGGTCGGATTGCTGTGCTGCGTAAACCTATTTGCGAGCGCTTTCCTGGTGAAGAGAAGAAATTTGCACTTCACCACAACGGCTCAAAGCTTGGCGACGGCAGTATGCTCCCTCATAGGAGGGATAGGCGCCGGGATCGCCACAGGCTTTGAGTGGAGAGTCCTGCTTGTGGCTGCGGTTGACTCAACACTGGTCTATTTCCTTGTATTCGTGCTGAAAAAGGGCGCCATGGTCTTGACGGCTTCCAAGAAGAAGCCGATATTAAGCAACGAAGAGGCTATCAGCATAGCCCTGATTTTTGGCTGCGCCATAGCGGGGGCTGCGGACATACACATAGGCGAGATTTCATTGAGATACTTTCTCGCTTTTTACTTCATACTTCTGGCAGCCCAAGCGGGAGACGCCGCTGTTGGGGTTTGCGCTGGGCTTTTGACCGGACTTGTTTTGTCAGCCGCCGGCTACTGGGATCCGTCAGCCGCTGTGGTTCTGTCGGTTGCAGGTCTTGGCACCGGGCTTATGAAAGGCCATGGCAGAGGGATAGTTTTGGCTTCATTCGCCGTTTGCGGCGCAGTTTGCGCATGGTTTGCATATCCGGCGCTATTGAGCCTATCCGCCGCTTTTTCGTTCGGGGCGTCTGCCATATGCTTTATGGCTACGCCAAAGAAGTTCAGCTTTCACATAACAGCTCAGATAAATCCTGTAATGGAAAACACCCAAGATTATGTCGGAAAGATCAAAAACCTGGCGGTGGAGCGGTTGGACGCGTTTTCCGACTCGTTCGAGAAGCTGGCCAAGACTTACAAAAAACTGTCTGAAAGGCATGCCCAGCCAAGGGACGCCTCTGCCATGGTTGACGCCGTGGCGGCAAGGGCTTGCGCGGGATGCCCAAGAAAGAACAAATGCTGGGAAGAGCGTTTCTACGCGACATACCAAACCGTGTTAGGCATGATAGGCCAAATTGAAAGAAGCGGGCAGCCGGAAGAGTCTGAAACCAATGGGGCGTTCTTCGCTGGTTGCGCCAGCCCGGAGAAGTTTGTGGACGATGTGGTTAGAATCTGCGAGCTGGAGAAGGTTAACCGAAAGTGGGAGCAAAACACGGCCGAGGACAGGGAGCTTGCCTCGCAGCAGCTGGATGGGGTCTCAGGCATAATAAAGGGGCTTTCACAAGAGCTGGAAGTCAGCCTAAAATTTAATGAGGAGCTTGAGGAGAAGGTTCTGCAGGCGCTGGAGAGAAACAAAATTGAGGTGGACCGAGTGATAGTCTTAGAGAACAAGGCGGGCAAGTATGAGGTCAGCATAAATCACAAGTTCTACTACGACAAGAAGCGCTGGAACCGGACAGTTGCCCGAGCTGTTTCAGGCGCCTTGAAGAGAAAAATGCAAGTTGAAGAGCTTAACAGGAGCCAGCATTTCTTCACCAGATTCATAGAGGAGAAGAAGCTCCGCGTGACTTGCGGCGTCGCTAGGGCGGCGCAGGGGAGAAAGGGAGAGTCTGGAGACAGCTACTCCTTCATGGAGCTTAAGAACGGCGAGTGCTTGCTGGCGCTTTCTGACGGGATGGGAACAGGGCGCAAGGCCCAAGAGGAAAGCTCGGCGGCGATGGATCTCCTTGAGAGCTTCATAGAGGCTGGGTTTGACAAAAACCTGGCGGTAAAGATAATCAACTCGGTGCTGGTTCTGAAAAATGGGGACGAGTCGTTCGCTACGCTTGACATCTGCTCAATCGACTTGCACTCTGGGGACGCCGAATTCATAAAGATAGGTGCGGCTGCTACATTCTTGCTCAGAGAAGGCAAAGTGTACGTCATAAGGTCCACGTCGCTCCCAATAGGGATGCTGATGGAAGTGGACATGGAAGTTTCAAGAAGAAGGCTGCAAAGCAAGGACGTCTTGCTGATGGTGACGGACGGGCTCCTGGACGTTCCAGACGAGCGCGGAGAAAAGGAAGACTGGATAGGGCAGGCGCTTAGGGCGTGCAGATACATAAATCCGCAAGACATAGCGGACCACATCCTGGCGGAAGCGCAGAGGCTCTCATGCGGATACGTGAGAGACGACATGACAGTGCTGGCGGCCAGGATTTGGGAGAAGTAGATAGAGAGATATAAGGTATTATAGGGAATGATCCAGAGGGGCAATAGAGAAAATATAACGAAAGGCTCGGAGGGGCGCTGTTATGCCTGGGAGCGAAAACACTAGTAAAGTATTTTTATTGTTTTCGCTTCCGGGAAACCAACCGCGCGAGGGAATTGAAGCTCATTTCGCTCGCTGGCATAGGGTTGAGGTTGGCAGGGCGGGAATGCCGCTCTGCCAGCTTTGGGGATATTGAGATAAATAGAGATTGGTGAAAGAGGCAAAGAAAAAAAATAGAGATAGAGAGCAGCTTGAAAAGGCAAGGGAAAGAGATAGAGATTGGCTTAAGAGGCAAAGAAAAAGAGATTGAGAGTATCTTAAAGAGGCAAGGGAAAGAGATAGAGATAGGCTTAAAGAGGCAAATAAAAAAGAGCTGGATATAATATTAAGTCATTAATATAAAAAGCTAAATTAGCTTAAGCAAAACCAAAAACCCGCCATCTTTTTGGCGGGCTTTCTATAAAACGGATGTTTAACAAATGTAAATAATGGAAATTATAAAAAAGGGGAGTGGGGATTGAAAAGACATATTGCCTGCAAGCGAGGGGCCAAGCTTGGCGGGCAATGCCGACCTGCGAAAACACGGGGGATTTAGCAGGATCCGGGAAGGACGCACTTAGGAGGTGATGGCTTGCCTTTGGCCTATTGGCAGAGGCAGGCGGTTGATGGAGCAGCAGAACAGGGTCATACTTATATCAGGGGACAATTCGAAATGGTACGAGCAGGCCATTTTCATTGTCAAGAAGAATATTCCCGAATCGCAAGTCCCCGTGGATTTTGTGCTTGAGGCTGAAAGAGTCATAAGCGCTTACATGACAAAAAAGCGCAGAAATGGCGATGAGCCTGCGCTCGGGCACCTGCCTGAGACAGATTCAATAAGAAGCGAGCTCACTAGGAGAACGAGAAACATGAGGTTCAACATTGCCCTGAACATCGTTTTGCTGGCTGGGTGCCTTACATTGCTGGGGCTGTTGATGCTCCGCTGAGAAAAAGCCGACGGGAGTCGGCTTTTTTTATTTGCTGAGAATATGCTGGAAGATAAGAGGCCTAGTGCATATCCCAAAATTCCGTAATGGCACCGGAAAAATCCTGGCGAATGCTTCAACGCCGGATTTTTCCGGTGCCTCGGATATAATTTTGGGATATGCTCTAAAGTAAAAGACAGAAAGAAGTCAAAAAAAGATAAAGCCAGGGAAAAATGGCAGACACGAAAATATGGAACATATCCCAAACCATCCATTTTTTTATTTCTTAAAGGCTGATTCCTTATGGGATTGCTGGATATTTTTATTGGCGCTTTGCGGGAATGCCTGGATTAAAGGGCTATTTGATTGACTGTCAGCATAAAAAGCCTAAATTACAATTAAGATACGGCGTTGAATTTAAAGAATGAAAAGAGTATAATTAAAGCATATCCCCGAATGCTCGCGATATGGCGGCTGCCCTGGGCTCAAGGGCAAACCGGAAAGCCATCGCGGCGCTGGGGCTATGCTTGGCAGGGGCTCAACGGACGGACCTCGTGATTTTTTTGTTTGGGACATGCTCTAAGGGCGCGGCCCTTTAAGGCGAAAGGAGGTCGGCTTATGATTTTGCCAGTTTCGGATTTGAGGAACTACAATGAAGTTCTCAAGCAGGTAAGCGATACGAACCCGGTGTTTTTGACAAGATATGGGCGGGGGAAATATGTTGTGCTTGAAATCCATGAGTACGACAGACTGTGCGCTGCGGCAGAACTCCTCCGCAAGATTCGGGTTGGCGAATGCTTGGACCTGAAAGAAGGATTGATTGGCATCGGCGAGCAATCAACTGTGAATGAAGAGTCGGTTGGGGCTGACGAGCTGGAAGCGGAGATTGGGACATGACACACGGCATGCTTGATCATGCGTCAAGAAAAGAGACGGGCAAGAAGCTGGCGGATCGCCTCTAGAACAATCGAGGCAAGGATCTCGAAGTTTTCCGGCAAGGATCGGCTGGAGGCGATCACAGCCAGGCCTGGGATGGCATGAGGCTAATTTAAGGCTTTATTTGAATCAAACTGCGTTTGCGGCGCGAAGTCATTACCGGCGGATGCGTGTTCGTGATATATGGGATCCAACAGCCTATAAGAAATGCGTCTTTGGCTTGATTAGCGGTTATGCATACATATTAATTGGAGCGAAATCAAGCGGGCTAGAGCATATCCCAAAATTAATTTTAATGCTCGGAAAAGCCACGCGTTAAAGCACCGCATGCCTTTTCCAGCGCTGCTGCAGGAATCTTGGGATATGCACTCGTTGGATTTGCGATTGGTACAAGCTTTAAGTCATTTAATGAGAGTCAAAGCAAGCAAAGGCCGCCCAAAAATGGGCGGCCTTTGCTTGCTTTTAGTGTTTAAATATATTTAGATTGGCGATATTTTAAAATGACGAACAAAAAATGCGGTACGGATTTAAGCCCGGTTTTAAGGTGGCGGGCCGGGCCGGGCGTGAAAAATCATGCATTACCGTTCTTTGGCTTTGCTGGCATTATTCTAAGCCTTAAGAATTGTCCCGCCACATACAATCCTGTTTCTCTCATAAAAGACAGCCGCTTGGCCTGGGGTGATGGCTCTTTGGGGCTCTAGGAACCGGGACTTGATGGTTTTGCCGCCGTTGTCAGTCCAAGCTATGCAAGGGGCGCCTCTGTGGGAATACCGTATCTTGCAGACGAGCTCTTTTTCGCCTGAGAATGGCTCATACGCCATCCAGTTGACGTCATCGGCCTCAAGGAATGACTCAAACAGATCTTGGTTGTCTGCCAGGACGATCTCATTTTTCTCAACATCAATGCTTTTGACGTACTTGGGAGTGCCAAAGGCGATCTTGATTCCTTTTCTCTGGCCTATGGTGTAATTGTAAACCCCGGTATGAGTTCCTAAGGTTTCGTTGTTTGGGCCTACAAATCTTCCTGGCTTGAGGCTTGCGCCGTTTTCTCTCAAGAAGCTCCCGTAGTCTCCGTCTGGGACAAAGCAGATCTCCTGGCTATCGGGCTTGTTCGCTACGGGAAGGTTTGAGGATCTGGCTATTTCCCTGATTTCAGGCTTGGAATGCTCTCCAGCTGGGAAGAGGGTCATTTTAAGCTGATCTTGCGTGAGGCTATAAAGGGCGTAAGTTTGATCCTTTGAAACAGTTGCTGAGGCGGCTATGCAAAGCCGGCCTGTGTCTGGATGGGTTTCGATCCTGGCGTAATGGCCTGTGGCTATATAGTCAGCGCCTATGGCTTTTGCCTTTGACAGGAGCGACTCCCATTTCACGTGCCTATTGCAGGCTATGCAGGGGTTTGGGGTTCTTCCCTGCTGGTATTCCTGGATGAAAGGGTCTATCACATCTCTTTTGAACTCTGACTTGAAGTTCATGACGTAAAATGGGATGCCGATGATATCGCAGACCTTCCTTGCGTCCTCTACAGCGGAAAGCCCGCAGCAGCCTCCATTGGACTGGATGTCATCGAGAAGCTCGTCCTGCCACACCTGCATGGTAACGCCTATTGCGTCATACCCTTGATTTTTTAAGAGCAAGGCGGCGACAGAGCTGTCCACGCCGCCGGACATTCCTACTACTACTTTTTTTCCCATGGGATTCCTCGCAAAGCTTGGTTCGCGCTGAGGCGCGAAGGGTTTGGGTTTGGGCTGCTGACGAAAAAATCAGAAAATGCATTTCATGTTTTCGCTCGTGCGCACTGCTTGAGTGAAAAGCGCATTCACTTTATAGCACGAAAAAGGCGCGATGTCAACCGCGAGGGCAAGAGCGAGGGAAAAAAACTGCGACAGGTGTCATCAGCCGACATAGCTATAAGCGACATTTGATGTTTTATAAGTTTATGCTATAATAAAGAGAGAAAAACAGCGAGCGCCGAAATGGCGAGAACGAAAGGAGAACCGCATGGCTTCTGAATGCACAGCGTGTGAGATAGACGACCGGATAAAAGAAAGCTGTGCGGAAATATGCCGGGCGATAGATGAGTCTGGCGAAGGTTTGGCGCTGGGCTTGCAAGGGAGTCTGCGCGAGTTCGCCGGGCTTGTGATGCAGAAGGCGTATGCCGTTGAGATGGGCGAGACGGGCGCAATTGGCGAGGCAAAGGAGCATGCCAGACAGAGGGCGCATTTGAAGTTTCTCTGGAAATTTCATGAGAGCGTGACAAACGAGCGGCTGCAAATGGCGATTGAGCCTGATGAGGCAGAAGGGCTGACGCTGAAGTGCCATGAGTTCATGGTAAGGGCCAAGGGGTATCTGATATCAAAATTTGGCATGGATGTTTTCGGAAACCTGGACAAGCTGTACGAGGAGGACGACAGCAAGGTTCAAGAGTATTACCAGCGGATCGCCATGAAGCTTGAAAACAGGAACCACGACTTGGACATGTCCCAGGCTTTGAGCGAGAGGTACTACATCCACAAAGTGAAGCCCTTTTTCGCAAGGCACATGGCATGCTACGAGGTGACGTTCAGCCCGGCTACAGGAAGAGCCAGCAAGTTTGACAGGACAATAGCCTTTACGACTTTGGACATCTCCAAGTGCTACACGTCAAGGCTTTGGACGGTAAGCGAGAGGGTGGAGATCCTGGGCTACGACATGCCAATCTTTGTGATCGTGGACTGGGAAGTGGCGATACGGCCAGTGGAGATCGAAAAGTTCGCCAGCGTTTTTGGCGTTCCATTGAAGGCGTATGCCAATTCAACTGAAGCCAGGGGCCTGTTTGACTACATGACGCGCTCAGGCTTCAACCTGGTTGAGCTGGTGACCTGCAAGGAAGCGATGTACAAGAAAATCAAGAAGACGGTGATGCAAACCTACAACGCCAGAAGCAGCCATCTGTTTGACCTCTTTGACAAGTGCAGGGAGATCATTGAAGGGAAAAAGCCAGGGACGAATGTCTTGCTGTACCTGCTATACCACATGAACAACACTGTATTGGCTGCGCAGATTGGAGCGGTGAACGAAAAGCTGTCAAACCTGTGCCTAAGCTACAGCTGCCTGCCTTTTGAGAAGATGCCATTCTCGTCGTCTTTGGTAGGCCATAACCCGACATTGTCTGACCTGCTTGACTGCCTGGACACGACAGGGCGGAAGCATGAGCTTTTATCCCGGTTCTTGATATCTTGCACAGCCAGAAACGGGTCCATGTACGCGTCAAAGGAAGAGCTCAAGAGTTTTAAGAACCCAAGCGATTTGGCTGAGGTGTTCAACAATAACCTGTACTATAGCCCGAAGCACCAAGCCAGGCGCATTGAGGAGAGGAGAGACTGCTTTTACATCAGGGGATATGAAGAGGATACGGTAGAGATCATCAAAAAGCTGGTGAAGCGGACAAGCCGGGGGATCGACGACTACGCGGAAAGGTTCGGCAATTGGATAGGGCATGCGAACCCCCCGGTAGACTGCGAGGAAAAGAGAGAGGCTCTCCTGCACATGTTCGAGAACTCCCTGACTGTCCTGATATACGGCTCAGCTGGGACAGGAAAGACCACTCTTGTCAATCACATAGCCGATCTGTTCCGAAGCAAGGATAAGCTGTACTTGGCAAACACAAACCCGGCGGTGGACAACCTGAGAAGAAAGGTGACTGTCCAGGAGGGCAACGAGACCTTCATGACAATCACAAAGTTTGTGAAATCCCAAAACAACAGGTGCGAGTACGACATAGTTGTAATAGACGAATGCAGCGCTGTCAGCAATCGGGACATGCGGGCGGTGCTGGAAAAAGCCCGGTTTGTTCTTCTTGTCTTGGCTGGGGACACGTACCAGATAGAGGCTATCGAGTTTGGAAACTGGTTTAGCGCGGCAAGAGGGTTCCTGCCTGAATCCTCGATAATCGAGCTGGGCACGCCTTACCGCAGCCATAACGATGAGCTTAAGCAGCTCTGGAACATGGTAAGGGCGATGGATCCTAGAACAGAAGACCTGGTGCTGTCCAAATATTCAACTGCCCTTGATGAAACGCTGTTTGTCCCATCAGAGGCTGACGAGATAATCCTGTGCCTGAATTACGACGGATTCTACGGCATAAACAGCATAAACCGCTTTCTTCAAGAAGCAAACCCAAACCCAGCCTATGCTTGGGGGCTTCAGAACTACAAAGTCGGAGATCCAATTCTCTTTAATGACACTGAGCGGTTCAAGCCAGCGATCCACAACAACCTGAAGGGATGGATCAGGGGAATCGAGCTGGTGTCAGGAAAGGTCCAGTTTGATGTAGAAGTGGACAAACTTATCGAAGGATCCCCAAACCAAAGCTTCGAGATAATCGAAAGGTGGAATAGCCGGACAACCGTCAGGTTTCTCGTGGATGACCTCAGGAAGGTAGACGACAACTTCGAGGTTCCCATAACAGCTGTAATCCCGTTCCAAGTAGCGTACGCCGTTTCGATTCACAAGGCTCAAGGGCTGGAGTTCAATTCTGTTAAGATCGTGATCACAGATGAGATCGAGGATCGCATAACTCACAGCATCTTCTACACGGCGATTACAAGGGCAAGGGAAAAGCTTAAAATATACTGGTCGCAAGAGGCCAGCGCAAAGATCCTAAAAAAGATTAGGCCCAAAAGCTGCAGCAAAGATATTGAGCTATTGAGAAACGCGCTGGTGGCACCGAAGATGAATCCGCTTTATCAGTCAAATTTTTAGGGAATGGCAAAGTCCGAATGCTTTTTCAGCGAGAAAAGAAAATGCGGCGAAGTCTCTGCTTCGCCGCATTGGCGCTAATGGGCCTACCTGGTTTCAAAGGCTGGATTGGGGATTCGACAATGCATGGAATCAAGAGAGGGGTGAAGTTATGCTTGCATTAAACAGCAGTACGGCTTTCGCGTTATACAGCGACTTGAAAAACGGTTATTTATTTATAGACAAGTCGCTGTTCATCGAAGGCTTGATCAAGAGCGGCGAAAAGTACATCTGCGTTTCCAGGCCCAGGCGGTTTGGGAAAACATTAACGGCAGCTATGATTGACGCATTCTTGAACAAGGGAGTCGACAGCAGGGCGCTGTTTGGGGATCTTGGGATTAGCAAGTCGGACATATTTGAAACGCATTTGAACAAGTTTAACGTGATACGGGTCATGCTGAACACTGAGCCTGACAGGATGAGGAGCCATAGTGACTTCATTGAAAACATCGACTTCATCCTTAGCAAGGACTTATTGGCACGCAAGCTAAAGAGTTGAAGACTTGCTTATGAAACGCCTTCTTCATTAGGGCCTTTTTCTTCAAATTCGCCCAAGGCCATCCTTTGAATAACAATCGGCAGTTTGTCTATCGCATAAATCGGGATGGAAACGGCATTGCTTCCGGCTTCCCATGATCCAAGCTCATCCGTCAAATGTATGGCGTAATTGGCTTTGCCTATGGCGTAATCGGCCTTGCCAATAAAAACCGGATTTTCGCTAGATCCAGCGATACTTGCAGGACTCGCAAAGTCGACAATGATTTTTTTGTCCGTGTAGGTGTGTATTGCATAAGCCACTTTTTCAGAGCTTTCTTGATCCTTCCAGCCATAAGAGCGCATTCCGGTGAAGTTTTCATAGTCTTCAGGCTCACGCAATCTTTCTTTTTCAAGACCTTTTATTGTTAAGGCTAAGTATTGGGGTACAAAGTTTCTTAAGGTTAATTCTGCGCAATTGAGATCAGGCCTTTTATCCAGGAGACTGCAAACAGCGTAACGCAGCCAGCCCAGATCGGCAAACATGTATTTTATAACCCTGCAACCGTCTGAGCCAAGCACTACGGGATGGGGAGTCAAGACGCCGCTTCTGATAAGCCAGCCGAATATCTCTCCGTAGGTGCAGTCATTTACGCGCAAGCCGTCAGGGCTTCTGTTGCATCTTTTCGACATGTATTCGTTTATGGGGATTTCTTCTCCTGGATTCAAAAGCCCAGAGATGACGCAATCGAATATTGCGGCTAGAGCAGACCTGAATTCCTCAGTGTACCCAGCAAGCCCAGCTTTCTCAGCCATAACCGCGATGGATTCTGTTATTATCGCGTAAGACCGCTCAGAGCAAGACTTGGCGGACATGCCGTTTAAATACTCAGAAACGACTTCTGGATAGCCGCCTATTGCTTTGTAATCATTCCAAAGTCCTTTGACCTCGTTAAATATCCTTATGCAGTCGCTATCAGACTTGTCAAGCACAATCTTCTTGATTGCGGAATACTCAGGGTACACTTTTGCCTGCCGCAAGAACTCCAAGTAGCTGACAGCGCCTAATTCAAGGCTCTGCGTGTCGCCGTGAGGAAAAACCTGATGTTCCCTTGCTTTGATCTTCCCGTGGCAGTTGCTGGTGAAAGCGATTTTAGCGTCCAGCCCTCTTACCAGCTTTCGGATAGCGTCATGCAATTCGTCCGATTCTTGGATCTCCTCGATAATAAGAAGGCTATCGGCGCTATCGATAAAGTCAGCATCGTTCATCTCTTTGAAGTACTGCTCAAACATCGGCTTTACGAACCTTTTGTCATAGTCCATGGAAACCCCGGCAGAATTAACGCTGGCCTGATAATAGAGCTGCTCCAGCCGCTCCCGCTGTGCCGCTACGCATAAGTCAACGCAGTAGGTGTTCTTGTAGTAATCTCTGCCGATCTTCTTCAAGAATTCGGTTTTGCCGGATCTCCAAACGCCTCTTACCCAAACCCCCAAGTGCTTGTATCTCAGCCAGGGCTTGAAGTCTTCTTCCAGGTCGCGATTGATCCAATGTGAGGAAGAAAGGATTATGTATCACCTCTCTTTTGTAAAGGCAAAGAGCGCCGCAGGCGCTCTTTGCCTTTACAAGCTTTTGCTCTTCAGGATCTTTTTCATATTGCCATAGTACTCCGGCACAGAAAGGCTTGAGGGCAGACCTGACACCTGTCCGTCTCCAGTCTCAAGTATTGTGAATGTCCCGTCATCCAGCTCTCCAAAGTCTATGGTGTAATAGTTGCTTGGGATATTGGCGAACCTCTTTGCTAGATCCATGGGAACAAGCGGAGCGCTCTCAGGCTGGCCAGAGTTCTTGCTTACTGACAAAACCTTGCCGTACATGTAAAAGGCGCGGCACTCATTGGTCTTCCCTTCGTACCGCTTCAGATTGACAAATTCCTTGAATACGATGCCTCCAGTGAAGAGAGGCTGGCGAAGGTCAATAAACCTCTCGATCAGCCTGTCCAGCTCAGCCTGGGATATGGGGGTATCTACAAAGGCCGGGAAGTCATGCCCTTTGACTGACTTTACAAAGTCCTTGATTATAAAGCGCTTGAACCGCTCGTTCGCCTCTGGCGCCGACACAGGCTCCCCGTCTTTGAAGACAAGGATTCTTGGGGTATAGCCTTCAAGCAATGGGTATACATTGGGGAACATGTGAGTGAAGCAATACTCGTCGAAAGAGTTTATGAGCTTCCCGCCAACCGCTTCCACGCTGTCAGCAAATCTCTTGTACTCTTCTGGCTTCATCATCCACATCCGTCCAACACAAAGGCCAGGCTCTATGCTGGGGTGAAACTTTGGCACGAAAGACGGCTCGTCAACAAGCCGGTCGTGGTCATAGAAGGCGGTTCTGAACTCTGGGAGGGAGCTGGCCGCATTAAACTCGTCCTCGTAGAATTCGTCCACCTTTCCTTTTTCCCCGAAATATGAGGGGTAAAGCAGGGTCGCGGGCATTTTTTCTCTCCTTATGAAGCGGTTCTCTATAGGGCAGCAAAGTTGTTTCAAAACATAATGCTGTTAAGGGCCGAGCCTAATAAGTGCAAATCCCAAAATTCCAAAAATGGCGCCGAAAAATTCCTGCGAATGCTTCAACGCTGGAAGTTTTCAAGCCATGGATTTAAATTTGGGATATGCTCTAAATGCTTGGCCGCCAGCGTTATAGACATAATGACACTTTGCGCTAGATTTGTCAATACTTTTTATATCTATCAGTCGTATCCAACGACAGATCTGGCTCACTGGCATATCAGCAGCAATCAAATCTCAAGATCCCCAAAAGCCCTGCGACATGCGCAGGGCTTTTGAAATATTATCGTGATCGGCCATAGGAGCCTGCGCTCGCGCTTTTCACTCATAAGAAATGCTTCCTACTGGCCATCTATCAATTTGGCAAAGAATTCAAAACCTTGATCGTCAGTCAGCGAAGATTGGACATAATTAACAACTTCCTCCCTGCTGCGCATCTCCTTGAGCTTCAAAAGGGTCTCTGTTGTAAGATCATTATGCTCTATAGCGACTTCATCCACCGGTATGCCGCTTTTTAGCTCTTCAAAAGCTTTGAGATGCGAATTCAGTCTCTTCTCAGTGAAAGTGCTTCGAAAAGAGCGATTCTTCTTAACTTTTCCAGACGATTCCAAGCCGAAAGAATTGATCCATTTAAATATGCCCATTCTAAAAATCCTCATCTCCTTGCATTTTAGCCGCTTATGCTTAAGTTTAGAGAGCAAGACGAAAAATGTCAACAAACAAGATACGGGAGATTGGGCGCAAAGGTATGAAGAAAAAACTGGAGGAAGCAGGGAGTGACAAGCCTATCTATCTTTCTTTCTTTCTTTCTTTCTCTAAAATCAAAAAAAGAAAAGCCCTTTCGAGCTTTTCTCTGTAATGTCTACGGCTCTTAGTAAGCCATAACGTTCTCGTGCTCTCCTATGTCTGACACAGGGGGCTTCAGGCCGGTGATCTCTATGCCCCTCTTTGTGGCGTAGTCCCAAAGGGCGGCGTGGAGCGCTTCCTCTGCAAGGCAGGAGCAGTGAACCTTTATCGGAGGGAGCCCGTCAAGGGCTTCCATAACGGTTTTGTTTGTGATCTCAAGGGCTTCCTGGATTGTCTTGCCCTTTATCATTTCTGTCGCCATGCTGGAGGTGGCCACAGCGGCGCCGCAGCCGAAGGTCTTGAACTTCGCGTCCTCGACTACTCCAGAGTTATCCTCTATCTTGAGGTAGACTTTCATTATGTCTCCGCACTTCACGTTGCCGACTGTTCCTACGCCGCTGGGATCATCTATCTCTCCAACGTTCCTGGGGTTCATGAAGTGATCCATTACCTTGTCGCTATATAGCATAATCAAGCTCTCCTTTTCAAAAAGTCTTCATAGAGAGGAGACATGTCGCGAAGCCTGGTGACTATCGCAGGAAGCTCCTTCAGGAAATATTCTATCTGCTCGTCTGTGCTTGACCTTCCTAGGGTTATCCTAAGCGAGCCATGGGCTGTCTCGTGCGGGAGCCCAATTGCCAGAAGCACATGGGACGGGTCAAGTGAGCCGGAGGTGCAGGCTGACCCGCTTGACGCGAAGATCCCTTTCATGTCAAGCAACAGCAGCAACGATTCTCCTTCGATAAATGAGAAAGAGACGTTGGCGTTGTTAGGAAGCCTCAAAGTCTTGTGCCCATTGAGGCGGGTATGCGGAATCTGCTCAAGGATGCCGTCTATCACTTTGTTCCTGAGAACCGAAAGCCTTGCCGCCTCTTCTTCAAGCTCTGAAACTGCAAGCTCTATGGCGGTTCCTAGCGCAACTATGCCAGCGACATTCTCTGTCCCAGCCCTGCGGCCTCTTTCTTGCCCGCCGCCATGGATAAAGCTCTTGAGAGCGACGCCCTTTTTGCAGTAAAGAACTCCCACGCCTTTAGGCCCGTAAAGCTTGTGGGCTGAAAGGGAAAGAAGGTCTATGCCCATTTTGGAGACGTTTATCGGTATGTGCCCGACCGCTTGCACAGCGTCGGTATGGAAAAGGATCTTGCGCTCCTTGGCGATTCTCCCGATCTCTTCAATCGGTTGCAAAGTTCCTATCTCGTTGTTGGCGGCCATGACGGTTATAAGTATTGTTTCAGGCCTTATCGCTTTTTCGAGATCTTCCAAGCTTATTATGCCCTGGTCATCTACAGGCAAGTACGTGATCTCATAGCCGTTCTTGGCCAGGTATTCGCAGGTGTGGAGAACCGCGTGATGCTCTATGGCTGTTGTTATGATGTGGTTGCCCTTTGGCTTGAGCAGTTCAGCGACGCCCCTGATCGCCCAGTTGTCCGCCTCTGTTCCGCTTCCTGTGAAGAAGATCTCCCCAGGCTGAGCCCCAAGCGCCGTTGCCACTTGATCCCTGGCTCTCTCAAGCGCTTTCTTGGATGTCCTGGCTATTTCGTAAATGCTTGAAGGGTTGCCGTATCCCTCTTTCAAAAATGGCAGCATGGCGTCAAAGACTTCCGGCCTTATCGGTGTCGTAGCCGCATGGTCGAAATAGATCTCACTCATTTTGTCACTCCTGTCTTTTGCCTGATTGAGCCTCGGCTCGTTGGCTAGATTTCCAAATATGCGTTCGCCAGATCTTTAAGCGAACATGATTCCAAAACGTCATTGACGCTGGAGTACAGCTTTTCCCAAAGAGGCTTGGTCACGCAAGTGCTGCAGCTGGCGGCCCCGCAGGAGGGCTTCTCAGTGTCGGAGAGGCAATCCACAGGATACATGGGCCCTTCCAAAACCCGCAAAATCTCTCCCACAGATATCTCTTCAGGCGCTCTGTTCAGGATGTAGCCGCCTTGCGCCCCTCTGACGCTTTTCACCACTCCGGCTTTTTTCAGCTGAGACATCAGCTGTTCCAAGTAAGCTTCTGAGAGTCCTTGCCTCTGGGCGATGGAGCACAAGGGAACGCATGATCCAATTTCTTGGGCGGCAATGTCTATTAGCGCTCGGAGGCCGTACCGCCCTCTAGTTGATATTTTCATATTTTTGCGCCAGGTTGTTCCTGGCGCCGCCTCCTTTCGGCGCTGCGACTTGAGAGCATATCCCGAAATAACAGAAAGCGAAAGCCCCAATGCTTTATTGCTGCTTCTGGATATGCTCTAAGGTGTGGCTTCCATGGCTTTGGGCCTTTCTGCGCATGCGGTGCCTGCAGGGGACAGGAGCGGCTCCTGGTTGATTTTGAAATAATACCGACTAAGTTGGTAGGAATTAAAAGCCCGCGCAAGCGCTTTGGCAAATGCCTAGCTATATTCATTTTTTGCGCTTGGACGAGTTTTATACTTGATTTATAAGGTAAAAACGATTAGGCCAGGACGATTGCGCCAGAGCCTAAGCGCGGCCAACTGGCGGCTTTGCGCTGGTTTTGAATCCCTACCAAGTAACTTGGTATTAATTGAAATGATAACATGAATGCCTGATAAAAAAATATTTTTTTGCTTTCAGGTCGCTGGCGGGTCATCCTCTCTTCGATCAGGCTTCGAATCTAAACCAAGTAAGTTGGTAGGAATTAAGAGCGCCATTCAGCGCTGAACTTTAATCCTTACCAAGTTGCTTGGGATTACAAAAGAATAATACCATGAACGGTTGGCCGTTGTCAACAGGTTGAGAAAAAAAGTTTTTTGGCGCGGAATCGCCTATGAGGATCAAAAGTGGCTTGAATCCAGGGAATTTAGGCTTGATCTAATAATAATATGCACTTGCTTGCATTTTTGCCCTATCCTAAAAAGACGGATCGGAATCTGAATGGACAGAGATAGAAATACGGGCAGGGGCATAGACGGGATCAGCGCTATGGCTATCAAGAATTGTTAGGCGTACCGCGACTTCGGAATATCAGACAAAACTTCCAAAAATATAAGCAGTGCGGCATAAAAAGATATAGAAAATGAGCTCGAATAGTTGACTTTGTTCCTGAAATTTGCTATATTTAGAGTATAGAGGCTTTTCACTCCAGCGAAACAGAGGCCGCAAGAGAAAAAGATGAAAGTGGTTAGCAGTGGCTAATAAGTCTGATTTAGGCAGATATGCTGGCTTACCGTAAAATATGGATAGCCATAGAAAGCATGCCAATGGAGGCGTGTCCCAAAATGGGATATGCTTTTAAAGGCTCTTGGCAGCCACTCGCTGGGAGGGGGATAGGCAGATGAAGGTTGACGGGCAGATGAAGGTTCTTGTTTACGGCGCGGGAGTCATAGGCTGTTTTCTCGCGCATACGCTATGCGAGGCGGGGCAGGAAGTGTCGATTCTGGCTAGGGGAAAGCGAAGGGAAGAGCTGGAATCATCAGGACTTGTCATAAGGCATAGCCTGCAAAAGAAAACAACCGTTGATCACCCCAGGATTATAGGGGCGCCTGGGGAGGGCGAAAAGTTTGACATGGTTTTCGCGACAGTGCAATACCAGCAGATATCGGGAATAATAGCCGATTTGGCGGCCATTGACACACCTCTGGTTACGCTGGTTGGAAACAACATGTCGGCGTCGGACAATGAGAAGCTCTTTCGGCGGCTGTCAAAAAACGAGAAGAAACTTCTGTTTGGCTTTCAGGCCACGGCAGGAGGGAGAGTCGACGGAATTGCGCAATGCGTCCGCTTTGGAAGCGGATCCTTGAGCTTGGGGGGCTTGAGGGAAGGAGCGCCAAACGATATAAAAGAGATCATTTCAAACGCTTTTTCAAGGACAAAATATGAGCTCAAATGGGTAGACGGAATGGATGCCTGGTACAAGAGCCACCTGGCATTAATACTTCCTGTGTCATACCTTTGCTACGCTTTGGGTTGCGACTTGCGCCAGGCTACATTGCTGCAGTGCAGACAAGCGCTTGAAGCCGCAGGCGAAGCCTGCGGCTTGCTGAAAACGCTGGGATATCCGATCTTGCCTGAAGGGAGCGAAAGCGCGTACAGGATGGGGCTGAAGCGGGGCGTTGCATCCCTGGGGATGTTCGCGGCAACAAAGACCTCGATAGGAGAGTTGGCGGCTTCAGAGCATTGCAAAAACGCGGTGGTCGAGATGCGGGCGCTGGATGAAGCTTTCGCCTGTTTGCGCAAAGGGGCGCCCAATTACCCGATGCCAGCTTTTGACGCGCTGAGAGCGTTTATGCCCAACTGGGAAGACATTTGCAGAGTGTATGCAAGAGCCTAAAGCATATCCCGAATTTAAAACAAGCTTTAACGGAGTTTGGTTTATGCACTCAAAGCATATCCCAAAATTTAAAACAAGCTTTAACGGAGTTTTGATTTATGCTCTCACCGGCGCCGCCTGAGCCTCTTATGCATATCCTTTCTCTCAGACTCAGGAAGAGACTGGATGGCTTTTTCTAGTATTGAGGGCTCTCCGCCGACCCGGCTTGTCCATGCGCTGTAATACGCGTATACTTCCCTCCATTTGGGAAAGTCATGGGGCAAGCTGGGCCAAGAGACCCCTTCTTTGATGATATAGAGAACCGCGCAGAAAGCGTCGTATAGATCGAAGTCGGTGGACTTCTTCTTTACGGATTCGAGGCGCTCTCTGATCGGCTCAAACCGCTCTCTGGATATGTCGCTGGGATAAGGCAATCGCATGCGCGTCACTCCTTTTGATCTAAAAACAAAAAAAGAGAGCCGAAAATCGGCCCCCTTTGGCTTGAAACTGGTAAATTGTGCGCATAAACCCCTGAGCCAAGCTTAAGCTGGAACGAAGAATGTTCAAGCCTAAGCCGGAGCTTCCGCTCGCAGAACGCATCCCAAACGCCAAGTCAATTTGGCGACGCGCTCTTGGAAATCATGCTGCTGGATTTCCAAGGCTCATATCTCGCGCTTTTCGCTGTTTAGGGAATAAGCGCTATGTAGCGCATATCCCAAAAATTGGGATACGCTCTTATACTGACGAGTGAAAACTATAAAAACATGTTTGAGCGCTCGCCAGCTTTGGCCTTTTCCCAGTTAGGGAAAAGGCCTGGCTGCTTTTCCGGCTTGCTGGAAAAGCGTATGTGTGGGCCTTCAAAAAAAAGCCCTAGGTACGCGCTTATGTTTCAAAGCGCTATGTGCGTTCTCCTTTTGGGGAAAACGCTATGTAAGTGCATATCCCAAAATTATATCCGAGGCACCGGAAAAATCCGGGTGTTTGCTCGCAGAAGCCCGAGCAAACTAGTTGAAGCATTCGCCAGGATTTTGGCGATTTGCCCATGAACATTGGGCAAACGCTATCCGGCGCCATTTCGGAATTTTGGGATATGCACTAAGTGGTGCTTGAAGGGTGCGCCTTAAACAAGCAAGGGGGAGAAAGCAAGCCAAGTCAGCATTTGAAAGCGGTTTCCAAGGGGGAAACAGGATTTTTGCGATTTAAGCGGATATTTCTGGATTAAAAACTTGCCTTTAAATCATGTCTTTAAAGCTTGCCTTTAAATCTTGTCTTTAAAGCTTGACTTAAAATCATGCCTTTAAATCTAGCCTTAAAATCTTGTCTTAAATTGGAAGAATCTTTTTCCCCAAAAAAAGTTTTGGCGAAAAGCGCTTGTCCTTTGATATTGGGGCAAAAGCCAGGGTTTTGCCCCCTGGCGGTGGACTAGCCTCTTTGCGTTTTTTGGATACGCCCCAAGGCATTATGCCAAAATAACAGCGTTGTTTTGGATGCCTTGCCTGCTGGCTTGGATGCTATACACGGCCTGAAAGCAAGCTGCCAACGAGGAAGGGGAACAATATGCTCAGGAAAACAATGGGCGCTATAACGGTTTTTTTAGCGATGGTCATATTGCCTGTGGCAGAGCTGGGAGGAGAGACAACCAAGCTGCCCATTCTGTGCTACCATCATGTGCTGCCAGATGCAGACAACAAGAACTTCAGAGAAAACGGCATCGTCATGTCGCAGGAGCTTTTCGCGAAGCACATGGAGTACCTTTACACCAACGGTTACCACAGCGTCACGCTTGAGGAGCTCAAGAGCTTTGTCTTCAACAAAACGCCCCTTCCGCCAAAGAGCGTGATGATAACCTTTGATGACGGATATGAAAGCAATTACCTGTTCGCGTACCCGATCCTGAAGCAGTACGGATTCACGTCGCTCCTTTTCCTGATCACGGGGGCGATAAATGTCCAAGACGTGCCCTACAACCCCGACGAGCTAGACAGGCTAAGCTGGCTGCAGATTTTGGCGGCGCAAGACGTTTTCACTTATGGCTCCCATACTTACAACCTGCATTACCATACTGACAACACAACTGCCATAATGAAGGCGTCTCCGACTGAAGCGCTTGCCGATTTCAAGAAGAGCCTCTTGAGAATCCAGGACAGAACTATCTTTTCCTACCCCGAAGGCCGACATAATGAGCAGATAGTGTCAATGCTGGAGCACAACGGCATCACTATGGGGTTCACAGTAAAGGAAGGATACGTAACAATGAACTCCAATCCGATGCTCCTGGAGCGGATCACAATCTACAACGCTTACGGCATTAACATCCTGGAGAAGATAGTCACCGGCCGGTTCAAGCAGTGACAGCCAGCCCCAAAAGCGCATGCCCTAAAATCAATTTAGGCCGAAAGTCCGCCACTTGCTCGCTTAAGCCCTAGACAAGTGTAGTGAGGCCTTCAAAAGACATTTCGACGCCTTTATTGACTTTTGGTGAATGCTCTCTAAGTCTAGCAAGGATAAGGCCTTGAGTCAACCCGGCATAATGCTTGGCCTTATGCGAACAATAAAGGCATATCCCAAAATTTAAAATCGGATTTAGGCTTGATTCCTCAGATCAGGCCCTTTCAAGCCCTTTGATTAAATTTTGGGGTATGCGCTTGAAGCGAACCCAGCAACACATTCAAAACTTAAGCGCATGAGCCTAAGGCAAGCAAGAACAGCCATAAAGGCAACCTCCAGCCGGCTTTAGGCATATGCGTTTGAGAAAGGGGCAGCGCCCCTAAAACCAAAAATCCCGATCTTAAAACATGCATTTGGCGCTTGTACAGAGCGTACGCCAATCGTCTCCAGCGTCTGCCAGAAAACCCGCCATTTCAGCCTTTGGACAGAAGTGCGAATTCTAGCGCGCATTAAATTTACTTTCCGTTCATAGTTTATTCAAAATTGGGAGCTATAATAGATTCAGCCACATTCGAGGGGAGAGAGATCCATGGACGACAGAAGAGACCAAATGCTTGACATGGGGGAAATAGAGAGGATCCAGCAAGAGATCGAGCGGAATCTTTTCACTGGCCCGCCCGCTTCCGAGACGCCAGCAGACCCCGTGCCCCAGGCCCAGCAAGCGCAAGTCCAGCAAGACCAGGCCCAGCCTGAGCCGGAGCTAGACGAGCCAGAGCAAGCCAAGCAGACAGAGCCAGAAGAGCCGCAAAGCGCGCTCTATCGCGAGACCATCAAGCATGAAACCATAAAGCATAAGAAGAAAAAGAAAAACAGGCTGCTTGTAGCCATAGCCATCATCGTCTGCACCTTGGGAACAGGCACTTTGGGCATTGGAATAGGGATGGCGATCCCTTACGCGCAAAAAATGATCGGACCAGGTTTAGAAGCTCTTTCTGAGGGCAAGAATAATGACAAGCCGCCAGTGGCGAACGCGCTCAAGGAAAGCCCGCTGGAGAAAAACGATGACGGCGCCTTGATCATCAACTCGCTCTCTGACGTTGTATCCCATGTCGCGCCATCTGTTGTAAGCATAACAACCTCGACGCCGCAAGAAACTGATTTCTTTGAGATACCTGACATGACTGGAGCGGCGTCTGGAATCATATTCTTCAAGAACGACTCCAAGATCTACATCGCGACCAATTACCACGTGGTTTCTGGCGCGAACAGCGTGAACGTCTACTTTGATGACAGCGATCCGGTTCCGGCCACTTTCGTGGGATCAGAGCCTGACGCCGATCTGGCAGTCATCTCGATCACTTGGGCTGACGCCAAGAAAGCCGGGATCACAAGCGTAGCGCTGGCCACTTTCGGAGACTCTGACACAGCCAAAATGGGTGACACTGTCATTGCCATAGGAAACGCTCTGGGCGAAGGAAAGACAGCGACATCAGGCATTGTCAGCGCCATAAACAAAGAGGTTGAAGTTGAGGAAAAAACCCTTACCGTCATTCAGACTGACGCCGCGATCAATCCAGGAAACAGCGGCGGCCCTCTTGTCAACACTGCAGGGCAGGTAATTGGCATAAACACGGCAAAGCTCAACAGGGTGGCGCAAGTCACCATTGAGGGCATGGGCTACAGCATCACCTCAAACGTGGCAAAGCCCATCATTGAAGAGATAATGCTGCAAAAGCCGAAGCCGTTCCTAGGAATAAAAGGATCTGACGTATCCGCCGAAATGAGCGAAATGTACGGCATGACCCTTGGCGGGGTTTACGTAGCCGAGGTTTTGCCTGACACCAGCGCCGAAAAGGGCGGCTTGATGAGAAACGACATCATCACCAGCTTCAATGGGACATCCATCTTCTCCATGGCCCAGCTGCAAGAAGAAATTGCGGCTTGCAAAGTCGGGGATCTGGTAGAGGTGAAAGTCTACCGCGAAGGCAAGACGCCGATGAAGTTCCAGCTGAGGCTCTCAGCTTACAAGTCGGACAATTTTTAGTCGCGGTTCTGAGAGCTGGATTCGCCAAGCATCAGGATAGAATTGCGTCACTCTTACATCGCTAAACCCCTACATTTCGATATAACTCCTCTCCTTTATTGGCCGCGCCCAAGGCGCGGCTGCATGCAAGCCCGAAAGGGCTTCAAAAAGAATGGGCTGGTTCCAGCCCATTCTTTTTTTTGGTTTTGGGGTTGGGTTTTGGTTTAATGCGCGAGGCAAAGTCGTTTTAAGTTTTGACGGGACTTTTTCAGCGCCTTTGCTAAGTTTGGGTTTGCTTAGGCCGGTCGGCCATAAGGCCTGTAAGATAAAAATTTTTATATTATTCGAGCGCGCTTTGACACATAAATTTTACTTAATCGCTCGTCAGGATTCTGGGGTTCAGGCATTATCGTTTGTAATTATTAGCGCTTCCCGCGACATATCTTTTGGAAAATTTAGCGATTAAAAAAAATTTATTCCTGAAAAAATCGCATAAGAAGCCAGATCTGACGTTTCTCCTAATTCGACGCTTGTCTAAATAAAAACAAAATTTTTTCATCCCGCTTGACTAGGCGCTCATTGTATGGTATCCTGTTTCAAAGGGTAGGACTGAGGAGGGTGGCATATGAAAAAGCTTGATATCATTACTAGACCTGACAGCCTTGAGAAGCTTAAGGTGCTGCTGGAACGGTTCTCAGTGGGAGGCATCACGGTCACGACAGTGATGGGATGCGGAATACAGAAAGGCGACACGTCAGGAGAGCTTCAAGGGCTCACAATACCCGGCATGAACTTGATCCCTAAAATACAAGCCACGATAGTGGTAGAAGACAAAGCTTGCGAAGAGATACTGAACACTATCCATGAAGACCTTTCGACTGGAAAGGTAGGAGACGGGAAAGTGTTTGTGACCTCCGTTGAAGGCGTTATGCGCATACGGACGGGGGAGAGGGACTCAAAGGCGATATAAATAGGTGCGTAACCGCACTAATAAGACAGAACGGACAATGGCGCCCAGATCTTTAGGGCATATCCCAAACGACAGAACGCTGCCATGGGATGTGCTAGGGCATGCCCAAGTGATCACACTTGGGCATGCCCGGCTAAAGATCGCACTGTTGCCCGTTTTTTTGGTGCAAAAAAGGGGGGAGCGGATTGTCCCGGGATCCAATCGTCGAGCTGGCCGGCGTAAACAAGTTTTACGGAGAAAACCATGTGGTCAAAAATCTTGACCTGTGCGTAAGAGAAGGAGAGTTCCTGTCAATGCTTGGGCCTTCAGGGTGCGGAAAGACAACAACGCTGCGCATGATAGCGGGATTCGAAAGGCAGACTGACGGGCTCATTACAGTTGAGGGCGAAAGCGTGGAAGAGAAGGAGCCTTACGAAAGAAGCGTAAACACAGTTTTTCAAAGCTATGCGCTCTTCCCCCACATGAACGTGTTTGACAACGTAGCCTATGGCCTGAAAGTTAAAAAAGAGAGCAAGGCAGGAATAAAATCTAGGGTAGATAGCGCCTTAAGCCTTGTCCGCATGCAGGGCTACGAGAAAAGAAGGCCCGCCCAGCTATCCGGAGGCCAGCGCCAAAGGATAGCGATAGCCAGGGCTGTGGTGAACAATCCCAAGGTTTTGCTGCTTGATGAGCCCCTTGGCGCGCTGGACATGAAGCTTCGCCGCCAAATGCAGCTGGAGCTAAAAAATCTGCAAAAGAGCCTTGGCATCACGTTCCTGTACGTCACCCATGACCAAGAGGAAGCGCTGATGATGAGTGATCGCATAGCCGTCATGAGCGGAGGGGTGCTGGAGCAGATAGGAACGCCAAAGGAGATCTACGAGAAGCCGAGAACCCGTTTTGCTGCTGACTTTATTGGAGAGGCCAACATGTTCGAGGCTGTCGCCAGGGAGAAGAGATCAGGCGGAGCGGCCCTCTTTGAGCTGGAGTCTGGAACGATCCTGGCTGGAGCGCCAGAACCCTTTGTGCCTGGAGAGATGCACTACATTTCTGTCAGGCCAGAAAAGACCCTGTTTTCCAGCGCCCCCCAAGACGGCTTCACCCTGCATGGGGCTGTCATCGAGCACATATACGCTGGATCCGGGATCAAGTGCGTAATACTCCTGCCTGGAGGGCAAGAAATAAAGATTAATGTTCCGGCAGGATTCCCGGCGCCTGAGGCGGGCAGCGCTGTGCATGTCTACTGGAAGCCTGGAGACGCGGCGCTGATCCACTCTGATTCAAGCGCGATTCATAACACCATCAAGAACGTGGATCTGGGCAAGTATGCGGGGGTAGGCCATGAAGAGAGCTAAGAAAAAGGAGCTCATATCGCTTTTGGCAATGGTTTCGCCAGTCTCGTTCTGGATGGCCCTGCTTATAGCGCTCCCTCTCATCTACATCCTGGGGATAAGCTTTTGCGGCACAGACGAGGCGCACAACATAGTCCTGTCTCCAACGTTAAGAAACTATGCCAGGATATTTGACCCGGCCATAGCTGGCATATATTTGAATTCGCTGTCAGTGGCAGGGCTTGCCACAATATTTGCGATACTGATCGGCTACCCCTTTGCCGCTATCATGGCAAACGCCAAGCCGTTTTCAAAGACTTTGATGTACGTTGCCCTGATGCTCCCGTTTTGGACCAACTGCGTAATCAGGCTATATGCCTGGCGGACTATTCTGGGGTCAAACGGAACCCTGAACTTTATCCTCCTAAAGCTAGGCCTGATCTCCAAGCCCCTGGAGATCATGTTTACAAGAGGCGCTGTGGTTCTGGGAATGGTGTACACCCTTCTCCCGTTCATGGTTATGCCAATATCCACAGTGCTGGAAAAGTTGGACAGAGGCCTGCTTGAAGCCTCGTCTGATCTAGGCGCAAGGCCCGCCACGACGTTTCTTCGCGTAACTCTCCCGCTCTCAGCGCCAGGCGTGTTTGCGGGCGTGATCATGGTCTTCATACCAGCCCTGGGTTTTTTCTTTGTCTCTGACCTCATGGGAGGAGGCACCAGCCAGCTTATCGGAAACCTGGTTGAGCGGCAGTTCAAGGAATCCTTCAACTGGCCCTTTGGAGCGGCGCTCTCTGTCTTGCTTATAGCGGCTACACTGATACTGGTCAGGCTATATACAGCCTCAGGCGGACAGCTGGATGATTTGGGGGCGATGTGATGAAAGCGCCTGGCAAGCGGGGCAGACGGGAGCGGATCAAGAATTCAGTCTCAAGAATATTCGCGGGCCTTGTCTACCTGTTCCTCTACATCCCCATAGCGGTAGTTGTACTGTTCTCGTTCAACACCTCGCGCAGGAATATCGTCTTTGAGGGGTTCACTCTCAACTGGTACAAAGAGCTGACGAAGAATACGGCTCTCTTGGAAGCCTTCAGAAACACCCTTATAGTCTCCGGCACAAGCACAGTCATAGCCACGGCAGTTGGCACCCTGGCGGCCATAGGGATGTTCAGGCACAAATTCAAAGGCCGGAGCCTGATAGACGCGCTTCTCTACATCCCGGTGGTCATCCCTGAGATTGTGCTTGGAATAGCGCTCCTTTCGGTCTTCTCCATTGCCAGGATCCCTCTTGGCCTTGGGAGCATGATACTGGCCCATACCACCTTCTGCATACCGTTTGTCGTCTTCACTGTGAGAGCCAGGCTAGCGGGCTTTGACAAATCCATAGAAGAGGCGGCCATGGATCTGGGCGCCAACAGGGTAAAAGTCCTGTTTGGCATAACTTTGCCGATAATAGCCCCAGGCATAGCGTCTGGCGCGATACTGGCTTTCACTCTTTCAATAGATGACATTGTCATCAGCTATTTCGCCACAGGCCCGAGTGGCACAACCCTTCCGCTAAAGATAATGGAGCAGGTGAGAGCGGGCGTAAAGCCCGACGTGTACGCGCTCTCAGCCGTAATAATGCTGGTTACCTTCCTGGGAGTCCTGGGAAGCCAGATCATAGCGTATCGCGGCGCCAAGAAAATGGCGCTGGCGAAAGACAAGGGGGACTTATAGTGAAAAATAAATTGGGATTGGCGCTGGCGATATTTATTGTCCTATCGCTTTCCGCCTGCGCAAACGCAACGCCTGCCGCATCAGCCTCAGGCTTAAGCGGGGAATTAAACGTATTCGTCTGGACTGAATACATGCCTGACACTGTGTTTCAAAAGTTCACAGAAGAGACGGGGGTCAAGACAAACGTTTCAACGTATTCAACCAACGAGGATCTGCTGGCCAAAGTGAAGGCCAGCAACGCTGGAATCTACGACATAGTTGTGCCAAGCGACTACATGGTGAAGATGATGATCGCCGAAGGGCTCCTTGAGCCTCTCGATAAGCCCAAGATCACAAATCTCCAGAACATAGGGCAAGGCTACCTGAACCCCAGCTTTGATCCTGGCAACGTCTACTCGGTTCCTTACATGTCAGGCGTTGCCGCGCTGGTCATAGACACTGAAAAGGTGGCGGAGGACATCACTTCGTTCTCGCAGATCCTTGATCCAGCCTACGCCAACTCCATTGTAGCCTTGGATGACCCCAGGGCTGTCATAGGCGCTGTGTCAAAGAGCCTGGGCTACTCCTTGAATACCGTTGACCCCACTGAGCTGGCCCAGACAGACGTGAAGCTGGCTCTCCTGAAGCCTAACATCAAGCTCCTGGATAGCGACTCCCCCAAAAGCGCCATGCTTTCAGGCGAAGCTTCAATCGGCTACATGTGGAACGCCGAGATAGCCATATGCCTTGAGGAAAGCGACCGTTTCAAGGCCGTGTTCCCAGAGGAGGGCTGCTACCTGTTCCTTGACAACCTTTGCGTCTTGAAAGGCGCCAAGAACTCCGCCAACGCCAACGAGTTCATTAACTTCATCCTTCGTCCCGACGTCTCAAAGCTGGTCTCTGACGAATATCCCTACACCAACCCCAATGCGGCCGCTGTGGAGCTTCTTCCTGAAAGCTACAAGGATAACCCGGCGTCCAACGTCGATCCGGCCATTTTCACGAAAGGCGAGTATGTGGCCGACCTCCCCGCATCAGAACTGGAGAGGTATGATGACCTCTGGACCAGATTTGTGAAGTAGCACTATGTCCCGAACATGCCGCGGCATGTTCGGGACACATAGAGCAACTCCAGAAACCTGGCCACTGAAATCACTGGCGCTTAAGCTATCCCCCAATATCATCTGGATTAATTCCAGCATAACCGCCCAAGGAGGATCATATGGAAATAGGTAAGATGTACATCAACGGCAAATGGGTTGATTCAGGACTGCATAAAGAGTCCATAAACCCGGCTGACGGATCTGTGGCAGGGCTCGCATGCGAGGGCTCTCCCAAAGACGTGGACGCGGCGGTCGCTGCGGCTGCAGCGGCTTTTCCGGCCTGGTCGGCGCTGCCAGTAACAGAAAGAGCGAACTTTCTGTTCAAAATCGCCAACCGCATAGAAGAGCTGGCGGAAGACTTCGCCCTGATAGACACGTTTGACAACGGCAAGCCTCTGCGCGATAGCCTGGGCGACGCCTATGACTCTGCGGCATGCTTCAGGTACTATGCCGGGCTTATCGACAAGCCGTCTGGCGGAACATACCTGGTGCCAGATCCCAATACCCAGGCGCTGACGGTCAGAGAGCCAATAGGAGTATGCGGGCAGATAGCTCCCTGGAACTATCCCCTGATGATGGCGGCGTGGAAGATAGCGCCTTGCGTAGCGGCAGGCAACTGCACAGTGTTCAAGCCGTCATCCCTTACCCCTCTCAGCTCGATAAAACTGTTTGAGCTTTTTGACGAGCTGGGGCTTCCTCCTGGAGTCGCCAACCTGGTTTTGGGAAGCGGGCAGACAGTAGGAAGAAGCATAGCGGAGCATCCAGGCATAGACAAAGTGGTGTTCACAGGCGGAACCGATACAGGCCGTGAGATCATGCGCTCTGCCGCTGAGACGATAAAAGGGGTAGGTCTTGAGCTTGGCGGAAAGTCCCCTATGATCGTCTTTGGCGATTACGACATTGACACAGCGGTTGACTGGGCGCTGTTTGCCGCGTTCTGCAACCAGGGCGAGGTCTGCTCCGCTGGAAGCCGCCTGATCCTGGATGAGGCGATCTACGATCCGTTTCTTGAGAAGCTGGCCGCAAGGGCTAACGCCATAAAACTTGCCCCAGGCGATGAGGAAGGCGCGGAGATGGGGCCGCTTGTCAGCGAGTCGCACATGAACAGCGTCCTGGCGAAGATAGACGCGGCAAAGAAAGAAGGCGCGAAACTCATCTGCGGCGGAGACAGGGTTTACGACGGAAAGCTCAAAAACGGGTACTTTGTTGCCCCGACAGTATTCGCTGACTGCGCCCCTGACATGTCCATAGTCCAAGAAGAAGTCTTCGGCCCGGTCTTGGCTGTCCAGAAGTTCAAAACCGAAGACGAGGCTGTGGAGCTGGCCAACGGAACAGTATTCGGGCTGGCAGGAGGCGTGTTCTCAAACGACATAACCCGCGCCCTGCGAGTGGTGAAAAAGATAAGGGCTGGAATCACATGGGTGAATTCATACCATCCGACCTTTTCCCAGGCCCCTTGGGGCGGCTACAAGCAAAGCGGAATAGGCCGCGAGCTTGGAGTTTACGGACTTGAAGAGTACACGGAAGTGAAGCAGATAAACATAAACCTGGTGCCAGGGCCGGTAGGCTGGTTCAAGTAGGAGGCAAGTGAAGAGCAAGGCAGAGCGTTATCGCGATGAAGCGGCCCGCCGTAAGGCGGGCTTTAGCGAAAGCGTATGCATGTCTAAGGATTTAAAGATTGATAGGCATGCAAATATTAAAAGATGTTGGTGCAAAGAAAACGCGAAACTTAATGAGGTTTATGTAAGAAAAGTTGGCAGGGTACAGGTTGGTTAGGGGGGATGAGGCTGAGTCTGAAAGAGAAAAGCGAAAACCAAAACCCAAAACCCAAAACCCAAAACCCAAAACCCAAAACCCAAAACCCAAAACCCAAAACCCAAAACCCAAAACCCAAAAACCAAAAACCAAAACCAAACCAAAAACCAAAACCAAACCAAAAACCAAACCCAAACCAAAACCTAAAAGCGGTTTTGATGGAAAACCTTCATTGCTGTCTGCATGTGGATGGCTTAAGGCAAGCGTATTGGTGCCGCCAGAAGGTTTGGCCGTTGCTTTGGCATTTGGTGCATATCACCAAATGCTCTTAGCCAAAGCCTTGGGTTTATGGTCTTGAGAGTTTTGTTGCAGAATCAAACGCATTCTTTGGCCGAGTGAAATACTAATCGCAGTTATATGTTATTCGGGAACGGAAAGATTTGGCCGATAAAAAGAAAATATGCGCTTAAACAGGCAAAAAATTGCAAATAACAAGTTGATAAAAATTTCATGCCAAAAACCACGCAAAAGCCATTTGCGTTTTGCGTTAGCTGAGTTATAATGGCTAGGGTGGTCGCAATAGGTCTTAAGAAGTCGGAATTGGGAACCATTTGCGCTGGCCCCACTTGGGCTGGCTCGATGGCAATATTAATCAGCTTGTTTCCCACCGAAATCAGAGTTCGAGAGACTGGTCTCCCACCGCAAAACGACAGATTTGCTCGTTTTTTTGAACTGAGGCACACACTCGTTTTTTTACACAGCAACGCGCTTCATATTTTGCAACTCGCCATTATAAACATGAATGCCCGGCAAGGCCGGGCGCAATCATGAGAGGATGTGCAACCTTGGCAATTGAAAGCGCAAAAGCGGTACTCAACAAGGCGCTGGGCTTTGTCGAATCCGAGGCGCTAAGCGAACAGGACAAGAAAGCGCTGGTAGAGGACAGCATTGAGCAATACAACACCTATGTCAATCCAGGATGGCTGAAGTACAGGAAATCAGTGTCCACAAACGAGGCGTTCGTGGAGTGGGAAGATGACGGAAGCCATTTCTCTGACGTCTACGGGGAGAAGTTCATTGATTGCCTTGGCGGGTTTGGCATATTCAACGCCGGGCACAGAAACCCCGAGATCCTCAAGTACGTGAGAAAGCAGCTGGAGCGCCAGGCATTGCATAGCCAAGAGCTCCTGGATCCCCTTCGCGGCTATCTGGCCCACGCCATGGCCGAGATAACACCAGGAGACTTGCAGTACTGCTTCTTCACAAACGGCGGGGCTGAAGCTGTTGAGATGGCGCTTAAGCTGGCCAGGATAGCCAGCGGCAAGAAGTGGATCATAAGCGCCATTGGCGGGTTCCACGGAAAGAGCATGGGCGCCATAAGCGTAGGCGGCAAGTCCATATACAGAGAGCCATACCTTCCCTTGGTTCAGCAAGTGGCGCACACCATCTACGGAGACGCGGTTGATCTGGAGAAAACCCTGGAGAAGCTCTCAGCCGCAGGCGAGGGAATCGCGGCAGTGATACTTGAGCCGATACAAGGAGAGGCTGGAGTGATCATCCCTCCAAAGGGATACCTCAAAGTGGCAAAGGCGCTTTGCCAGAAGTACGGCGCGTTCTTGATCCTAGACGAGATCCAGACCGGCATGGGCCGCACCGGATCCTACTTCAGGTGCATAGCCGAAGATGTAGTGCCTGACATTATGACTTACGGCAAGGCCTTTGGCGGAGGGATCATGCCCATAACAGGCATCATAGCCGGCCCCAAGCTTTGGGTTGAGCCTTTGGTTGAAAACCCCTGGCTTCTGGGATCTCCCACTTTCGGCGGAAACCCCCTCTGCTGCGCGGCTGCGCTTGCGGCTCTGAAGTTCATGATTGAGCATGACACTCCAAAGATGGCGGCAGAAAAGGGCGCTTACCTGATGTGGAAGCTGGAGGCTCTGGCCAACAAGCACAAATCCATCAAAGAGGTAAGGGGAATCGGGCTTATCATAGGCATCGAGTTCCACTCTCCGACAGACGGCTACGCGTTCGCCAAGGGCATGTTCGCCAGAGGCGTCATGACTGCCGGAACGCTTAACAACGCCAGAACCATAAGAGTTGAGCCTCCCCTTACGATAAGCTACGAGGATCTGGATACAGCCCTCAAGTGCATGGAAGAGTCGCTTTCGGAGCTTGAGAAGGGAGCGGTTTTATGCTCCCAGAAATAAAGGTGGCGCCTCCTGGCCCGAAGTCTCTTGAGCTCTGGAAGCTTAGGGAGCAATACGTCCCCAGGGGCGTCTCAAACTCTTCCCAAATTTTCGCCCAAAGAGCCAAAGGCGCTCTGATCACGGATGTTGACGGCAACACCTATCTCGATTTCGCCGCTGGCATAGGCGTCGC
>JAISWZ010000546.1 GCA_031270945.1 Clostridiales bacterium | reverse complement strand
ATCTAGTTCAAACAGCTGAAAATTTCCCGGAAATTTAAAATGAATTTAATTTAAGCTCTTAATTTTTGAAAACGCTATAATCATCAGTGTTTTCAAGCATCCGTGAAATTTTTCGTGTTATGCACTAAGTCTTCTTGCGGTTGCGCAAGCAGCCGGCTTTAGATTTCCACAAAACGTTTTCTGTCTAAAAGTTAAATTTGGCGCATCTGCCATGCCAGGGAGCGGCACACGTCAAGGCTTGGGAAAGTCATGGCGGATGCACTAAGAGCATATCCCAAAATTAATCTTAGGGCTTGCGAAAGTCACGCGTTAAAGCAGTGCTTTGACTTTCGCTGCGCCACTTGCGGAATTTTGGGATATGCTCTAATATGCGCCGCAAGGGTTATCTATGCTTTAACCCGTGGCTTTTGCGCATGCTCTTAAACAATGACCAGCGGCTTGCTTCGCTCCAGCTTCTTGGGAACGCTGCGCTTGCTTTCGCAGGCGAGGTAGTACAGCTCCGAGCGCAGCAAATCGCTTTCCAAGATTGAACGCCCAGGCTCGTCCAGGTCGCTGGAATTCTTGAGGTTGATGACGACTGGGATTTTTGCCTTGCGTTTGATCTCCGCAAGAAGGCTTGCGGATTCCTTTCGAAATCCCAGAACGCGTATATAATGCGGGCCGTTTGACGCATCCAGGAACTCCTGCTTAGTAATTTTCAGCGCCAAGGCCAAAGCGGCCCTCTGAAGCCTGGAGTATGGGTAGCGCTTGGTGTTTGCGGCTTTGAGAACCTTTGAAATCTCGTAATTGCTTGAGGCGGCGGAAATAAGCCGGTTTTCCAAGCCCTCTGAAATGCCTTGGATATTTGCCAGCGCTTCCGGGGATTCTGTCTTTAGAAGGTATTGGAAGACGCCGCTAAGGGAATCAAGAGTGGCCGGGCCATGGAGGCTGAAGGCTTTCAACAGGTCAAAGAAAGCTTCATCGGGCATCAGCGATGCTGCCGCAGGGAAGTCCTTCTTTAGCAAAAGCTCGCGCACGGCGCTTGCCGGGGCGAAGCTTGGGCCGCTGGCTCTTTTGAGCGCCAAAGGCGTTATGCCAGAACCCAGCTTGAAAAGGGCCTTAAGGTATTCGATGGCGAGAATATGGTTGGGTTGCCTGATAAAATTTTGATCTATGCGCAAAATATACATAAGGGCCCGCTCGCAAGCGGCAAAGTAAGGCAAGCCGGATGCCAGGGCTTCAGAGATGGCCTTTTTGAATTCAGGAGTGTCCTGGATAGCCAAGGTGTCCCTGGCGATGCGGCTCAGCGCCTCAAGATCGCCGCTTTCTGTTCCGAAGCTCATATGCGTGGCAACACCAAGGCTGTCCAAAAGCTTAACCCCGAAAGTCGCAAAGCGCTCCGCGCTGGAAGTCGCAATGGCGCAGGGAAGCTCCAATACCAAGTCAGCTCCGTGCTTAAGCGCCATGGAGGCCCTTGTCCACTTGTCGCATATGGCGGGCTCCCCTCTTTGGACAAAGCACCCGCTTATCGCTGCTATGGCGAAGTCCGCCCCAATAGCTTCCCGTGACGCTTTCAAGTGATGCAGATGGCCGTTGTGAAAAGGGTTGTATTCAGCGATGACGCCCAGTACAGTCATATTTGATCCTCTTTTGAATTATTTTGTCTGAAATTCAAGAAAAAAGCTTCTTTCATGGATTTAGATCCATAGGCGCGGGGACGCGCTTGAGCTGGATTTCTAGTTTTCAAGCTCTATTTTACGTTTTCGCAAGCCTTGGCGCAAGCGGGCAAATACCGGCAAAGGCGGCGGTGGGTTGAAGGACATAACAGACCAGGAATTTCACCAAATCCGCAGCTACATCAAAACCAATTTCGGCATCAGCATGGGAGAAGAGAAGAAGTCCTTGATCCATTCCAGGCTGAGGACGGTTTTGGCTGAAAAGGGGTTCGAGAGCTTCTCGGAGTATTATGACTACCTTGTCAAAGACAAGACAGGCAAGGCTGTGACGCAGTTTGTCGACAAGGTTACGACGAACCACACCTATTTCCAGCGCGAGACCGACCACTTTGATTTCTTCCGCGACATAGCTCTGCCGCAAATCGAGGAGTCGCACAAGAAGGACAGGGATCTCAGGGTGTGGTGCGCCGGCTGCTCCACAGGCGAGGAGCCTTGCCAGCTTGAGATGATACTCCAAGACTATTTCAAGCTCAAGCGGGAGCATTGGGACACGCAGCTTCTGGCCACTGACATTTCCACCCAGGTGCTTGAAAAGGCGCAAGCTGGGATGTACCTGGCTGAGAGCGTGAAAGCGCTTCCAAGAACGTGGCAAACTGAGTACTTCCGCAAGGTTGATGACGAGAGATGGGCTGTATCAGAGAAGATAAAAGGGCAGATAACATACAGGAAGCTCAACCTCATGGAGGAAGCCTTCCCGTTTCGCAAACCCATGCAGGCGATATTCTGCAGGAACGTGATGATATACTTCGACAACGAAACAAGGGATCAGCTCGTGGAAAAGTTCTACGGCCTGACTGAGCCTGGGGGGTATCTTTTCATCGGGCACTCGGAATCGCTTAACCACTCAAGCACCAAGTACAAGTACATCAAGCCGGCCATATACAGGAAACTTTGAAGCTTTACGGATAAGCGCCAAGCTTGTGGCGCGATGCACGCCGAAAAATGAGGTGACGGTGATTGGCTGATTTTGACAGAGACAACATGATGGAATTATTTTCCTATGAAACGGGTCAGCTCATAGAGCAGCTGGAGCAGTTCATAATCCAAAGCGAATCTGGCTACACCATGGTTCAGATCAATGAGATCTTTAGGATTATGCATACGATAAAAGGGTCGGCCGCAATGATGCTCTTTGACTCCATAGCGACTACTGCCCATGCCATGGAGGACCTGTTCTACTTCCTGAGGGAAGAGAACCCCCAAAACGTTGACTACGCCAAGCTCACGGATCTGATTTTGGCAGGAATGGACTTCATAAAAGTCGAGCTTGACAAGGCTGAGAACGGCTTGGAAGTCAACGGCGACCCAGGGTCGACAATAGCGCCGCTCAAGGAGTTCTTGAGCGGGCTTAAGTCAGGGGAAGCCCCAGCGTCTGCCCAAAGCGGAATCAGCGCCTCCCCGAAATCCGCTCAGCGGGTTGAGGGCGGGCAGCGCCACTTTGACGCTGTCATATTCTTTGAAGACGGCTCTGAAATGGAAAACGTCAGGGCGTTCACTGTTGTCCAGAACATTTCAAGCTTCGTGTCTGACATTGAGCACGAGCCTGCCGACATAATCCACGAGTCAGCAGTCGAGGTGATTCGCAAGAAGGGGTTTCACCTTTGGTTTTCCAGTGACAAGCCATACGCTGAGATTTACAAGCTTTTGAACCAGACCGTCTACCTTGAGAAGATGACGCTGCACGAGCTTGACGGGAAGCCTGAAGAGGTTCCAGAAAAGAAGTACCGGGTTTCCATTAGATTCAACGACGACTGCGAGATGGAAAACGTCAGGGCGTATGCCCTTGTCCACCGCCTGACAGAGCAGCTGGAGAAGGTGTCCCATGTGCCCGCAGACTTGATGAGTGACGCGTCTGCTGACATTGTGAGAACCTCAGGCCTCACTCTTGAGATATCCACCAAGAAGAAGAAAAGCGATCTGATGGAGCTCTTGGAGCAGACCGTATACCTCAAGACGCTTAACGTGCAGGAAGTTGTAGACGCGCCGGAGCCAGCCCCTGAGGCCAAGCCGGCCGCCGAGGACGAGAGCGCCCCTCATGCGCCAAAGCCAGATGAAGCGGCGCAAAAGAAGACAACCGCGCCGCATGTGATAAGCGTCAACGTATCAAAGCTAGACCAGCTTTTGAACTTGATGGGAGAGCTAGTCATAGCCGAGGCCATGGTAACCCAGAATCCGGAGCTGGAGAACCTGGAGCTTGAAAGCTTTCACAAGGAAGCCCGCCAACTTCGCAAGATCATCAAGGACTTGCAGGAAACCGTAATGAGCATGAGAATGGTGCCTCTGTCTACCACTTTCTTCAAAATGCACAGGGTTGTAAGAGACATGTGCCGCCAGCTCACGAAAAACGTGAAGCTGGTCGTAATAGGGGAAGACACCGAGGTTGACAAGAACATCATAGAGCATATTTCGGATCCGTTGATGCATATCATAAGAAACTCTGTTGACCACGGCATAGAGATGCCCCAAGCCAGGGCTGCGGCAGGAAAGCCGGAAGAAGGCACAGTGACCCTTGAAGCCAAGAACTCAGGGGGAGACGTCCTGATCATCATAAAAGATGACGGCGCTGGCCTTGACCGGGAGAAGATCCTGAAGAAGGCCAAGACCAACGGGCTTCTTAAAAAGGCTGAAAACGAGTACACCGACAAGGAGGTTCAGCAGTTCATATTCCTCCCGGGCTTCTCCACAAATGAGCAAGTGACAAGCTATTCTGGCCGGGGCGTGGGCATGGATGTCGTGTCCACAAACTTGGAGCTGGTCGGAGGATCCGTGCTGGTTGACTCCGTTCCAGGGCAGGGAAGCACATTCACTTTGAAGATACCATTGACGCTGGCCATCATTGACGGGATGACTGTCAAAATGGGGGGCGCCAAGTACACGATACCGATAGTCGCGATCAAGCAGTCATTCAAGGCCGACAAGAAGGACATCTTCACCGATCCCAACAACAACGAGATGATCTCCACCAGGGGCGAGATCTACAACGTTGTCAGGCTGCATGAATTCTTTGGGGTGGAAACAGCGGTGAAGAACATCGAGGACGGCATATTGATAATGCTTGAAAACGGGGAGCAAACGGTCTGCCTCCTCGCGGACGAGCTGGTGGGAGAGCAGCAGGTTGTAGTCAAGTCGATACCCAAGTACTTCAAGAAGACCAAGGGCATCAGCGGCTGCACTCTTCTCGGAAACGGGGACATCTCTCTGATAATAGATGTGGCTGGCTTTTTCGACAAGATGTAGCGGCTATCCAGGCTAGCGGAAAGGAGATTGCTATGTCCACGGAAAACGGGCCCGAGCTTCTGGAAGGCTCTGCTGAAGACACAACGAGGGACAGGTACATGACATTCAATATAGACTCAGAAGAGTACGGCATCGGGATCGCCTACGTCAAAGAGATAATAGAGATAGTCCCCATTACCCGCGTCCCTGAGTCGCCTCCATACGTGGAAGGCATATTCAACCTGCGCGGCGACATCATCGGAGTTCTCGATGTGAGAAAGCGCTTTGGAAAGTCGCCCAAGGAGCACGACGAGCAAACCTGCATAATTGTGGTTGAGCACAAGGAGCTTGTCCTTGGGCTCATTGTTGACAGCGTCAACGAGGTCATGACGATAGAGGAGGACAGCATCCTAGCCCCTCCTAACGCCAAGCTCAACCACTACAACCAGTACATCAGAAACATCGGCCAAGTGTCAAAGGGCGTTGTGCTCTTGCTTGATCTGGAAAAGCTTTTGATCCAGGATGTGCAGGGGTAAGGCATAATGCGTTTGAAAAAATGCGCTTGATAAAAATGCGCTTGACAAAAAATGCGCTTGATAGAAATGCGTTTGACAAAAATGCGTTTTCCTGATGTTTCGCCAAAGCGCAGCTTTCACTCGCTTTGCCTGAAAAAAACCAACCCCAAACCCAAAAGAAGCCAAGGCTCGCGCCTTGGCTTCTTTTGGTGATATTACAAATTTATTAAGCGCGCATCCTAAAATTATATCCGAGGCGACAGCGCTGCTTCAACAGTGTTTGCTCGGGCTTCTAACCAATATCTTTTTATCGCTAGCAGGGGCGGACCTGCTGGCTTTTAAGACAGGCAAGACAAGAAAATTCCAAATTTATTAAGCGCATATCCCACGACTTGAATTTTGGGATATGAAGCGTTTGGCCAATGGCAACACTTGAGTGAAAAGAGCTTCGTTTTTCTCAAGTGGGCGGACTTTCTGGTGACTCGCGCAAGCGCATGTTTCTCGGGCTTTAGAGCATATCCCAAAATTAATTTTATGGCTTGCAAAAGTCACGCGTTAAAGCATCGCTGTGACTTTTGCTGCGCTACTTGCGGAATTTTGGCATATGCTCTCAACTATGCTTGCTCCGGGCTTAACGAGCAGCGCGAGCATACTTGCGTGACTTTTCAACCATAACTGTGCTATGAGCGTATCCCGTCAAATATGGGATTGCTCACGAGCGGCCTTAGGAATTTGTTTGCATATATTGCTTTTGGCGCCATACGCGCTCGCTGGCGGAGCGGGCCCGCCTGGCTTTGAAGGCGGGCAACGATAAACAATTCCGTTTGGGCGCCCGCTATTCTGCCCGGAAAGAGCTTGGGGTCTGCCCCGTTGATTTCTTGAATGATGTGCAGAAGCTGGCTTCGCTGCCGAACCCGCACTCATGCGCGATCTGCCTTACCCTGCTGTGGGTGGTCTTTAGCAAGACCTTGGCTAGATCTATGCGGGTTCTAATGATGTACTCGTGTGGACGAAAGCCGGTGCGCTTCTTGAACACCCTTCCAAAGTGAAAAGTGCTCATTGAGGCCATGTCCGCCAGCTTCACCAAGCTGATGGGGTTAGGCGCGTTTTGCGCGATGTAGGCTATGGCATCGTCGATCACGTCTGGAGTGTATTCCTCCTCGTTTCCGCAAAGCATGCCGTCCGTGAGAAGATCTGTTATCAGCCTGGAGATTTGCGCCTCATTGATCCGGTCGCCCTTTGAAAACGGATCAATGATCTGGGACAGGATTCTCTCAACTGAAGCTGGAGCGCTGCGGTTTGCGAACGGCTCTCCTGACGGGGATGCCAGCTTGAAATAAGGCCTGGCAAGTGGGCCGTCAAAGTGGATCCACGAAAACTCCCAGCTTGAGAGCGAGTGGTACTTGTGGGGGTTATAGCAGTCGATGACGCAAAGCGAGCCTGGCCGCAGGTGCAATAGCTTGCCGTTGTGCTCCACAAGCCCGGCCCCGGCTTTTGTGTGGAGAAGCAGGAAGCTGTCGTAGCTGCGCCTCTCAACCTTGTATTCCGCCCCGCAAATGAAACATCCCAGGCATAGAGGAAAGAAAAAGATGTTCTTCGCGGCAGGGCTGGCTGAGTGGTAATAGATGTTTGAGTTCATCGTCGTGCCAGTAATGACTGCTTTCAAAGCCGCGCCTCCTTCTTTGGCCAGCCTCTCCGTTGAGAGCGTTAATGGCCTCTTCATGCAAGCAGCATAAAAGAATTATAATCTATTCAAAAGCACAAATCAAGTTGCCGCAGCAAATTGGGCTGTTTTTAAAAAACATTTTTCATGCCAAAAAGCGCCTATGCCCGTTTCGCCCTCAAATTCCCATGCCCCTTCGGTCTTTTCGATATCGGAAAAAGGCGATAATGGTGAGATTTGGTCGTCTTTTCCAGTACGATTTATGTAGATCACATGTGGATTATATGTGATTCATATGTATGCCAGGCGCTGCCCTCCTGGCCAGCGCCTCCCGACCACTCCTTGGGCGCGTATTATATGCCTGAAGGCATATAAATAAAACGCATTTTGTGCCATCCGCTCTTGACATAGGCGCTGAAAGAGCGTTTTGTGCGGATTGACGCGTTTTGGCTAAAAAAATTTCAACACACTTTGCGCATAGAACTTTCCAGACGCTGAGCGACCGCATGAAAGCCAGCGCAGCGTAATATGTGAATGATGTGAGGGTGGGATTAATGACAATTTTTAACTAACGCTGGCACAGCCCACCAGTAGCCTGTTCTTTGCTGTCTTGTGAAAAGAAAAATGTGAGGTTCCAACAATAAATTTTGCCTGCTTGAGGGTGGCAAGCCCCATCAAGCTGCACCCAGAAGAGCAGTGCGGGTGAACCCAGCCCATGCGCTTGTTGCGGCTGTCATGCCAAGAGCCAAAAGGCTGCTCATTTTCTCGAAAGGACTATTCGCGCATATTTTTCGCAAATAGCGCCAGTGCCATTGCCTAGCATGCTGACGACGGCATTTTAGAATGTTCTTATCGTTAGCGGGAGCGGCCCGACTGGGTTCTGAGGCGGGCAACTATAAGATAATTCCACACAAGCGTCGTCAGTATATATGATATGGCCTTATATAGATACACGATACAAATGCTTTAGATCTTTTTGAATTTTAAGGGATGTTTGAAATTAAAAGCGAAGCGCCAAAAACTCGAAGCTTGTATTGGAGAGCTCTTGGTTTTTTGTTGGATGAGCCAAACTTTTCAAAATGAGAATGCGCTGTTCTTTTCACTCGATGGCAAGATTACCTATAAATTTTGCATGTGTTATAATGAGGATACCCCAAAAATTCGAAAGGGCGCGAAAAGCCATGCTTGCGCTAAACCTGAGTTTTTGGATTATGCTTTGAGGGCGAAAAGCGCAAATTTCCGTTTTAACAAGCAAAGGAGGAGCTTATGGACACATTGACTTCAAGCGTAAAGCAAGAGCTTCACAGCTTTGGGGCCCTGTTGGTTGGATTTGGCGATCTAGCAGCGATTCCTGCCAGCCAGCGGCATGGCATGCCTGTTGGGGTGTGTGTTGCCGTGAAGTTCCCTAAAGAGGTTATTAGGGGCATAGCCAACCTGCCTACAAAAGAATATTATTGTTGGTACTATAGGCTTAACGAAAAGCTGGACCTTATAGTTTCGCAAGGCGCGGAGCTTCTAAAGAAGATGGGCTATGAGGCGGTTGCCCAGACCAGGGATAGGGTGGGATCAGGAGGAATTATGCAGACAACCCTTCCTCACAAGACAGTGGCGACAAGGGCAGGAATAGGATGGATTGGCAAGTGCGCTCTTCTGGTCACAGAGGAGTACGGCTCCATGATCAGGCTCTCTGCCATACTGACAGACGCTCCTTTGGAAACAGCGGTGCCAATAAACAAGTCCAGGTGCGGAGACTGCTTGGTCTGCGCAAAGGGCTGTCCTGGACACGCAGTGAAAGGGGCGGAGTGGTCTTTGGGGACAAGCAGGGACGAGATATTTGACGCCGCCACATGCCGTGATACGGCGAGGGAGCGTTCCTTTGAAGGGTACGGGATCAAGGAAACCATTTGCGGCAGGTGCATCGCATTGTGCCCGTACACCAAAAGGCATTTGATGGCAGAAGGCTGAGGGTTCCCAAATCAATCAAATCAATGAGAGCATATCCCTTTTCTTGCTCCTGTTTTGAAATTCTGGAATACGCGCAATATTCCCGATGCGCAGTTTCGAGCAAATAGGCACAGAGATGATTGATTTCGATCAAAAATTAAGCGCATGGCTCCCTAGATTTAATGTATAATGTAATTAGAGGACTGGCTGCCGGATCTGCTTGGGTTTGCTCACGAGCGAAAACATGTGATAAATAAACTCTTGTTTTTCCCTTTGCAAAAAGCAAATCTTGAAGCTAACTGCGCAATTAATTTCGCTCTGGCACGACGCAAACTATAGGGCATCTGCCATATAGGCAGCTGTTTTATGAAAAGGCAGCCAGGATACTTAGTTGGGAGGCAAATCGATGGGTGAGCGTTATGACGCAGCAAAGGAGATTTACAAAAAAGTAGGGGTAGACACTGATGCCGCTATAAAGGCGCTGGCTGGGGTGTCCATATCCATTCACTGCTGGCAAGGCGATGACGTTGGAGGGTTTGAAGGCGCGAAAGCACTTTCCGGAGGCATTCAGACAACCGGCAATTACCCGGGCAAAGCCAGAAACCCGGATGAGCTGATGGCGGACATTGACAAGGCGCTAAGCCTGCTTCCAGGAAAGCACAGGCTGAACCTTCACGCCAGCTATGCCATCTTTGAGGATGAAATCGCAGACAGGGACGCGCTTTTGCCAAAGCACTTCAAAAAATGGGTGGACTACGCGAAAGAGCGCGGGCTGGGGCTTGACTTCAACCCCACATACTTCTCTCACGACAAAGCTGACAACGCCACGCTTTCAAGCGAAGACGAGGAGATCAGGGCGTTTTGGATCAGGCACGGCCAAGCGTCGCTTAGGATCGCGGAGTATTTCGCCAACGAGCTGGGAACTCCCTCCACTTTGGACATCTGGATTCCGGATGGCTGGAAAGAGACCCCTGCTGACAGGACTGGCCCTCGCGCCCGCTTGAAGGACTCCCTTGACCAGATCATAGGAATCGGGTACGACAAGAGCAAAGTCTATGTAACGGTTGAGTCAAAGGTCTTTGGCATAGGGATGGAAAGCTGCACAGTAGGCTCCCACGAGTTCTACATGAATTACGCGGCCAAGAACGGCATTTACTGCCTGCTTGACAACGGGCACTACCATCCCACTGAGAGGGTTGGCGACAAGATACCGTCGATGCTCCTGTTCTCTGACAAAGTGGCTCTCCATGTAACCAGGGCTGTCCGCTGGGACAGCGATCACGTGATACTGCTTGATGACGAGACCAAGGACATAGCCAATGAGATAGTCCTGGCTGGCCTTGACAAAGTGATCCTTGCAACCGACTTCTTTGACGCCAGCATAAACAGGATAGCGGCTTGGGTGGTTGGAGTCAGAAGCCTTCAAAAGGCTTTGCTTTTGGCTCTCCTTTCCCCGCAGGAGCAACTTAAGAAGCTCCAGGACGAAAGGCGCTTGACTGAGCTCATGGTATTGCGCGAAGAGCTCAAGACTTTCCCTGTTGGAGACGTATGGAGCGAGTTCTGCGAAAGCCAGGGAGTCATCCCGGGATTCGAGTGGTTCTCCGCAGTTGAGGAGTACGAGAAGGAGCACTTGTCGCTGAGGAAGTAGAGGCGGGTTTCCTTAAAAAGATGAAAAAGGCTATGTAGCATTAAGAGATAACTGGATGGTCTGTTGTTCTCTAATTGGAAGTCGTTTCATAAAATAAAAAAACAAAAAAATCAAAAGCGCTGCCCAAGCCTTCGGCTTGGACAGCGCTTTTTGTGGCTATGCCATCTGTTTTTAAATCCTTTTTGCCTTTGTCCTCATGGATTCGAGATACCTGATCATGTCGTCATCATTCTTCTTCTTGGGAGCGCTCAGCAAATGGGATTTCGAAAGCTCCTTTGGAACTGAGAACCTGACTGAGTACTGAACGTTGCTGCATGGGAATACGCATTGGTTGACGCCTATTGCTCCTCTTGCGGAGAGGTACATGTAGATGTCCGAAGCGTCCCAGCGCCAGGCGGCAGCCAACAGGCGGCGGAGCTCATGGGAAGCAGACGTGACAGCATCCTCAAATGAATCTCCGCTTGTCACCACGTGCCAGGCGTCTGCTGTTTCAACCAAAGGCCATTCCAGCGCTGTCTTTTTCAAGACGCGCACCCGTGCAACAGCTTCTCCTTGGATCTCAATCCCTGTTCCGCAAACCTCTCCGTCTCCCATGGAGGCGTGGAAGTCTCCAAGGCTCAAAAGAGCTCCCTCAGCCCGCACCGGAAAGTAGACTGTGACACCCTTCGTTATAAGCCTGCAGTCCATGTTTCCGCCGTGCGTTCCTGAAAGGCAGTTGCTTATTGCATCCTTCCCTGGAGCGACTCCAATGACGCCTATCATGGGCTCTACTTTCCACCTGGTTTCGTTGAAGAGGATCTCGTCTCCGATGACATCAATGACTCTGAGCCTGTCTTTTGCGACGTCCCCTAGCGGGCCGCAGCCTTTTGAGCAGTGCAGGAAGCCCTTGCGACCTATGGAAACATCCAGTATGTCAACTGCCAGAATATCGCCTGGCATTGCGCCTTCCACGCTTACAGGGCCTGTGGCGCCGTTGAGCTTTTCGCTGTTGAACACTGGAACATTGCTCTCGCCGTTCCAGCCATAGCAATCTGATGCAATGAACCTTATGATTTCCCCGTCTCCTGCGAAAGCGGATGGAGGATTGGCTTTGGTAAAGGTGTAGTATATCTTTTCAACTGTTTTCACGCCATGCTCCTTTGCGCTCATCATGAGCTACGTTCAGTGCATATCTCAAATTTAATTGCGGCTCGGAAAAAAGTTTTTCCGAATTTTTCCTCGATTCTTAAGAAATTTTGGATATGCACTCAGTGGAGCGATCACTCCCCAGGGCAGCAGCTTTTCGCCGCCTAGGAAATCATAGCCTGCCCAGCGCAAAATGTCAATTGCAAGGCAAAAGCCAGGCAGGCCAAGCCTGCCTGGCTTTTGCCATATTACATCTTCCAGGCGCTAGATGTGGCTGTTGGGCGGCCCAAGTATTCGCCCGTTGGCCCTTCCTGATCCTCCAGCCCATGCTCAAAGTCAACCCGGGACAGTGTGATTCCGTGGTGCGCGGCGATGCCGATCACCTCGTCAACTACCGACCACTCGCCGCCATCATTGGGGCCTGCATGCCTGTCGTTCGCGGCTTGCAAATCGTTCATCAAGGCTTTGTTGCTCTGCGCCTGCCTATAAAAATCAGCAAGTTTGTTCATTGCGCATCTCCTCTTAAAAGCCCGCTGCGCGGGTTTGATTGTCAGTTGGAATGTATTGCTATTTTGCGTCCGCAGGCGAAAGGCGCTGCTCTCTTCGCCCAACGGCATAACGCGTCTTTAGCGCTCAAGCAAAGCCCAAATCTAAGTCCGAGGGGCCGGAAAAGGCCGCGCCAACAAGAAATTTGGGATATGCCTGCGTGTTGAGATAGCGAAAAAAATATCTCGGTCAAGCGCTTGTAACTAATGTATGCTCACAGGTATTCTATTATACTGTCTATGTCTGGAATAGGCTAAAACCCCTTGAAATCAAGAAAAAACATGAGTGGCTGGAGGATGGGCGCTGGGTCGCTTGCTATAAAAAAATAAATTTCGGCATAGCAAAAGACAGCCGCAGGGATACCCTGCGGCTGTCTTTTTTATATCTTGTCTGAGATGTTCATGGAGCTAAGCACTGCGAAATCGATTGGCGTGAAGCGGTTGTCGTCGTCCCTGACTTCATCCTCTGGCGATGGCCCCCAGTTGGCCTGGCTCAAGTCGAGCTTTCTCAACTCGTGCTCATCAATCTCCGGAAAGTTGCGCATGATAAGCTGCACTTGCTCCTCGCCGGTTGTGAAGTGGAGATCCTCCATCAGTTCCGGTCTGCCATGGATTTTGTCCATCAAGCTATCCAATGTCATTCAGACACCTCCTCGCAATACTTTCGTTTATAAAATTCCCATCTTTGGGTTGCGTTATGCGGGGAGAACATAAAAATCTGGCGGAGGGAGAGGCAAATGAGATAAAAGGCTTGGAGGGATAAGAATATACATAAAAAATGAGTTTCCAGAAATCGGCGCCGGACGCCGGACTTTTGGTTGGATAGAACATATTGGAATCAAGAGGCAAAAGGTTGGCTGATAGATCATAACGCGCTGGAAAAACAAGAAAAGACCTGGAATCTATCATTAATCGACAACAATAAGCGCTATAAAGCTGCGGGTTTTGTTCAACAAATACCAATTGACTTTTATGATTTGAAGTAGTATTATATGATATGTTGATGAATCATATTGAAAAGAAATATTACATAGGCCAATTGACATGATCCTGAAAGATCCAAAAATGTAAACGAACAAGCTAAACATTAAACCTGCTTTACGGATTGCGGGAGAACTGCCAAGTTATAAGGTTCTCAATTGGCGTATAACTGTGAAGCGGCCTTAAGTAATGCTGGGAATATGCGTACGCAAACTACTAGCAATTAGCCAACTAAACGATAGCATAGACTTGAAATCCAGGGTGACTGGCTTAAATATAAAGCGTGGAGGATATTATGATATTTTCATTTGCAACACGGGCTTGCAATATCGCTTTTACCATTTTCCTGGCTTTGCTGCTGATTGGGACGGCTGGCTGGCTTGGCATGAAACGCTTGGGGTTCAAGCCCATGGCGGTGCTAAGCACAAGCATGGCCCCATCGCATTCCATTGGAGATTTGGTTATAATAAATTCAAAAGCCAGCCCCTTCTTGACAGAGGTTGGGGATGTTGTCGCATACGCCAAGGGAAGCCTGATAATAACGCAAAGAGTGGTCTCGGTTGATCAAGAGTCCGGGATTCTCTGGACAAGGGGAGACTCTCGGGAACATGACGATCCATATCCAGTGCCATACGGAGAGATGCTGGGGAAGGCGTCATTGCGGATACCTAAGCTTGGAGAGTTTCTTCTTGCTGTAACAGAAAGCGGAGGATATTCGGTCGGGATCATAATAGCGGCGTTTCTGATGCTTTTGCGAGTAATACCAAAGCTCTTTGAGCCAGAGCCTGAGGGCGCTGTTTAAGGGTACATATTACGATTTCTAAAACCTCTCAAGCCGTCGGCTTGAGGGGTTTTTTGGCTTCGGGAAAAGAAGGACGAACCAACTGGGACAAAACATCATAACATACAGTGATTGTACAACCTGATGAATAGGCGGCGCTAGCCAGCCTTTGGGAACGCGTCAGCCCCGATTCGGGAAACAGCAGACAAGTAAAGTTCACGGCGGTAAATCAGGGAGGGGGCAAGCGTTTGGAGCCAGTCAACATTGATTTGAAACCGTATTACATCAACCAGTTTGATGCGAACTTCAAGAAAATCAGGTTCGCAAACAATTCAAAGGTAGGGCAGTACGGTTGCGGAGTATGCTGCGCTGCCATGATAATTTGCTGGAAGCTTGACATATCGACAGTCAACGGGAAGCAGTCCGTTTTAAAGAAAGTGATTGCGGATGCCACAAACTTTAATGGAAGCCTGGTATACACCAACGTCGCATGCAGAGGGAGAGTATTTCAATTTGACACGCATGTGGTGGACATGGCAGGATCCATCCTGAAAAGAGAGCCGGCTATCTGTCACCTTAACGGCCACTTCGTTCTGGTGACCGGCTACGATCCCAGCAAGCCGGGATTTGAGGCATACATTGTGCTAGATCCCATTTCCAAGAAGAACACCAACCTGAAAGAGCCGATGAGGAAGTACGGCTCAAAGATCATCAAGAAAATTACG
>JAISWZ010000439.1 GCA_031270945.1 Clostridiales bacterium | reverse complement strand
TACCCGATTATCCCGCTGCCGCTTGTCCCTTTGGTTGCCGTTGGCGCAATAGCGGCCTTTTGGAAGAAGCACTTCGTGATAGGCTTGATGGCTATTGTGCCTGCGATAATAGGCCTGCTTGGAAGGCCATACGACTACATGCTTAGAGTGTCAGCGCCTATCTGGGTTCTTTGCGCTGTCTTTGCTATTTACCTGCTTCTTTCAAGCAGAACGCTTGAATCCCATTTGAGGACAGGATTCTTGGCCGCAAGCGGAGTTATGCTTGTGGCGGCTCTTGGCTCAAGCATTCCGTACATCAGCTCTATCGTTAAAAACCCCAACTCAATCTGGTTTCTTAACCACAAGGAAGTGGCGGTTGCAAAGGTTGCGCAAGGGCTGGCCATGGGAAATGATGACGCTAACTTTGAAACCAGGAGAAACGAGCTGTATCAAAAGTATGATGCAAGCACGGCCAATCGCAAGCCCCTGGCAGGGTTTCGAGTAGCCTACGCCAACGCCAGGCTCTTCTTTTTCGAGACTGGAGGCGACAGCGCCTTCTCGCTTTTTGAAGGAAGCCCTTATGTTGGGCTGTCTCAAGACGAGATAAGGCTAAGGTTCAAGAATTCAATTGAGAGCTTTGAAACTGAAGAGGGCGTTTTTCAAGGAGAGTCAGCCTTGAAGGATCTTCGCTTGATTCTTGAGGGAGGGGAAGAAGTAGCCATCCTTGTTGACGCCATGCAAGCCTGCCAGCGCTACGGCAGGTATTTCAAAGCTTCAGGGGTGGCTGACGGCAATCCATACGTGATACACTGCCTGGATGTCGAGGCGGCGCAACTTGAAGAGTTCAAAGAAGACATTTTAGGAAGAATTTAGGAATATATAGCTAAAAAAAGCAAAACCTCCTGCAACGTTGTGTTGCGGGAGGTTTTTTGGCTGTCAATTAAAGCCCATAGCTGGCATCGCCATCGAAAGTCCAACAATCATCGGAATCAGGCTTTTTTATGACTTTATCCTCTATTCCGTTAGTGTATCGTTTATACGCTTTTTCCAAGGTCATATCGTTAGTGTAAGCTATGTCAATCAAGCCCATGATAATCGGCAACCTGTCCATATGCCATATGGGAATCTCAATTCTGCAGCCTTGCGCAAACCCTGTGCCTTTAGTGAGCCTGATGAAAAAGTCAGGGCGCTCGACAGCCATATCCCAGTTCACAAGCGTTTCTATGCCTGGTTTTTCGGCTTCTACCAGAACCCTAGCCCCTGCTTTGGTGAAAAACAAGAAGCCGACATGCTTGCCATCCAGAACGTAGTTGCATAGAGAAATATTTGGGCAAAGGCTATTCAAATGCCGCAACTCGTTAAGAACAAACGTATCAGTCTTGACGTCTGCACACTTCAGGTCTAGGTTCCCGGAAACTTCGACGAGCTTGCTTAGGACCCAATAGTTGGTAAACTCACACTTGGATATCAAGAATGGTTTCAGAACATCCAGCCGGTCAATCACCGGAACACATGTTAAGATGCTGCTTCCCTTCATCCAGCTCATCAACTTATGAACCATCTCTAGGAATGTGGTAGCTGGATATTCAGCCGGTTCCTTTATCAGCTTCAAGTTGTCCAGATCGGTGGGATCTTTGTGGCATAATATCGCAAGAATAGTATAGCCCAACAGGTTCTTCCAGATGTTAAGCGGCATATTTCCTTGAGTTTTCTCTTGAACTGATTCGACAAAGTCATTCAGCTCAAGGTCCTGCATCTTCAGGGCTTTTGCTTTATCGCCTGTCAAGCTAGCCGCCAAGGGTTGAGGAAACCCGCCTAATTCATAAAACGTATCCCAATATGGCTTGGGGTCATATAAAACAGGATCTGGGTTTGTTCCAGTGAAATCTCTGACAGCCCTGTACTTCTCCAGATCGTCTATAGACCTGACGAACTCGCCATATGTCACTGGCAGTACATCGAGACACATAACATCGCCAGCTGGGATGTTTACTCTTTCCCAATTGACTGTGTCTCCTAGAAAGCTCCCCACAAAGCAAACCTTTGCATCAAGCCCCCTAACGATCCATCTGGCTAGGTTATACAAATGTTCTGATTCCTGAATCTCGTCTATCAGCAAAAACTCGTCTGGGGAGTCATCAAAACCCTCTATGCAGTTCTTAAGGGCGGCTGACGCATACCGTTTGTCATAAGCCGTACCCCCTATGACAGAGAGGGCTTTGCTAAACGCTCTTTCGGCTCTAACGCGCTGCTCTTTATCAGTTAAATCCAAGACATGAAATTTCCTGAAGCTTTCTTTGCCAAACTTGGTTAAAAGCGTGGTTTTTCCGACTTTATTTAGCCCTGACACCCAGAAGGCTTTGCGCTTAATGTTAAACGATGCCAAGTATTGAAAGTCCTTTTCGATATCCCGTGGAATCCAAGGCGTGTCATTATATTTCTCCATAATAGCTCCAATCCACGCTGCTCTTTGAGCATATCCCAAAATTCCAAAAGAGGCGAGGGGTAGCGGTTGCCCATGGTCAAATCGCCTAAAGGCATGCGATGCTTCAACAGTGTTTGTCTCGGGCTTTTGCGAGCAAAGTTGCGGATTTTTCCAAGCCCCAAATTAATTCGAAACGCTCGTCAATAGAATCGCTACTTCGTCTTCTAGAAGTATAGCACAGTGCCTTGGCTAAAGCAAGAAACTGGAACAATGCCAGAGAGCGCAAAAAAAGCGGACTACTAAATTAACGAATGCTTAAATAAAGAAAAACAAAGGGCTGATTTAACGTAAATTTATTATATCAATCGAGACTCATTTGTTGTTTTTGATCATGAGCATCCGCCCGTTCAGGTAAAAACTGCTGCATTTTCTCATCATTGATATATCGGAAGCATCATCCTTGCTATTCCAATTATTAAGTTGCTCGTTTAATATCTTCATTACGTTCTTCTGGATTTCCTCCGGTAAAGAGAACTTAACTACAACGTCTCTTACCAATCGTTTCATTGCGGAAATACCTTGACGTTGAGTATGCCAATCCTTGAATTCTTTTTTTTGGATAGTGCCCATAACCGCCCTAACCATGTCCGCAAGATCATTATTGCTAAAAAACTCCCGTATCGCTTCATTTTTGCACAGTTCCTCAAAAACGGACAACCCTTTAACTGACAGTTTCAAATCGCCGGTTTTTACCATTTCAGCAAGGTCCTTCGCAGTTTTAACCATCCAGTTTAATGTCTCGGCAGTTGAAATCGTTCCGGCCTTGTATGCCTCCATAGTTTTGGTAAGCATTTCTGAGAACTTTTCTTTTCTCGCAAGGTCTTTATAGTCGTGCACTTGATCCACACAAATCCGATGCATAAGAAAAATGGCAAGGTGGGGACCAAGGCTTGTTAATACTTCCACAATGTTGGGATCGGTTATTGAGAAGGTTGCGTTGGAAAACAAAAATATGACACCCTCGCTGTGAATGCAGAACTTAAAAAGTTCATTCATTGTCTTGGCAAGCTCAGGGAAGGAAATAGGGTTGTCACTTCTTGAGATTCTGGTTGCAATAGTTCGCACGGTTAGAAAAAAGCAGACTTCATGTCTTTCCTGCTCATCAAGCAATGAGATGCACAAGGGTAGGGTTTTCTTTAAAACCGTAGCTTCGTTGATGAACAGGTTCATTTTATCGTCTTTATTGCTTGGGTCGGCAAGAAAGTTCATCCCGCCCATAATAAGATTAGTCCTTATTAAGTCTGTTGTCGCAGGATCCAAAAATTTCGAGTAGTCGAAACCAATGAATATGTCTCTGCAGACTCCCAGTTTTTCCATAAACGTCGTGTATATAGTCTTCGAAACGTCCATTTTTTTGACATTGTTTTTGTCCCGAGCGGTAAAGTTGCTCAGCGCACGTTCTAACGCGGAAGCTATGCCTATGTAATCAACAATCACTCCTGCCGTTTTGCCGGCGAAGACTCGATTGACCCTTGAAATGGCCTGCATCAAGCCGTGATCTCTCAAAGGCTTGTATAGATACATCGTAGCCAGGGACGGCGCATCGAATCCCGTCAAGAGCATGTCGCAAACAATTATTATTTTGAGCCCGCTGCTGGCATCCTTGAATAGCTTGATATTCTCTTCCCTTTGAGATTTGTTGCCTAAAATTTCATGCCAGCTTTCGGGATCGATGTTCGTTTCGCTCGCCACTACAGCGATCATGTCTCGCCACTCAGGCCTGAGCTCTAATATCTTGAGGTATATGTCTATGGCTGCAGCGCGGGAAAACGCGACAATCATTGCTTTGTCGCCTGGCAGGCCCATCCTGTTGTTTTCGTAATCCTCAATAATATCCTTGCACAGAGCTGTTATGGCCTGGTCAGATCCGAGAATGCTTTCAAGCCGACTTAACTCCACCTTGCTTTTGCTTATGGCGTACTCTTCACAGCTGATAGCCAAGTTGTCATACTCTTCATCAATCAGACGCAGAGCGTCCGCGTCAAGTTCAAGGTGAATCATGCGGCCTTCGAAGGCAACGGGGCAGGTGACGCCATCCTCAGCCGCTTGCGTCATGTCGTAGATGTCGATATAGTCGCCAAAGACCTCCTTTGTTGATCTGTCTTTGCTGGAAATGGGAGTGGCCGTGAATCCAATGAAAGTTGCACACGGCAATGAATCTCTCATATTTCTGGCAAACCCGTAGCTTACCTTTCCGGTATTGATGTCAACTTTCTCTTCAAAGCCGTATTGTCCCCTGTGCGCCTCGTCCACAATCACTATTATGT
>JAISWZ010000399.1 GCA_031270945.1 Clostridiales bacterium | reverse complement strand
GGCGCTTTTCACTCGCGTTGCGGGTGCTTGCGAGCGAAAACAACGAATGCGATTTCTTGACGTTTCGCTCATGGAACCGGTGGAGCCGTTTGGATCACATGCCAAAATCACCTGTAAAGATAGAGAAAATGGGAGGGATTCAAGTTTTGGCTAGCATTGAAAAGGCGAATGAACTTTTTATTAATGCTGTGAGATTGAAGTACAGTTATAAATTTGCCGAAGAATTGGCTGAGCTGGACAAGGCAATAGCGATTTTGGATGAACTTGATGATTGCTTGGATGTTCTAGATTGCAAGGCTGCATGCTATCAGTGCAAAGCTGTTACATATCAGGAATTGGGCAGAGAGAAAGAATCTGTCCAAGTGTTTGAAAAGGTTATCGAAATTAGACTTGCCATCAAGCATGAAGACAAAAAAGCGCAGATTGGCAATTATGTTGAATTGGCAGACGCTTACAGGAGTGTAGGAAACCTTGAAAAAGCTTTTGCTTATGCAAACAAAGTGCTGGATTCAAGAAGTTTGTTAGAGGGACATAAAGGAGCGATGCAGCTGTATCTTGTGTCTACGGTGCTATTGCTCGATGAGAACAAATACTTAAATAAGATAAAAAATGCCTTAGCATTGGCGAAAACCCTGCTGATAAAAGCAAATGCGGAAAAAGATCCAAAGATGATTGATCTTCATCTCGCCGTTGCCAGGATAGCGAGCAGTTGCGAGCATGATGACCATACAGCGCTTCTCGAAACCAATAAAGCGTGGGAACTTGCAGAATCAACGGGAATCATGAATTCTAATCCCGAATTGATGATGATTATTGCAAAAAATGCAATAAGTTTTTGCCAGGATAATATTGACGAGACTTTGATGTGGAATGGGCGCCTTGTTAAGGCAAGCGGCATGATCATTGACAACGGCGACCAAGTAAATTCAGATGTTGTTTATGATTATGTTTTTAGCAACATAATGCTTTATATAGCTGACGCCAAGTTAGATGAATCTGTCACGGTTGAGCGAGTGGTGAGATGCGCTGAATTAATGAAAGACCTGAGCCAGGACAAGCTAAAAAACGCGCAGGCGCAATGGCTGGCGGGGTGCGTTGTCATTCGCCTTGGAAAGACAGGGAATAAAAGAAAAGCGGCAAGGCTTGTCATGGACGCAAATCGAGTTATCGGAAAGAAGTCTGAGAGCGATAGATTGATGGTTGCTGTAGGTGAAGGATGTATTGGAGACTACCATTTTCAAAGAGGGGAATACGAGTTGGCAGAACAGTGGTATCAAGCCGCATTGAAATATATGAAAACGAGCCGCGATTACACATATGAGTTGTTCAGCACACTCTATTCTGATAAAATAGCGGAATGCAGAAAGCAAAAATAGCTTTGATTTGGTCTTGGTGCGCTGTTGGGCTTTGCAGCAACTTATAGCAAACTCTATCCAGTTGGAATAGCGGAATGCCAACACATGTAGCGGAAAGGAACAACAGGGGGATTACAAGCTATGTATAGCCTGGAGATGGCGAATGACCATATAGATATTGCCGCAAGGCTGAGGGAAGAGCGCAAATTTGTCGAAGTGCTGGCTGAGCTGGAAACAGCTGAAAGGATATTGGATGAACTGGATGATAGCGTGGAGGTTCTAGAACTTAGGGCTGGATGCTATGGGAGAAAAGCTAGTACATATCAAGATTTGGGCAGAGAGAAAGAAGCTTTTCAAATGTATGAAAAGATAATCAAAATCAGAAGCGCCCTCAAGCATGAAGACCAGGATATGCAGAATGACTCTGATGCTGACTTGGCTTTAGCTTACAAGCACAAAGGAGACATTGAGAAAGCTAAGGAGTATGCTGCCTTGGTGGTGGATACATTCGACTCCGCAGAAGGATATGATGCAGGTATCCGGCTGTATCTCATGGCAGACATACTTTCGACCGACATGGACAACAACTACAAAAAGATAAAAAGGGCTCTTACATTGGCGAGAACCCAATTAGATGAAGACGATTGGGTGATTTTTGATATTCATCGCGATCTTGCTGAGATAGCTCTCAAGTATGAGCATGATGACTATACATTTAATCGAGAATGCAATAAGGGATGGGAATGGGGAAAAGCGGCGGGATTCGTGAATACTGAACCGATGTCGATGATGAGTCTTGCTAGAACAGCTAAAAAACATTTCGCTGAGAATATCGACCGCTGTATGTTGTGGACACAGCGCGAAGTTGAAGCATGCGGCGTAATCGTTGATAAGGACGAGCTTATAAACGCCGATATGGTTATCGATTATGTCTTTTGCAACATAACTCTTTTTGCAGGTACCTTGCGGCTAGATAAATCTGTCACTATTGAGCGAGTATCGAAAAGCCTTGACTTATTGAAAGACGAAGGGCGAGAGAAGGGCGAAGTCGCGATGGCGCAATGGCTGGCTGGATGCGCTACGCTTTGCATTGGCAAGGCAGAGAAAAAAAGAAAAGCAATAAGGCTTATCATGGATGCGTGCCGTGTTTTCCAAGAAAGGGATGTAAAAGGCGAAACGGGTCTTGTCACCATAGGCGAGGGATATATCGCTGACTACCATTTTCAAAGAAAGGAATACGAGTTGGCAGAACAGTGGTACCAGGCCGCAATGAAAAGCATGATGGCGGACCGCAAAGACCTTTATACGTTGTACGGTAGACGCTATTCCGATAGAATAGCTAAATGCCGAAAATACAAATAAAAAATCTATGAAAGGCTCACGAATGTATTAACGGCGCGTTGTTGGGCTTTGCGACGACATCATTGACAGAGCGGCGCATTTAAAGCAAATTTATCGGTTTCAAAGGACATAAGACACTCTGTTCTGTTGAGAACGGATTCAAAGGACATAAGACACTCTGTTCTGTTGAGAACGGCTTCTAAGGACATATGGCCCTCTGTTCTGTTGGATGCGAAATGCCAAAACCACATGCGAAAAAAATGAAAAAAACAGGAGGATAACAAGCTATGTATGACCTAGAGATGGTGAATGAGCAATATAACGTTGCTATGAATTTGAGGGAATGCCGCAAATTAGTAGAAGCGTTGGCTGAGCTGGACACAGCTGAAAAGATGCTGGATGAAATAGATGAAATGGATGGAATGGTTGGAATCAAAGAAAGCGAGAATGCACTAGAGCTTAGGGCAGGAATCTATCAGGGGAAAGTTGCTGTACTCGAAGAACTGGGCAGAAAAAAAGAAGTTTACCGAATGAATGAAAAGATTATCAAAATCAGAAGCACCCTCAAGTATGATGACAAGGATTTGCAGGATGACTCCAATACTGCCTTGGCTTTAGCTTACCAGGGTGTAGGAGACTTGAAGAAAGCCAGAGCTTATGCGAACTTGGTGCTGGATTCAAGCGACTCCGCAGAAGGATACAATGCAGGGATGCGCTGCTAGCCGTAGCTAGAATATTTTTGACCAACGTGGAGAAAGACTACAAGAAGATGAAAAGGGCTCTTACATTGGCGAGAACCCAATTAATAAAAGCAAACCAAGAAAAAGAGCCAGTGATGTTTGATCTTCAACTGGCCCTTGCTGAGATAGCCTACAACTATGAGGACGATGACTATACAGTTAACCTCGAGTGCAATAGGGCATGGGAGTATGCAGAAGCGGGAGGGTACCTGAATTCCCATCCTGGAATCATGTTGGATATTGCTAGAACTTCGATGAAGTATTGCGGCGAAAATGTCGGCAACAATAAGTTGTGGGCTCAGCGCATTCTTGAAGCTTGCGGCGTGATCATTGATAGGGGCGGGCGCAATGCAGAAGCGGCTTGCGAGTATGTCTTCCGCAACGTAATGCTTTTTTTGGGTTACTTCCGGCTAGATAAATCTATCACTGTTAAGCGAGTGTCGAGATGTGTTGACGTAATGAAATTCGCGGGTCAGGATAAGGTGTATATCGCGACAGCGCAATGGCTGGCTGGGTGCGCTACCCTTTGCATTGGCAAGACCGAAGACAAAAAAGAAGCGGTGAAGCTTATCATGGATGCAAGCCGTGTTATCAAAGAAGTAGCCGGCAAACGCGAAATGATTCTCGTCGCTGTAGGCGAAGGATATGTTGGGGACTACCACTTTCAAAAAGGGGATTACGAGCGGGCAGAAAAGTGGTATGAGGCCGCATTGAGTTATGTGAGGACGAGCCCCGATGAGGCTTTTAGAGCATACGGCAAAATCTATTCTGATAGAATAGCGGATTGCCAAAAGCGCATGTAGTGCGTGGTTCCGAGCATATCCCAAAATTAATTTTATTGCTTGTGAAAGTCGCGCGTAGAAGCAGTGCTTTGACTTTCACTGCGCCTTAACGGAATTTTGGGATATGCACTAAGGGACTGGAAAAGTTCGGAGTGTGGCTCACGTGGCTCGTAAATATAATTGAAGCATCCTCAAGGAATTTTCCTGCCTCTTCATGGATTCATGGGAAAAATGGAGGAATTGATCTGTGTCTGATGAATTGCTGGCTAAGGCGATTGAATGCATGGATATTGCGGCTGAATTGAGCGGAGCGCATTTATATCGCCAAGCATTAAAAGAGTTGGACAAGGCTGATGAGATTTTATTTGAATTAGAGGGTTACATGGATGTTGAAAATCTTTTAGCTAGGTGTTGTTTAGACAAAGGCGAAATATATTGGTCGGTTTGTGAAGAGCTAGATGAGTTTAACTTAAATCTGGAAACGACGTATAAGGTTGCCAAAACTGTATTAACATATTGTGAAGCGGAGAGTGACATATATTTAACATGGACTGAGCGAATTGTGTGGATTTGCGGCCTGATTATTGATAACGAGGAGCATGTATCATTTGACGTTGTTAGGGATTATGTTGTTTGCAACATAGTGTTTTTCGTAAACAACTTATCGTTTGATAAATCTGTCACGGTTGAGCGAGCGTTGCGATGCGCTGACTTAATGAAAAAACTGAGCCAGGATAATATAGAAATCGCGATGGCGCAATGGCTGGCTGGGTGCGCTATGCTTTGCATTGGAAAGACAGAAAATAAAAGAAAAGCAGTAAGGCTTATCATGGGCGCATGCCGAGTTGTTGCAAGTAAACGCGAAATGTCTTTTGTCGCAGTAGGTGAGGGATATGTTGCGGACTACCATTTTCAAAGAGGGGAATACGAGTTGGCAGAAAAGTGGTATAAGGACGCAGTGAAACATATGAAGACATCCGCAGTGAATTATAGCAGGTACATCGCACTCTATTCCGACAGAATAGCAGAATGCCAAAATCGCATGTGAAGAATTAGGGCATATCCCGAAATTATTTCTGAGATGCCAGAAAAGACTAACGTTGAAGCGTTCGCCAGGACTTTGGCGATTTGCCCTTGAATATTGGGCAAATGCTATCCGGCACCAATACGGAATTATGGGATATGCACTAAGGGACTGGAAAAGTTCGGAGTGTTGACTCATGCTGGCTCGTTAAAGCCCGAGATAAGCATATTGTTTAAGCATCCTGAGGACTTTTCTTGCGGCTTCATATATTTATGGGAAAAATGGGGGTAATTAATCTGTGATATCTGCGACCAATGAATTGCTGGCTAAGGCGATGGAATACATGGATATGTCGGATGAAATGAGTGAGGCGCTCTTATTTGGCCAAAAATTGGCAAGATTGGACCAGGCTATATTGATGTTGCGTAAATTGGAGGCAAACGAGGAGGTTCAAAAGCTTATAGCGGAGTGCGTGTTAGAGAAAAACGAATTATGTTGGACGGCTGCTGAAGAAAATGATCTGATTGATTCCAATCTGGAGGTGATGTTTAGAACTGCCGAGGTATCAATAAAATATTGTGAGGATAGTCACGAGAAATTAACGTGGGCTAAGCGCATTATTGGGGTTTGCGGCGCGATCATTGATAATTCGGAGCATATATCATGCGAGGTTGCTGGCACATACCTCGCTATCAACTTAGCGTTTTTCATAAACGGCTTATCGTTTGATAAATCTGTCACTGTTGAGCGAGCGTTGCGGTGCGCTGACTTAATGAACAAACTGAGCCAGGATAATTTAGAAATCGCGTTGGCGCAATGGATGGCTGGGTGCGCTGTGCTTTGCATTGGAAAGACAGAGAATAAAAGAAAAGCAGTAAGACTTCTCATGGGTGCATGCCGAGATATCAAGCAGGGGGCTGGTAAATTTGAAATGGATTTTGTCGCAGTAGGCGAGGGATATATTGCTGACTACCATTTTCAAAGAGAGGAATACGAGTTGGCAGAACAGTGGTACCAGGTCGCCTTGGAGCATATGAAGACACACGACGACAAGCCTTATTGCTGGTACTTTTCACTCTTTTCCGATAGAATAGAGGATTGCCAAAATCGCATGTAGCGCGTATCCCAAGGAATTTGAGTAAAGGGGGGGGAATTGAACTGTGTCTAACGCATTGCTGACTAAGGCGAATGACTACATTGATGTTGCGGCTAAATTGAGCGGCGCACACAACTATGCCGAAGCATTGAACGAGTTGAACAAGGCTGAAGAGATTTTTAACAGAATGAATGCTGACAGCAGGGATGTTCAAAAGCTTGTAGCTAGGTGCTGTTTAGCCAAAGGCGCTCTTTTATGGACGGTTGGTGAAGAAGATAATCTGATTGGCTCAAACCTGGAGATGATGCTAAGCGTTGCCAGCACTACGCTAAGATATTGCGAGAAGGACAGTGACATGCATGTAACATGGGCTAAGCGCGTTGCTGGGCTTTGCGGTGCGATCATTGATAACTCGGGACATGTATCATACGAAATGGCCAGCAGCTATGTCATTCGCAACATATTGTTTTTCGTAGACGGCTTCTCGTTTGATAAATCTGTCACGGTTGAGCGAGCGTTGCGGTGCGTTGACTTGATGAAAAACCTGACCCAGGATAAGATGGCAATCGTGCTGGCGCAATGGCTGGCAGGGTGCGCTATGCTTTTAATTGGAAAGAATGCGGACAAAATAAGAGCGGTAAGTCTTGTCACGGATGCTTGCGAATATATCAAAACGGCAAGGAAGAGCGATTGGGGCCTTGTCGCTATAGGTTCGGGAGTTGTTGCAAAGCACTACTTTGAAAAAGGGGAATATGAGCTGGCAGAACAGTGGTACCAGACTGCATTGAAATATGCGAATATGGTTACCAAGGCGGTTTATAGCGTATACAGCAAACTCTATTCCGAAAAAATTGAGGAATGCAAAAAGCGCATGCAATAGGCATTTAAGATAAAAAAACTAAATTAGTAAGACAGAAATTGCAAAGGCTGCGCAACGCTTTGCAATTAAAGATAGAAAACAAAAGAAGTTCAAAAAGTACATATCCCGAAATTAAGGGCTGAAAAAGTCCAGAGCGCTTGCTCGCGCTTGTTTGTAAAAGCCCGAGTCAAGCATACAAGTATTAGCGTTGACTTTTTCTAGGCAGAAAAAACGGGGGAATCAATCTGTGGCTAACGCATTACTAACCAAAGCGAGTGAGCACATGGATACTGCGGCTAAATTTAGCGGCGAACGCAACTATGTCGAAGCATTGGACGCGTTGGACAAGGCTGAAGCGATTTTGAAAAGATTGAAGGCTAACGAGGATGTTCAACAGCTTGTAGCCAAATGCTCTTTAGACAGAGGCGACATATATTGGTCGTATGCTGAATCAGAAGAGAGGATTAAATCTAATCTGCAATTGATGTATAACGTTGTCAATAACACGTTGAAATATTGCGATTTTGAAAGCGACATGCATATGACATGGGCGAAGCGCGTTGCTGAGGTTTGCGGTGCGATCATTGATAGCCAGGAGCATGTGCCAGGCGAAGTTCTAAGCGATTATCTCGGTCGCAACGTGATGATTTTCCTCCAAAGATTCTCGTTAGACGAATCTATCACGATTGAGCGAACGTCGCGGTGCGTTGACTTGATGAAAAACCTGACCCAGGATAAGGCGGCAAACGTGCTGGCGCAATGGCTGGCTGGGTGCGCTGTGCTTTGCTTAGGCAAGGCAGAGGATAAAGGAAGAGCAGCAAGGCGTGTCTTGGATGCATGCCGAGATATGAAGCAATCGGGCAATAAGAGCGCAGTTGCTTTTGTCGCTTTGGGAATGGGAAGTGTTGCAGACTACCATTACAATAGAGGGGAATACGAGTTGGCAGAACAGCGGTATCAGATTGCATTGAAATATGTGGTTATGGTTCCCGAGGTGATTTGTCAAATACACGGCATATTTTATTCCGAAAAAATAGAGGAATGCAAAAAGCGCATGAATTAGGCAAAGAAAATTAAGGCGGAAATCGCAATGACTGGCAGGATGCAATGCGGAGCGCGAGCGAAAGCAAGGCGTTTTCGCTCGCAAGAAAGAAAGGAGAATGAGATCTATGCCTAACGAATTCCTAAGGATGGCGAATGAACACATAGATAACGCGGCTGAATTGAGAGCTCACTGCAGTTATGCCAAAGCATTGGCTGAGCTAGAAAAGGCGGAAGCGATTTTGGATGATCTGGATTATTGCGACGATGTTCGAAAGATTGAAAATAGGTGCAACATTGAGAGAGGTGTTGTCTATTGGAATAAGGCAGTGTCGGCTGGAACGCTTGAGCT
>JAISWZ010000356.1 GCA_031270945.1 Clostridiales bacterium | reverse complement strand
GGTCTTGTCGCCAGTGCCGTCGTGCTTGGTGTAGCCAAGGTGCTCATCCATTTCCTTGTCCAGCATCAGCTCGATTGATCTCCCGTAAACGTCTTTGATGAGCTCGCGAAGCCGCTCCGTCCCTTCTTCTTTGCAAGCGGCGACTACGGATTTTGCAAATTTCTCTACGCTTTCATCCATTTTCTTTTGTCTCCTTTAGGTATGCTGTCGTTGGAAATCATTCCCATTAGGAAACACTTTTGAACATTTGTAAATGAGTTTTTTTCGCAAAAGTTGAGAAAAGTCTGCTATTTTATTCGCTTACTTTTATATCCTTGCGGTGTTTCCAAATGGAAGCCATTCACATTTCGACAGCATTCTTGTACATTTTTAACTGCGTTATATTTCGCAATTTTTGGTAAAAATTGCCATATAACACATAAATTAGGATACTCTCGTAAAATGATGCAACTAACACGACACAATGAAATTTCTCTATTGGAAATCTTTATGGCAAAGCTGAAGGCAACGCCTGAAACTACTTGAAAAAGACCTCCGCCCAGCGCTCGGAGGTCTTTTGTTAGGAACGGTTTGAAGACTCAGAGCACATCCCAAAATTAATTCCAGGGCTTGATAAATTCCGACGTTGAAGCATCCGCCAGGAATTTTTCAACGCCTTGACGGAATTTTGGGATATGCACTCAGGAAGCGAGTGAGGCCAGCGGCACTGCGAACGGCAGGGAGCTTTCGCCTTGGATCCATGAGAGCGAGCCGGTATTGTCGACATAGACAAAGCGTATTGTTGCTGACAGCTTGGTGATGGCGTATGTGTACTCTACATAGCGCAAGCCAAGTGCTTCGTCCTGCCAGCCTGTCTTGCCTTTGCCGAAGAATGCGGTGACATCTTCAATTGCGTACCAAGCGGGCTCTTCGGTTGAGCCATCAGCGTCAAGCGATATTGTGGCACCCTCTTCGCCTATGGGGACATACATTTCACGAAGGATCCCATAGCTCGGATCCACGCTGAATGAGCCCTCTTGGAAGCTGTAGTTGTAGCCTAGGATAGGCGAATCTGCAGGAGTCAGCAGGGAGATTTCCAGCATATTGCCAAACTGGAACCCGTTCACCCCAAAGTACTGCAGGTTGCGGCTGATTGAGCCGTCGTTTTTCTTGCATCCTGAGATGCCAAACGTTATCGCCAAGACCAGGGCTATCGCGGCAGTTGAACCAATTGGGCCAGTGATCAGGGGCGGCTTCTTGTTGTGGGTCACGCTTGTATCCTCTCCTTTTAAACTTGCAGCAAGTGAGAGCTTGATTTTGCTGGCGAACGCCCTGAATTGGCATCGATTGAACAGTGCCCGTGAGCTGGGCTTGCCGCTTGAATCAATGCACAATCCCTTAGCCTCTCGCTTGCGCATCAACAGTTCTTGGCGACGGTTATGCTTGCTGTTGCTAGCAAATGCTTCTGCATTCTATACGAAGCAGACCATGCTTTTATTCTGCAAACAGTGGCCAAGGGGCAAAGCGCCTCTCTGAAGTTCGGGAAGAAGATTTGTCCTGTTATAGTTTACGCGGACAAGGGCCTAACTGAGCTTGTCCGGAAGAGACATATGAATGTTGATATGCAGGGGATAGGAAAGCTGAGATTTTCTAATGACGGAAGAGAGAGGCTTCAAATCCTGCTTGAGGTGAAGCATAATCGTTGTCGATATGCTTGGAAATCATATTCTTGATGAGCTATCCAAGATCTTAAAAGCTCTGATGGAGCTAAAGCCAGGCGATGCGCCTGGCTTTTTTTGTTTTTTTATATTTATTTATTATTGTTAAATTTTTTTCTTTTGATTTTTATCGCTTCTAAAAATCTCCAAAGTCATTTGTTATCGCTTTTCTGACATTGGCGCAACCGCTTTCACTTTTCTTCCTGCTGGAGTCGATGATAAGTGAGAATAGCTGGTTCTTGTTCGCGCTTGCCGTAGAGACGGAACAGTGTTGCAGGTGCTTGTTCCTAAGCACTGGAACCAGGGAGTCCAGGGGCAGGCTTATCGGGCACATGGAGAAGTCAAAGGTTTCCAGGTTGGGGCAATGCTCAAGCCCTGACAGATCTGTGAGGGACTTCAGATCTTCCAAGAGGACATGCTTGAGGGAGTTGTGTCCGGACAGGTTCGGAAGCTCGGTTATATGGCAAAGCTGGGACAGCTCAAGGGTCTCCAGGTTAGGAAGGTTGGAGATTAGGTTGATCTGGTCAAGGTGCGGGATCCTAACCAGCTGGAGGACTTTGATCGTCTTGTTGCCGTAGATCTCAGAGAAGTCTCTTGCTGAGCCACGGAGTATCCGGAGCCTTTTTAGCTTGGGCATCTTGTTAAGGAAGTCAAAGCTTGAAGGAGATCCTTTGAATGTCAGGCTTTCAAGAAGAGGGAGATCGCAGAGGGCTTCTATGCCTTTGCGAAATATGGAGAGGTTTATGGCCCTCAGGTTCTTGAAATGCTTGAGTATTGACAAATCCAGCGACTTGCTCTTGGTCTCGAGGGAAAGCTGCTCTAGCCCGTTTGAGACGTTTCTAAGAAAGTTGAATTCGCACAAGGGCTTTATGTTAAGCGCCAGCTTCTTCAAGCGGGGAAGTTGGGTCAAGGCCTCAGTGCCGACGACATTCTGCTCGCCGTCAAGGCTTAGCTTCTGAAGGTATGTAAGGCTGGAAAGGTTTTTTAGATCTATTGTGTTCTTCGAAGCCAAGCCGGAAAGCCTGAGGCCAGTTGAGGGAAATTTCTGAAAGTACAGCTCGTTTAGCATTGCCAAGTCATCCGGAAGCGGAACGAAGGATGCTTCTATCCTGTCCATGGCCCCTATGGCGGCTAGCTCTTCAATCTCGTTTTCTGTAAGCCGCCCGCTCAGGCTTACGTATTTGTCTGCTGCAAGCGTAATGTTGTAGGGCATGGCAACTCCTTTCGCGGTATCAATCAAACCAAACCTTCCAGGTTGGGCTATTCAAGAGTTTGTCGGCCAACTCCTGGACGCTGTCTGTTTTATCTTCATTGGGCCCAGCCATTTGATAGCTGAGGGCAAACTGCTCCTTTGCCAGGGCATAAGCTTCTTCGGCAGTCTTTGGAGGAAACTCTACAGTGAAGTCCCAGTGGCGGCTGGAAGTGGCTATGGGAACCGCGCCGTACTTTTGGCTCCAATATTTGAACACAGCAACCAAGCAATGATTCTTTGGCTGGTCTTCAAGGAGTTGGGGTGCCCAAGCAGGCATTTCCCAGGAATGCTTTGCATGGAACATGGCTATCACCACTTCGGGAGGAATTGTTTTGCCTTTATCGTCTTTGTCGAAGTTATACAAAGGGCCATAGTACTCGTTGTCGCAGAATTCCTCCTTTGACGCGTCTTCCTTGCTTTTTGCCGCGTGTTCCCGGTACCGCTCCTCCAAGTAGGAGACAGCGTCTACGCCTTTGGCGTCAGCAAGGATTTTTGCCCTGAAGATCTTCATGTCTTTTGCTGAGAATTTTCCATAGACGTCATCCCAGCTATCCGACATGAGGCCATCGGCTTCGATTATCAGAGGAATGCCAAGCTTGTAGCGTTCTGACAGCTTGACCAGCTCATGGTATCGGTCGATGATCTTGTCAGTTATTTCTGTGCTTCCGTAAAACTCATAGTAGCATCTTAGTGCATATCCCAAAATTCCGTATTGGTGCCGGAAAAGTCCTGGCGAATGCTTCAACGCCGGACTTTTACGGCACCTCGGATATAATTTTGGGATATGCTCTTAAGATTTTTACAACTGCTTCATAGAATTCCAAGCGCTCATCCCCTGTTCTGCTGGCGAGCCCGCATGAATCGCGGTACTTGGAGCAAAAAAGTTTGGTGAAGCAAGGTTTTGTTTTGGCAAGAGAGCAGCAAAGGCATGAGCGAAAAGAGCAGTTCTTTTCGCTCATGACATAAGGCGAGCCCGTGATCTTAAACTCCGCTTAGGCCAGTTAAAAATTATAGCACAAAACGCGACATTTGGCAAATAATGAGCGAGATTCTTTTGCGCAACGAAGGCTAATGGCGCAAACACAAGGCTTGCCATCAGCGCAATCAAAACCACTCGTCTGCACGTTCTCTGAGCCCAAGCACAAAGCTTTCAAAGTCGCCAGCCAGCCACGTTATGTCATAGTCGGATTCCTGGTCTATGTGAACAACTGTCGGCTCTCCGTCGGGGCCGCAATCCCGGTAGTCAAGGAATACCATGTCATGCCCTGCCGACGGGCAGTCGCAGATGGCCACTCCGATGTTTGGGTATCCCCATTCTGAGATCATGAATGCGCTTCCTAGATCGCCTGTGATGGAATCCTTGGATGGGTCGACGCCCCAGATTGAAGAGATCTCAATGGCATCAGGCTCGAAGGGCAGGGGGTGTGAGAAGGCAAAAGCGCGGAGCTTGGGGATTCCGCCATTCTGATGCCTGACCAAAAACTTGTAGGATTCCGGGAGCTTATAGCCCAGGCTCTGCTCTGCATGGTCAAACATGTCCTCTGTCGCGTCCGTTCCGACATAGGATTTTCTTGCCCAGTCATTGTATTCCCAGAAACTGGACAGATTAAGGCCTTGAAAGTATGGCTTTGATGGATCATGGGGTGTGAAGGCCGCTTTTCGCTTTTCTTCGGTTGCTCTTTTCAAAGGGACTTTGTTTTTGCGGACTCTGACAAATTCAAGCACTTCATCAATCCATCTGATCTGCTCGCTGTTAGCAAGCTCTCTTCCGCGAAGAAGCGTGGCTTCGGCATCTGGATGGCCTAGATAGGCATAGGCGTAGCCTAGGCGGTAGTTCCAGAGGGCGGTATTGCCGTCCCGATCCTTGTGCTTTAGGGAAACCTTCACAGCCTCTTCATAATCGTAGGTATTATTGAGAGCTCGGACATAGTGCCCTATGATCTCTGTATCCCTAAGATGTTCCGGGATCTCTTGGATAAGCGAGACGATCTCGCCGAACTTCCTGGCGTTGGTCAATCTTATGATATCCGGCATGAAATCAGGATCAGTCACTTTGCGCCTCCCTGAGGTTTTGAAAGTGTTTCGGCACTGGCATAGCCCCCGCTGGAAGCGGGGGCTGAGGCGTATTGACTAGAGTACTTCAAAGCCGGCTTGGCTTTGGGGTTGGTTTTGGATGAGGTTAATCATCAGCTTCCCTGGTGAAACACGATAAAGGTTTTGCAGTCTGGGCAGAACTCCACTATCAGGGTGCCATCCATGAAGTCATCCACAAGCTTGCTCCAAGAAAGCTGGGCGAAGAGTTTCATGTGCTTTCCGCAATCCGGGCATGGCATATGCATGGGGAGCTGGCGCCAGTTGCCTCTTCCTCCAATGGACGCGATGGCGTAGGGGGTGAAGTTGCGAAAAGGCGGCCATGGTGTTGGCGAAAGAGACAGGGGTTTGGAAAGCAGCTTGTCCAGCGTTTCACGGCTCAGCTCTCTGTCTTTCCGGGGGTTGACAATCTCCGGCTTGCTGGCGCTTAGCGGCCTAATGACGGTCATGTCAGATGAGCGCAGGCAGTTGGGGCAGACCGGAAGGCTGATGACGCCTTTGCCTTTCATGCCGAGAAAGGCCATCTGTTCGGAGTCGCAGTCGATAAAAAGAAGATCCATGAGATCGCAATCGCAAATTTCGCACTTCTCTTGGTCCAAGGGCAGATCGCCAAGATCCTGCAGCTTCATCACTGGACTTTTGGCGGACGCGAAATTAACTTTGGGATACGCGCCTAGCCACGCGGCTGGACGAGATGGGCCGTTTTCCACAAACTCATAGCACTGCTCAAAGTACAAGGGAACAACATTTCCGTCCTTGTCAAGGGCAAGGTCAGCGTGTTCCAGGAACCAGGTGGGGTCAGGGAAAAATTCGGACTGCCAAGAATGAGGGGTTTTGTCAAACCGCTTGAGCGCTTGAACAACAACGTCGTCACCGATCTCGGCCAGGCATGCAAGCGCTGAGCTGGCGTCGAAGTCAGGGTTATCCTCGTCCAAGAGAGCGATCAGGCCGTCGCGAACGCTCTCAGGCGCGTCCTTGTAGACTTGCGGCAGGTAGAAGAGCTGATCCTTAAACGCCGTGAGCGCTATGGCGCTGGTGTTGATGTTCCTGAAGGACAGGAGGTTCAGGAATGCCGCGCAGGACTCATTCGAGCCCAATTCATCATAGATGACGTATTCAATCGTTTCTTCAAGCTCATCATCGCTCATCTCCGCGAGCTTTTGGCTTGCTTCTTCCTGATCGCAAAACACGCAAGCCCCGTCGTACCCCAGCGTTCTTCCGCACCTGGGGCAATGGGGGTCGCGGTGGTTCAAGGCGGAGCGTATCATGTCACGGAGAAGATAGGTGTCATCCGCGTTGTCGCCAAGGGCTATCGCTTGCTCGATGCGAGGGAGGGCTTCCTCTGTCCGGTTCAGGTGGTACAAGGAGTAAGCCGTCCTGTAGTGCCAAAGGCAGTCATTGGCCCCTTCCTGCTGGACAGACAGCAAAGCGTCAAGCCCTTCAGCCTCTCTGTCCGAGTTGTTGAGCGCTCTCGCGTAGAGGCACAGAAGAGTGTAGTCTCTATCACTGGAAGGTATCGATTCCACAGCCCTAATTATCATGTGGTGCATGTCAAGCCTGTGCCACTCATCCAAAAGCTTTAGCCTGGTGGTTCTGTCCAGCTCAATCCAGGCCTCTATGTCTTCCTGCGCCTGCGCCTCCAGCGCGTCCAAGCGGGCCTTTTGGGCAGCCCAATCACATGCCTTGCAGAGCAGGGGAAGCTTTTCTTCGATCTCATCCGCGTTTGGAACAGACAGATCAGAATCCCCTGATCCTATCTCCAGGAACACTTCAGCTCTAATGTCTGCAGGGACAGGGTGGCTGCTCATGTCTTCGTCCAGCCTGCAAAAGCATTCCTCTTCGTCCCCGTCCCACAGGCCCAGCTTGTTGAAGTAGGCAGCTGAGGGGACGGTTAGAACTCCGTCATGCCCAGCCTCTTCAAGCCTGACTTCCAGATCGGCAAGCGAGTCGGGGTCTTTCACGGCGTCAAAGAAAACATCTTCGCCTTGCGTTATCAACCAGCCCCTGAAGCAGTCAAACTCGTCGACTGAGCATACGCGCCCGTGTATCACGCTTGCCGCCATCCAAAGCTCGCGCTTCCTGGAGCACCTAAAGTACTCGTCAAATATGCCGTTCCAAAGCAAGAGCTCGTCAACTTCCAATGAGCTGAGCCGCTCTCCAAGGGATTCGCACATTTCATCCATCCCATGCGCGTAGCCCGCATTTGCATCGGCATCTTGCATTACTTGCCAAAATTGTTGTATGTCCATGTGTGCCTCCCTATTACTTTTGCCTTTTCTTAGAGCATATTGCGTAGGAAAAGTCATGCGATGCTTCAACAGTGTTTGATCGAGCTTCTGCGAGTATCTGATTCTGCAGCCTCTAAGCTTCTGCGATTGAATCGCTGGTTCACTGACGAACGCTCAAATGTCGAATTTTCTTATCGTTGCCCGCCTCGGTGCATATCCCAAAATTGATTTAAGGATTTTTAGGAATTTTGGAATATGCACTCAGAACCCGTCGGGCCGCTCCCGCTAACGATAAGAAAATTCTAGATCATACCGTTCGTCAGTGTAGTTACCCTCTTACAGCATTGTACATGAAACCTTAAAATATATCAAGCGCGGGAAAATTGAGGGCTGGCATGGCGGGCTGGATCGGCTGGCGTGACGGGTTGGATCGAAGCACGGCTTTTTAAGGCGCATCCCAAAAAATCTTGGCTTCAAAGCAAAAAACGCCAGGCACCCGCCTGGCGTTCCGCTTTGAAGATTAAGATCACGAGCCAAAATTTAATTTAGGGCTTGCGCTAGATCACAACCCTGACGCCATACTCGTTTTTCCCTGGCACGAAGGGGATTACCGTCCCTTGAATCGGCGCTCCATCCACTTCAAGGGCTGGGGGCTTGCCGGTCGACTGGTTTTCGACCTCTATTCTGTAGGTTGCGCCCCTGAACTTTCTGACTGCGCTGTAGCCCTTGATGGAAGAGGGGAGGCAGGGGTTTACTGAGAGCCCGTCTAGCTCAGGGCGGATGCCAATGATGTGCTGGCTGGCATTTACAAATGTCCAAGCGGCAGTGCCTGTAAGCCAGCTGTTCTTTGCCTCTCCGAAGTTCGGGGCGTCTTTCCCTGCGATCATCTGGGAGTAGACATATGGCTCGGTTCTGTGGATCTCGGAGATCTCTTCAGTGTAGGCAGGGCAGGTGGCACGGTAGATTTCGTAGGCTCTGTCGCCTCTTCTGATTATTGTCTCGGCGATGGAGATCCATGGGTTGTTATGGCAAAAGATGCCGGCGTTTTCTTTGTATCCCGGAGGATAGCTGGAGACCTCGCCAAGGTTCAGGCGGTATGTTGTGTACGCTGGCTGAAGCAGGGCTATCCCGTACTTGGTTCCAAGAATTGACTTTACGCTGTCAAGGGCTGTGACAGCCTTTCCGTCATCAAGGCCGATCCCGGCCATGACGCACATTCCTTGCGGCTCGATGAAGATTTGGCCTTCGTCGTTTTCTTTCGATCCAACTGGCTTTCCAAAGGCGTCGTAGGCTCTCTTGAACCAAGCGCCGTCCCAGCCGGACTCGATCACTGCCTCTTTCGCGGACTTGGACGCGTTTTCGGCTCGGACCGCTTCTTCACTTCTATTTGTCTTTTTGCAAAGCTCTGCGTACTCATTTGCGTAAAGCGCCAGCATTCCGGCTATGAACACGCTTTCAGCGATTCCGCTCTCGAAGTTTGAGACAGTCTGAAAAGACTCTCCCGGCTCTTTTGAAAAGCAGTTCAGGTTCAGGCAGTCATTCCAGTCTGCGCGGCCTATGAGGGGCAAGGAATGCGGGCCCAAATGGGACAGGGTGTAGTCAAGGCTTCTCTTCAGGTGCTCGAAGAGCGGCTGGCTCTTTGACTCATCGTTGTCAAAGGCGCAGGGCTCGTCCAATATCGTGAAGTCTCCGGTTTCGCGCACATAGGCGGAAGTGGCCGCGATTAGCCACAGCGGGTCGTCGTTGAACCCTCCCCCAATGTCCATGTTGCCGCGCTTGGTGAGAGGCTGGTACTGGTGGTATGCGCTTCCGTCAGGAAGTTGGGTGGCGGCTATGTCCAGGATTCTCTCTCTTGCCCTCTCAGGGGCCAAGTGGACAAAGCCAAGCAGATCCTGGCAGGAGTCTCTGAACCCCATGCCGCGCCCTGTTCCGCTTTCATAGTAGCTGGCGCTTCTGGACAGGTTGAAGGTGACCATGCATTGGTACTGGTTCCAGATGTTAACCATGCGGTCAAGCTTGGGATCGTCAGATTTGACGTGAAAGGCCGAAAGAAGGTTGCTCCAGTAGTCCTTAAGTTCTGAGAGGGCCTTTTCCGCTTGCTCCCTTGTCTCAAACTTCGCCACCAGCTCTTTGGCACGGCTCTTGTTTATGACTCCAGGGGACTCCCATTTCTCTTCGTCCGGATTTTCGATGAATCCAAGGACAAATGTGATTGACTTCTTTTCTCCAGGCGCTAAAACCACTTTTACCTTGTGCGATCCTATGGGTGCCCAGCCGCTGGCTATGCTGTTCTTGGGGTTTTCCCTCTCTAGCGCCTCAGGGTTCGCAAACCCCCTGTACGGGCCGCAGAAGGTGTCCCTGTCTGTCTCAAAGCCTTCGATTGGCGCGTTTGCCCAATACACAGTGTAATGGTTTCTTCTTTCCCGGTACTCAGTCTTATGGTAAATGGCGCTTCCTTCAACCTCTACCTCTCCGGTGGAGAAGTTGCGCTGGAAGTTGGTGGAGTCATCCACGGCATTGTAAAGACAGAACTCCGCAAGGCTGAAAACGCTGAGCTCTTTAGTCTCGCTGGAAGCGTTTTCAAGGTCAAGCACATGCACCTCGCAGTTGCAGCCCAGCGGCACAAAGAGCGTAAGAGCGCTTTTGACTCCGTCTTTTGCTGACTCGATTACTGTATATCCCAGCCCATGCCGGCAGGAGTACTCGTCCAGCTCCGTTTGGGTTGGCTGCCAGCCGGGGTTCCAGACCGAATTGCCGTCTTTGATGTAGTAGTAGCGCCCATTCGAGTCCGTTGGGCAATTGTTTTGCCTGTACCTGGTCAGGCGCAGAAGCTTGGCGTCACGGCAGAAGCAGTACCCGCCCGCTGTGTTTGAGACAAGGGAGAAGAATTCCTGGCTTCCAAGGTAGTTGATCCAGGGAAGCGGAGTCTTTGGCGCATGGATCACATACTCCCCGCGCTCATCGTCAAAATGTCCAAAAGTCATGGTTGTCCGCCTTTCTGTTGCGTACGTTTTTTGCGTATCTTATGGCATGTTTTCGTTTCTAGTATACCGCGTTATGAACGCTTATGCAATAAGAGAAAGGGTGTTTAACCTTAACTTTCGGATAGCAAAGCGCGTGAGGCAAAGTCAATGCCCCGAATTTTCTAGGCAAATCTTTCCGCCCTTGCCCCTGCGGGGCAAGGGCGGAGAGGCAAAAGCAAAAGCGGCAAGCTGCGCTTGCCGCATAAAACGTTTTTATTTATATTTTGGAGTTGTTGAGGCTGGATTCCAGGGTTTTTGAGGCGTTGCCGCAGGCCTGGGGTTAAAGGTCATTGTGAAAGGCTTGATTGGCGAGGGTTCTGTGTCAACGCCGCTTGCAACCTTTTCGATGTTGCTGTGGGCGGTTTGGACGGCGTCCAGGATGCCGTGCGCAACAGAGTTCATTTTGGCAACTGAGTCCGTTGCCGCTTTGGACATGTTTGCGCTCTGGGATACTGTGGCCTTGGAGGATTCAGACAGCCTTCTGATCTCTGCCGCTATGACGGAAAATGTTTTTCCGTGCTCTCCAGCGCGAGCGGCTTCTATGGAAGCGTTAAGGGATATGATGTTAATCTGGGCGGCGATGCTTGAGATGACCTTTGCCATGTCAGTAAAGGCTGAGATGGATGAATTGACGGCGCTCAGGTTCTCAGTGATGACATCTGTGCTTTCTTTGATGTTCCTGATGTCGTTGGAGATGCAGGTGACGCTTTCCACGTTCTTGTTCTGGGTTTCCAGGAGAAGCTTATGGTCATGCTTGATGTCATCTCTGCTCTTCTGGGCGCAGTTTTCTGGGATATTGACTTTTAAGGCGATCTTTCTGGCCATTTGGATGCACTTCTCAGATCCGCAAGCTCCGCAGTCGAAGGTTTTCTCGGTATATGTTGTCTTGCCCATGCTTCGGAACGCTTCATCGATCTGGGCTTCTGAAAGATCTGGGGTATTCACTGGGGCTGGACGGTAGGATCTGAGGAAATGATCGAGATTAAGCCGTCTGTCGTAGTCAGAGTAGATTTCCTTCGCTTCTTCTTTGCTTACTCTCATCAGAGAAGACTGTCTGGCGTCATCCATGACAGCGTTAGATTTGAAGAGCCCTCCGCACTTTGCGCATCCAGTGCCGTCGTTGCAGCCGTCAGCGCAGTTGAGGACATCGAAGAGGTCAGGCAGATCATTGGGGTTTTGGAGAGCGTACTCGTCTAATGCATGATATATGGATTGCCCAGCTCTCTTGTCTATGCGAAGTTTCTTGTCAAGAAAGTGCTCGATGTTTTCCTTAAGTCCGCCAGGCATGGAGAAGATGGATCCAAGCCCTTCGCGGGGATGGTCAAAGACTGACTCTTCCATTGGGAGGATGATGCCGTTCTTTTCGATGTAGTCCGTCAACTTCTTGAATGTGACGTTGTACTGGACAAGGCCGGTTGACTCGAATTCATGGGCTTTCGCTATGCATGGGGATATGGCGGCTATGCTATCGTAGATCCCCTCATATTTTTTCATGTAGATGGCAACGCAGTTCATTGGGCTTTGCACAGGGGACAGCTTTTGTGCCAGCTCGGGCTTGTACATCAGGCAGTAGTTCACAATGGGAGGGCAGGGCTGGGATATGATCGGGCCTAGGTTCATTGTCTCCATGGCTCTAATGTGAGCCCAGGTGCAGATGTCAGCGCCGACGGACACGTCATAGATTCTACGCACTCCAAGATCCCTTAGCCAAGTTAGGATGCGTCCCGCTTTGTCCAGGCTTGGCCGAAACGCTGGGGCAACTATGAGAGATATGGGCTTTCCGGTTTTAAGATCAGCTATCAGCCTTTCTGTGTCATCGTAGTAGCTTCTGGCGCCATGGTGGCAAGTGGCCACGCAAGCCCCACAGCCTATGCATTTGTCATTGTCTATGTTTACTTTTATATTTCCGCTTTCGTCTATAGCGGTTATATTGGCTGTTTCAATCGGGCAGAATCGTGTGCACCTATTGCACCCTACGCATTTTTCCGGATCAGAGAATATGAGAGGTTTCATGCATTTGCCTCCTTGATGGGGAAAACCCCAGGCTTTCCGATTTGACGGGTTATGTTTCATGTTCGCAAGAGGTTTATCGACGGCATTTTTAGAATGTATAA
>JAISWZ010000323.1 GCA_031270945.1 Clostridiales bacterium | reverse complement strand
GACTGGGCTCGCCAGAGTGAAAGTTTGCGAATAGCCTCCCTGAGTGACGTGTTGCCGCATGTCTCGAACCGCGCACGCTTATCCAGCCAGCCCATCCCTGAAAACAGACAGACATGCCTCCAAGCAATTTGACGGCATAGAAGCCCATAGCGCATAAGCCAGGCTCAGCGCAATGCGGCGAAGGCACCGTAGCCGACACTGCAAGGAAAGGTAGACCCTAAATGTTCGAATAAAAACACATTTTGTGTCCAGATTATAGCGAGATATCTGGAAATGTCTCCCATGTGCTCGTTTTCTGCCTTTCTGACAACATGCACAATTCGCAATCCCTATGCGTTTTTGATGTCACGAGGTTCTGTACGAGATAACCAAGCCCGAAATCAAAAGCACATATACAGTATGATCTTTAAAGATAAAAATTAGTCCAAGAAGTTAGGCATTTCAAACTTGTTCGGCCGATTTATGTCCTTTGCCAAAGGCCTCTTCTGGCCTGGCAAGGTGTAATCGCAAAGGTAGTAGGGCATGTTCTCCAAGAAGTACTCTTCACAGGCATAGTCGTAGCTCTCGCTGGTGTAGGGCTTGTACGATCCGTTGTTCCTAAGGATGTAGAGATCGTTCTTGGCTCTAGTGAGGGCTACGTACAAAACGCGCCTTTCCTCTTCGAAGTCTCCTGAGGCCTTCATGCTCCAGGGTGACGGGAATATGCCTGGAGAGACGTTAAGGACAAAGCAGGTGTCAGCTTCAAGGCCCTTGGCGGAGTGGATGGTGGAGATGATAACACGGTCCTCTTTTGACTTGTCGTCTCTGGCATCCCTGATCAGGATGGACTTGGTGGTTGAGTTGTCAAGCAGAAGGTCAGATATCAGCTCTCCCGCTGTCGCATAGCTTTTGGCCATTTCCAGGAGAACAGGGAAATCTGGCATGCGCTTTGTGGCCCAGTCCTTGTCGTACTTTTTGGCCATTGCGTCTCCCATGCCTTTGATTGCCGCTTGCACGGCATCATAGACACAGCCGCGATTCTTCTTGACATTCTCCACAACCTCAGCGATAGCCGGGTTTCTTGCGTATCTCGAAGACTTTATGATGTGGATGCAGTCGCTTATATAGGGAACGCTCAAGAACAGGCTTATCAGCTTTGAGGCGCCTACCTCGCCTATGCCTTCCCAGAACGTTAGGTAGCGAATCCAGGCGATCTCGTCGTCCTTGTTGTTGACTACTCGAAGGACAGACATGACGTCCTTGATGTGAGCGGAGTCCATAAGCCCTATTGTGCCGTAGATGACAAAGGGGATCCTGCGCCTTATGAGCTCACCTTCCACTTTGCTTGACTGCTTGCCAAAGCGGATAAGAACCAGGTTGTCAGAATAGCGCTTGCCGCTTTTATAGTTTTGCTCTATCTTGTCAGCCACCAGGGCGGCCTCTTGAAAGTCGTCGTTGACATCCAGGAACTTTGGCTTTATGCCTTTGCCCCTTATGGCTGTCAGGTTCTTGTTGTAATTGACAGGAGACTGGGACAGAAGCCAGTTGGAGACATCCAGCACTTCCTGGGTTGAGCGGTAGTTGTCTTGAAGGTAGAAAACTTCCGAGTCAGCGACCCTCTCTTGGAAGGAGTGGATGTTCTTGAAATCAGCGCCTCTGAAGGCATAGATTGACTGAGCGTCATCTCCCACGCAAAACAGGTGAGTGGTTTCCTGGAACGGTTGCACGAGATCCCACTGCAGCGGATTGGTGTCTTGCATCTCGTCTATCAGAATGTGATCGTATAAGCTTCCGACGATCTGCCTTGCGTTTTCATCGTTTTTCAGCCTTGTAGCCACAACCAGCAAAATGTCGTCATAGTCAAGGTAGCTCTTCTCGCGCTTCTTGGCGTCGTAATTGGTAAGAATGCCGCGTATTGCTGGCACCAGGGTTTCCAGGAAGTCTTCTTGGGCGTCAATGTCCTGGTCGCTCAGCAGCTTGATCCTGATGCCTTCAGCCAAGCTCTTGCGGGTGTTTCTAACAAAGGAGTAAATATTCAAAAGGGTTTCAGCCTTGAGCTTTGTTTTCTTGTATTCTGGCGCGTTCTTTCCTGTTGCCAGCTTCATGGTGGAAATTTGGTCGTCCTTGTCTATGACAGTGAACGAGCCTGTCCCGAAGAGGTTTGGAAACCGGTGTATAAGCTGATTGCACCAGGAATGGAAAGTGGCGCCTCGCAAGCTCTGCGCAGCGCTTGACTCCAAGGATATTTTTACCCGCTCGACTATCTCGTTGGCCGCGCGTTTGGTGAAGGTCAGGATTTGGATCCGGCTCGGATCTGTTCCTGTCGCGATTAGGTGCGCGACACGGGCTATTATCGTCTTTGTCTTTCCCGTCCCCGCTCCAGCCATCAAAAGCAGATGCTTGCCTTCGTGCAATACAGCCGCTTTCTGGCTTGGGTTCAAATCATCAAGATACATTAAGAGACCTCTTTTCAGGAGCTTGCGGAGAATTAGGCTAATGCCTAAAGTTGCGATTTGCTTGAGTCTTATGCGCTAAGTGCTGTTTTTCGCATGGTCTGGTTGCTATAGCATTATAGCAAACGAAGAAAAGGTTTGTCAATATATAAGAGAAAGAAAACATCTGAAGAGAAATTTGGCCAAATCAAGAGCGCCAATCCCGCGAGCGAAAAGCGCAGATAAATTTATTGGTAAAACTGAGGCGCATCCCAGCTTTGCGAAAAGTCAAAACCCAAAGCGAGCCCTGCCTGCGGCAGGGCTGCTTGTTGGTTTTGGCTTTGATTTTTAGGCTTTGATTTTTAGGTTTTGCTTTTTGTTTGCTTTGCTTTTTGCTTGCTTTTTTTGCTTTGGTTTAATTATAAATCATCCTATTCATCATCCTGCGAGGGATCTTTAGTATACAAGGGCTCGTCGTCAGCCGAAGACGCCTCAAACTCCTTGTTTGCCTTGTAGGAGATTTTTGATGGCTGGCTAGCGGGGACGAATTCGAGGATAATCCTCTTGTTGAAAGCCTTGGCGAGCTTTTTAAGGGTTTTGATTGTAGGGCTAAGCAGGCCTCTCTCAATCTTTGAAATGTCGCCTTGGGATACGCCGGACACTTCAGAGAGCTCGATCTGGGTTATCCCGCTATCCATCCTGAATTCCTGAATGGCCTGGACTATTGTGAGCTCAGGCTCAAGGGACATCTTGTCTTCGACCAGTTCGGGATGCTTAAGCTTCTGCGCCATTTCTACGTCATAAATCATTTTATCCTTCCTTCCAGTATGCCAGGGGTGAAAGCTAAGCTTCCCATCTCAGCTTCCCATCTCAGGCATGAGCGAAAAATTCAGGTGATTGACGAATTTATGCTTGTTTTAATGTATGGTTGCATTGATTTATGCCTGTATTAATCTAAGACTCTTGTGATTTATGCCAGTATTAATCTATTCCTGCATTAATATATCCTTGTTCTATATGAACAATTAGTAGGAGCATATCCCAATTTTAATTTTTTGGCAGTCACACGTGGAAGCATCACTGCGACTTTGTGCCTTACGCGCCAGGGCTTGTCCTAGTGCTTGGATATCCTTGTTTTCCTGATCATGGACTGCTTGAGGTTGTAGAGCTTTTCCGAGAGATCGACGTAGCAGATCTGGGGGTTTGAAAGTCGCTTGTGCTCATCCCACAGCGTGTCAAGCTCTTTCTGGCAGTATGCCTGGATCTCCATGACAGACGGAAGGCTTATGACCTTTTCCCCGTTTATGAAGACAGGCTCCAGGAGATCCCGGATCGTATAGGTGCCAGCCTCAAGGGTGCTCTGCTTCCATGTGGCGTCGGGATCAAAGATGGTGACGTCAAGAGAAGGATCGAAAGTCTCGTCATCCAGGCAGATCACATCGGCTCTGATCTTGCCGGTGTCTTGCCCATAGAATCTGAGAACTTTTTTCTTGCCAGGGTTCGTCACCTTTTCAGGGTTCTCTGAAAGCTTGATCTTTGGAACCCGGACTCCGTCAGGCGATTCCTCTTCCGCCAGCTTGTACACGCCGCCAAAGGAGGGGCAATCCTGCGAGGTGATGAGGTTGGTGCCTACACCCCAGACTGTGATCTGCGCCCCTTGCAGCTTTAGCTGGGATATGATGTTCTCGTCCAGGTCGCTGGAGGCTGAGATGACAGCGGCCTCAAATCCGGCCTTATCAAGCATTCTTCTGGCCATTTTGGACAAATAGGCCAAGTCTCCGCTGTCAAGGCGGATCCCGTAGTTGGTCAGGGGAATGCCGTTTTCCTTCATCTCGGAGAAGATTTTTATCGCGTTTGGCACTCCGCTTTTCAAGGTGTCATAAGTGTCAACAAGAAGTATGCAGGCCTTCGGGTAGCGCTTCGCGTACTCGCGGAAGGCTTCGAGCTCTGTGTCAAAGCTCATGACCCAGCTGTGCGCGTGTGTGCCCCGTACGGGAACGCCAAACATCCGTCCTGCCAAAACATTGGAGGTGGCTTGGCAACCTCCTATGATAGCGGCTCTGGCGCCGTAGATGCCAGCGTCAGGCCCCTGGGCGCGGCGAAGTCCGAACTCGAGCACTGTGCCTTGGGCGGCCAGGCTTACGCGGGCGGCTTTGGTCGCTATGAGCGATTGATGGTTTACGATGGTCAAAAGCGCGGTTTCAACCAGTTGGGCCTGGAACAGGGGGGCTTCAACGCGGATCAGAGGTTCATGGGGGAAAACGACAGTGCCCTCAGGCATGGCGTAGATGTCCCCCGTGAACTCGAAATTTTCAAGCGCCTGTATGAATTCGCGGTCAAATGACCCAGTGGAGGATAGATACTCTAGTTCCTCATCCGGGAAGTGCAGGTTTTCAATGTACTCGACCGCCTGCTCCAGTCCAGCGGCTATGGCATAGCCGTTGCCGCTGGGGCTTTTTCTGAAGAACAAGTCGAAGACCACTTTGCGGTCAGCCATCCCCGAATGGAGATAGCCTAGCATCATGGTCAGCTCATAGAAATCGGTAAGCAGCGTCAGGTTTCTCAAAGATGTGCTCCTCTCTTAAATAGCACAGCTATCAGTGTCAGGTTTCTCAAAGATGTGCTCCTTTCATCAATAACTCGGCTATCTGGACAGCGTTGGACGCTGCGCCCTTTCTGATGTTGTCAGCGACAACCCACAAATTCAAGCCGTTCTCAACGGACGGATCCCTTCTTAGCCTTCCTACGTACACCTCGTCATGACCTTTGGCTAAAGCGGGGAGAGGGTAGAGCAGGCTTTCTGGATCGTCTTGGACAACAACGCCTGGGGAGGAAGCAAGCAGGGCCTTTACCTCAACAAGGTCAAACGGGCTGTAGAACTCCACGTTTATGCTCTCGCTGTGGCTAGCGGCTACAGGAACCCTGGCGCACGTCGCCGTGATCCTTAGATCAGGTTCGTGCATAATTTTCCTGGTTTCCTCAATCATCTTCTCCTCTTCCTTAGTGTAGCCGTCAGGGAGGAAAATGTCAATTTGGGGTATGATGTTATTCGCAATTGGATATGGAAACTTTAGGGGTTCCAACCCGTTTTGCGTTCTCTCCAGATCGTCCAATCCCTGCTTTCCAGCGCCAGAGACAGACTGATAGGTAGAGTAGACAACCCTCTTTATTCCATAAGTTTTGTGCAATGGCGCCAAGGCCACAACCGCCTGGATTGTTGAGCAATTAGGGTTGGCGATTATTCCTTTGGACTTGAAGGCGTCTTCTGGATTGACCTCAGGCACCACAAGCGGCACTTCCGGATCCATGCGCCAACAAGAAGAGTTGTCAATTACAATGCAGCCAGCCTTCGCCCCCAAGGGGGCGAAAATTTTTGATATCTTTGCTCCGGCTGAAAACAGGGCTATGTCTATGCCCTCGAATGAATCCTCTTTCAAGGCGGTGACAGAAAGCTCTTCTCCCTTGAAGCTGAGCTTCATGCCTTCTGATCTTTCAGAGGCCAGGAGTTTCAATTCTTCAATGGGCAGATTTTTTTCGCCCAACACTTCCAGAAACGATCTTCCAACTAGCCCGGTGGCGCCTACAATGGCTAACTTCACAAAACGACCTCCTAAGAAAAAGAGCATATCCCAAAATTTTATTTTAGGGCTCGGAAAAGCCACGCAAGTTTGCTCGTTGAAGCCCGAGACAAACACTGTAAAGGCATCGCATGCCTTTTCCATCGCCAATGCAGGAATTTTTGGGATACGCATTAAGCTTGGCTCTGCTGGGCGCCAACAGGCTGGGAGAAGAACCTGCTGTGCACGGCGTTCGCGGCGTTGTCTGCATCCCTGGCGTCTATCAAGACAGATATTTTTATTTCCGAGGTGGAAATCATCATGATGTTGATTCCGCCGTTGTAGAGAGCCTCAAACAGCATGGAGGCAACCCCCGGGTTTGACGCCATTCCGGCGCCTACAACAGAAAGCTTTACAATTGAGTCGTCATAGGATAGCGACTCAAAGCCCAAAGAGTCCTTGCCAGCCTGAAGAACCTGAACCGCTTGCTGCAAGTCCTGCTTGGCTACAGTGAAGGAGATGTCCTTTGTTTTGTCGCGGCCTATAGACTGAAGAATGATGTCAACAGAAATCTTCGCCTTTGCAAGCGTCTGGAATAGCTTGAACGCGGTTCCAGGCTTGTTGCGGACTCCTATGACAGAAACGCTAGCTACGTTCTTGTCCAACGCAAGCCCGCTTACATAGGTGTTTTCCACAATTGCCTCCTCCTTGACCAAGGTGCCCTCCTCCATGGACATGGAGTTGCGGACAACCAAGTTCACCTGGTATTTCTTTGCAAGCTCCACGGAGCGGGTGGCAAGCACTTTCGCTCCAAGAGAAGCCAGCTCTAGCATCTCGTCGTAGCGGATTTCGTTAAGCTTTTGGGCATTTTTCACGATTCTGGGATCGGCTGTGTACACGCCTGAGACATCAGTGTAAATCTCGCACAAGTCAGCATGCAATGACGCGGCCAAGGCAACGGCTGAAGTGTCAGATCCTCCCCGCCCCAAAGTGGTAATGTCTCCATACCTGTTCATGCCTTGGAACCCGGCAACAATTACAATGTTGTTTTTGTCGAGCTCCTGGGTGATCCGCTCAGGCTCGATCCTTTTTATCCTCGCGTTGCCGTGAGCCGATGTGGAATGGATCCCTGCTTGGGGGCCGGTCAGCGATATGGCGGGACAACCCAGCTTATGCAAAGCCATGGACATAAGAGCGATTGATTGCTGCTCCCCTGTAGCCAAAAGCAAGTCCAGCTCTCTCTTGCTGGCGTCAGGGTTGATCTCTTTGGCCTTTTCGAGAAGCTGATCAGTGGTGCTTCCTTGGGCTGAAAGAACAACCACGATCTGGTTTCCCAGTTGGCGGGAGTGAGCTATCCTCTTTGCGACATGGTTTACGCGCCTGGCGTCGGCGACCGATGTCCCGCCGAATTTCTGGACAATTAGCACATGCATCCATCCCTTCAAACTAAGCCTTTATAGGGCTGCAGCGGCAAAACGCTGGTCCTTGAAAACATGCCCTCTCTATGTATATTCGCCTTTAGGGGGACGGGTGCCTTGCCGCAAACGGCTAAAGAGTGATGTTTTCGCAAACCGCGCCTTCCGCCGAAGGCGCCACGAACTGAAGTTTCCAGCCGCTAGGCAGACTGGGGCAAAATCTCAAGTCCTTGGTCACTGATATGAGAGTGGGGCCCGCGCCGCTTAGAAATGTGGCCAACGCTCCAGCTCTCTTGCATTCTGAAAATATTTCTGCCATGTTTGGTATTAGAGCGCTCCTGTAGGGCTGGTGGAACCTGTCCTCAAAAGCGCACTCAAGCAGGTCATGCTCGCCTTGGGCCAATGCGGCTACCAAAAGCGCGGCGCGGCTGGCGTTGAAGACGGCGTCCTCCCTGCTGTACGAGCTTGGCAATACATTTCTGGCCTTTTCTGTAGGCAGGGGAAAGTCAGGGATTAGCAGAGCGAAGTTCAGCCGATCTAGCCCTGGCGCGTCCAGTCTGCTGCAGTAAAGCCGTTGCCCTCTCATTGCGCCAACCACTATTCCGCCTAGCATAGCTGGCGCTGCGTTGTCAGGATGGCCTTCCAGCCTGGCGGCCATCTGCAGAAGATCCTCTTTAGATAGGCCAGCGCCGCTCAAAGCGTTGGCGGCCAATAGGCCGGAGACAACGCAAGCGGCGCTGGAACCCAATCCGCGCGTGAGAGGGATATTGTCTTCTTGGATCATGTGGACGCCCGGGAAAGAAAAGCCCAGCTCGTCATAGAATCCCTTTATGGTCTTGTAAATCAGGTTATCCTCATCAGTTGGTATAGGCGGTACCTGGGGCATTCGGACTTCTATTGAAAGGGAGTCAGACTCCTCAGCGCAAAGAGTGTTTGTCACGCTCAGCGCCATTCCAATGGAATCGAAGCCTGGCCCCAAGTTTGCTGTTGTAGCTGGAGTGGTGACTTTTATCATGGCATCCTCCGTCATCTGTGGGCGTATATCCTAAATGCGTTGGCAATGGCTATCCCATTTGCCTCTAGATTTTTTGCCATTGGCAAGAATTGTTCCGCTGGCATAGGAGGAGCGACGAAGCCCAAGTTTCCTATCCAGTAGGGATTGTCAAACAGTTCAGAGACCAGACCCAAGGACTTTTCATCGATTGCCCTTTCAAGCCGGACCAGCCTGGCGTTTCCGAAGACGTCCTCTTTTATCATCGAAGCCGGCTCGCTTTTCCAGATGCGTTGGATGCTAGAGCCCGCCAGCGCGTCCACAATGTCAACCAGGACTGATGACGCCGTAGGAAGCTTTCCAGCGCCCCTGCCGTAATAAAGAACGTTGTCTGAAATGCTTGATGTTATTATCACCGCGTTGTATACGTCGTTAACGGAAGCGAAAAGGGAGTTCTTGGGCACAGCCATGGGAAACACGGCAGCCGAGATCTTGTCTCTTTCGATTACAGCCTTTGCGACCAGCTTTATCGTGCACGAGAACTTTCCGGCGAAGACAAAGTCTTCTTTGTCTATCTTTTCAACTCCCTCAGCGTTTATCCTCTCGGGCTCCACATTTTTCCCAGTCACAGTGCTAAGGAGTATCGCTAGCTTCCTTCTGGGATCATCGCCCTTTATGTCGTCTGAGGGATCCTTCTCGGCATATCCCATCTCCTGCGCCTGCTTCAGCGCTTCCCTGAAGCTCATGCCGCTGTTTTCCATCTGTGTCAGGATGTAGTTGGTTGTGCCGTTAAGTATTCCTTCGATCTCCAGAACCCGTTCTATCTCAAGGGTCTGGCACAGAGGCTTGAGCACTGGAGTGCCGCCTCCGACGCTTGCCTCGAACAGGTACTTGACGCCTTTCTCCCGGGCCTTTTCCAGAAGCTCAGCGCCATGCTTGGCTACAAGAGCCTTGTTGCTTGTCACTACGTGCTTTCCTGCCTCCAGGGCCTTTCGCGTGAATTCATAAGCGGCGCCCACGCCGCCCATTGTTTCAACTACCAGAGCTATCCCTGGGTCTTCAATGATCTTGCCAAGGTCATTTGTTATAAGCCCTTCCGCTGGGTCTCCAGGGAAAGGGCGGATATCCAATATCGCTTTCACTTCCAAAGGCTCTCCCAGCTTTTTGGCCAAGAGATCTTGGCTTCTTTCAACTGCAGCATAGACGCCGGATCCAACGATGCCATAACCCAGTATGGCTATGCCAGCCATACGCATCCCCTCCTGTTTGCCGCGACTGCGGCGAAAAACTTACCCTTGGCAAAGCCTAAGGGCATACGTTGGGCGCCAAAGGCACCCTCTTAGTGAGTCTTTATCTAAGGAGGTTGACTATTTAACGAAACATGGGCGCAAAGCGCCTCGCTTGTCTGGCGATCTCCTCAGTTATTGGAGTTTAGCGCCAAGATCCTGAGGTTTGAGACGCCTGGGATCTTGCCCAGGTCATCTACGATAGCGGACTCAACCAAAACCTCCATGGTCAGAGTCACAAAGGCGTATCTGTTGACCGGAATGGTCTGGTTAATTGTTAAGATGTTCGCGCCCCTGTTGGCGATGACATTCAAGACCTGGCTAAGCAACCCTGGGGTGTCTTCCAAATCCAGGCCAATTGTTACGCTCTTCTTGCCTTTGCCTTCATAGAATTCGAAGACGCTGTCTTTGTATTTGTAAAAGGCGGTTCTGCTGATCCCGACTGCGGCGGCGCTTTCTTGTATAGTCTTGCACTTGCCGCTGTGCATTAACCGCTTCGCTTCAAGCACTTTAATGAATATTTCGGGCAACGCCTCAGAATCCACAAGCACAAAATTTTTCACAGTCAAATGCCGCACCCCGCTCTCGCTGCTGGCGAGCGTTACACTGACGAGCGGTCGGGCCGCTCCGGCTCGCTCTCGAATAGGGAACTGCTCGCGAGAGATCTCTCGCGTCATGGCGTTATTTTTGCTCGATAGTATATCCCGAAAGCAGATGATTCATAGCTAAACTTTTTAGTGCGTAAGCGCCGCAAGATCCCAGCCTTCAGAGGAATTTTGGGATATGTCCTAGGCCGCTGGTGTTCACGGCATGCGTACATATGTATATCGCTTATCGGACTATACCACATCAGGCGCCCTTTTGGCAAGAGGGCATGAAACGCTTTTTCTGCGCAAACCCCCGGATCGTTTTGGCAATGTGCATAGAAAACCTTGAGATTTGGAGGCTTAGCGGTGCAACCGCACTAAAAAATTTAAAGGGGCAGACTCGGTGGCATAGATGTATTGTCGAAAGCGCAAGTTGTTGCGGCTGGTATGTTTTATGGTTTTATGTTTGACTGTTCGTTTGCGCGCCTTGCC
>JAISWZ010000288.1 GCA_031270945.1 Clostridiales bacterium | reverse complement strand
TTGAAAAAGCTGATTTTTTGAGGGGCTTGCCTTGCCCCATTTCATTTCGGCAGTCTCAGCGACACTGTTTCTTGCTTTAATAAGGCGTATCTGGTCGCTTATCTTCTTGACTGAATCTTTAGGGCACCAAACAGCGCCAAGAACCATGGCGTTGATGCCATCGCGCTCCAGCTGGCAACTTTCATCGCAGTATACATTGTAATAATTCAAGGATTTCGCCTCTTTTGCAAATGATGGGATGACCGTTCAACCATATATACTCTCGGGTTGGGAATAGGTCTGATATCCCAGATTTCCTAAAAGGCTACTGAAAAGCATTGGGATGCCACGTGTTCCTTAGGTGGAAAAATGCTGCACATCTGGCCGCATGGAAAGAGCGTATTCCCAGGAGAGTGACACCAATCCAGACCGTTTTAGCAACAAGCAGTAAATTCCATGGAAAATAGTGAGCGGTTAGCATAGAAGAATGCTCCCAGAAGGCTTGCTTGGAGGGGATGTGGTTCGTCGTTGCAGTGCGAGAGGAGCGCTGACGCTTTTCGAATTGCCAGCCGCAATGTTGGGGCACTTTGGCATACTTGAGAAGGGCATATTCCTGGGGCGTACATCCGGCTATTTCAGCAACAAGGAGTAAATTCCATGGTAAATAGTGAGAGGGTTAGCGTTCTATGGGTTTTGCAGATGGCAGGGTTCAAAAAAGGATAAGGCGCGTACAGGCCTTGTCTTTTTTACCACAGATAAGCCGCCGGAGGTTTTCCAAGGGGAAAGTGAAGAGTGATTTTGCGCACTTATAACATAAAATGTTAAGCATACAGTAATTAAATCCAAGTGCAGCTTTGGGCGGGGACGCGGTTCGTCAGGCTCGCCGTGCGCGGATAGGGATTTCCGTTCGAAGTGAGCGCTGGCGCATTGTGACCTGCCAGCCGACTGGGTGTCACTCGCCGTGTTTGAGAAAGGCCATATTCCTGAGGGAATCCATTTGGCCAATTTAGCGAAAAGCAGTAAATTCCATGGCAAATAGAGAGCGGGTTAGCGCTTCATGGCATTGAGTTAACAAAAGGACAAGGCGTCTACAGGCCTTGTCCTTTTGTCCGGCCAAAAACCCGAACACTTGCGGGTTTGGCAAATGTCTAAGAGCATATCCCAAAATTATATCCGAGGTGGCCAGAAAAATCCGGGTGTTTGCTCGCAGAAGCCCGAGCAAACTAGTTGAAGCATTCGCCAGGATTTTTCCGGCACCAATATGGAATTTTGGCAAAGGTCTAAAGCTCTACTACTCAGTATATCCCTTGCTTGTGTCAATAGTGATTGTGCTAGACGCCGCTTCCCAGCCGACGCTGAAGTTAAAGGCCTTGCCGATGTCGCGCAGCTGGAAGTAGTTGAAGCTGTCAATGTTGTAAGCGGCAAGCGAGGCCGCTTTGCCATTGATGCTAATCAAAGATGAGGTGGCCACAGGAGTCTTGATCCCCGCTCCGTTGGCTTCCAGCTCTCCGCCCGCCACAGTGTAAGCTTTGCCGCTTGTGAGGGTTATTGCCTCGGCCTTTGCGTCCCAGCCGACTTCAAATTGCTTGGGTGTGCCGCTCAACGCATAGGCCAGATCACGAAGCTTGAAATAGTTGAAGCCTGAGATGTTGTAAGCGCCAAACGCCACTTCTTTTCCGTTTACCAAGACTTTGGAAGCGGTCGGCTGAGCGGTGAGCGCAACGGGCTTTGGAGTTGGTTCTGGCGCTTTGTCTGGCATCTCGCAAATAAGAGTAAGGCTCTTTACTGGCAGAGCGGCTACATCAGGAATGTAGTAGCCCAACCCGATCTGGTCAACCTGCTCGGTTTGCAGGGTTTTGAACAAGTCAGGGTAATTCTGTCCGTATTCATAGCTTTCAGGCTGAACGCCTTGAGGGGTGATGACAAAGACTCCTGCATCAGTTCCGCCCCCGTTGGTGACCATATACTGTTTCCATAGCTCGTTCGGGCCTTGCAAAACGATGAATGCGCCGCCCTTTGTAGGCTCCGTGAGCTCCAGGACTATCTCTGTTACATACTTTGAGATGTCGTCGTCATCGTTCCAATACCATTGGCCTCCGCTTGTGCCGGAAACATCGGGCTTGATCTCGATTAGCTGTTCTTCAGCAAAGGCCGCAACAGAGATGAATGCTGAGATTGCAAGCGCCAGAATTAGGCAGAGAAATTTTCTTGTTCTCATTTTCTCGTTCCCCCAATCAAGAGCCAGGAACCGGCTCTGGGTCACATATAAGAGTAAGGCTGGATACGGGCAACGCTGACACGCTAGGCATGTAGTATCCTAATCCGATCTGGTCTACCTGCTTGGTGCGCAGGGTCTCAAACAATCCGGCGTAGTCTTCGCTTTCATAGCTTTCAGGCTGAACGCCTTTGGACGTTATGACAAAGACTCCCGCTTCAGTTCCGCCTCCGTTGGTGACCATATACTGCTTCCAAAGATCGTTTGGGCCTTGCAGAACTATGAACGTCCCGCCCTTTGTGGCACCGGAAAGCTCAAGCACAATCTCTTTTACATCCTTGGAAATGTCCTCTGAGTCATCCCAATACCATTGGCCGCCGCTTGTTCCAGAGACGTTAGGCTTGATGGTTACAGTCTTCTCCGCTTCCAAATAGCCAGCGCCTGTGTCTATAGTGATTGTGTTAGCCGCCTCAATCCAGCCGATAGCAAAGTTGAAGGCAAGACCTATGTCGCGAAGCCTGAAGTAGTTGTAGCCGTCGATGTTATAAGCTGTAAGCTGAGCTTTGTTGCCGTTTATGTAAACAGTGGCTGTTGCAGCAATAGCGACCTTCTCCGTTGCGCCAACTGGCGCCAGCTCTCCTCCAGCGGCGACGTATGGCTTGCCGCTTGCGAGATATATGACTTTTTCCTCAGGCTCCCAAATGACCTCGAACTGCTTGCCCGTGCCATTCAAGGCAAAAGCCAAGTCACGAAGCTTGAAATAGTTGAAATCAGCGATATTGTACGTGGCAAATGAAACGTCAGCCCCGTTTACCAGAACTTTTGAAACAGCAGGGAGCGCCGCAACCGGCCCAGTTAACGCTTTAGGCGGATTTGCTGGATCTTCCTTTGCTGGCACCGCTTGCTTCGGAGCTATGTAGTAGGGCACATACGGAATGTAAGGATAGTACGCAACTGGAGGCACCGCTTCTTCAGGAGTTTCTAGATCAGGGCTTTCGCCAGTGCTGTCAGGGCTTTCGCCAAGGACAAGCGTAATGCTTGCAACCGGCAAAGCTGATACATTGGGCATGTAATATCCCAATCCGATTTGGTCTACCTGCTTTGTCCGCAGGGTCTCAAACAATCCCGCATAGTCTTCGCTCTCATAGCTTGGCGGCTCAACGCCATCCGATGTAATGACAAACGTCCCAGCCTCGGTTCCTCCGCCATTTGTGAACATGTATTGCACCCACAAGCCAGGGCCTTGGAGGACTATGAAAGCTCCGCCAGCGGTGGCCTCAGTAAGCTGCACCCTTATCTCCGTCACATAGCCTGAAATGTCCTCTGAGTCATCCCAGTACCATTGGCCGCCAGTTTCGCCAGACACATCTGGAGTTATGACAACAGTTTGGCCTGCTGGAGGGGTTGGAGGCTCTTCGCCCTCGCCGGATTCTTCGCCAGTGCCAGGATCTTCAGCTTCTCCAGGATCTTCGCCATCGCCAGGCTCATTGCCTTCGTCAGGCTCATTGCCTTCGCCAGGTTCCTCACCATCGCCAGGTTCTTCGCCCTCACTGGGTTCCTCACCATCGCCAGGTTCCTCGCCAGTGCCAGGCTCTTCGCCATCGCCAGGTTCTTCGCCCTCACTGGGTTCCTCGCCTGTGCCAGGTTCCTTGCCATCGCCAGGCTCCTCGCCATCACCAGGCTCCACACCTTCGTTAGGCTCCTCGCCGTCGCCGGGATCCTCGCTCTCGTTAGGCTCTTCGCCGTCGCCGGGATCCTCGCTCTCGCCAGAGTTGCCGTAAATGAGCGTAAACCTCGTCAACTGAAGCGCATCCAGCCCGCCGTTATTATAGTAGGTAAGCCCTATCGTCTTGTATCCGCCTTCATGGAGCAAATCAAAGAATTGAGTGAACAGCGTAGCGTCTGAAGAGTAGTCCTCTTTGGGAACCCAGTTGCCAGGAGAAGACTCAACATATTCAGTTGAGCGAGATGATGCGTCTATGGCGTATTCGGTAGCTGCCCCATTGCCATCGCCTGGGGTGAACATGACAGGATCCCATGGGTTGATCTCTGGAAGCACAATGGACATGCCACCGCTTGAAGGAGGATTTGCCATGGAAATTGAAAAGCCTTGCAAGTTTCGCAGAATTTCCGGGTCGACGTCCCAAAACCACTGAGTGGTGGGATCGCCTTTGCTGTCAGGAACTGTGGGGTTTAGCTCCAGCTGTCCGTCAACAGGATCTCCAGGCGTCCAAGGCTCGACGTTGCTGTCCTCGTCGTAAACAAGCGTGAAATTCGCCAATTGGAGATCTGCCAGCCCGCCTCCGGAATAGTAAGCAAGTCCTAGAGACGAGTAGTCGCCGCTCCGGATCAAGTCAAAGAGTTGGGCGATTCCAGCTCCTTCATCCTTGAGAACCCATTCGCCAGGATTGGCTTCTATCCACTCTGTAGATAGCGTTTGCGCGTCAATGGTGTAGCTTGTGGCTGCGCCATTGCCATCTCCTGGAGTGAACATGACCTGGAACCATGGATCTGGCAGGAAAAGAAACATGCCCCCGCCAGTGGGCGCATTCGCCATGCTAACCTCTATGCTTCGGAGGTTCTTCAAGACGCTTGGAGAAACATCATATTTCCATTGGTTAGGGCTGTCCGCAGACACTTCCGGCACAACCGAAAGCGTCTTCTCTTCTGCCAGCGCTGTCGCTGATAATGCGAAGCTGATAGCGAGCGCCGCTATCAAGCCTAGCCAAAACTTAAGCGATTTCATGCCTTTTCCCTCCTTAAAGCCATGAACCCTTTTTGTTGAATGCAACTCTTTTTTGAGCTTAATTAAAGCCATGAATCCTTTTTGTTGAATGCCGCTTTTTGGCCTAATAGCCTGGCGGCTCCATGCCGTTTTCCAAAACGATGCCTCCTTTCGGGTTTTCTTGCGGACTGCGCTTTGCGTTTGCGACACCTCAAATTACTTCCAAGTAGTCCCTGTCAGCGAGCGCCGGGAAAGGCGCTTGCGGCAACGTCTTGTAATAGAAGGCAACGCTGGCGATGTCGTCCTGCAAAGGCAGAAAGCGGCCTCCCGAGCGCCAGCCCAGCGCTTGGATGGTGATGCGCAGATTTTCCTCAAAGCAGATGGGATCCGTTATGTGCCAGCGGTAAAGCCCAAACCGGAACTGGCTGTCGTAGAGCGTGTTTGGCGTGATGATCTGGTTCAAGCCGGAATAGGGGGTTGTGAAGGCCAAGTACCTGTCGTGCGCTCCAGGATCCTCAAAGTTGTAGGATCCGCCAAAGTAGTCCTCAGTTCCTGTGCCGCATATCGTAGGGTATTCCTTGTCCCCGTCGATGTAAAACTTTATCTCGCCCTCGCCCCACCAGCCATTGTTGTTAACGCCCCAGGCCATGTAAGTGCCAGCGTAGTGCCCCGCGCCAGCTACGTCCAGGAGAGTGTAGTCCGCTTTGTAAGGATTCGGGTTTACCCGGTTGAACCAGGCGTGAAAGTACAACGAGTCTTCGGGAATGTCAGTCAGGACATAATCGAATTGATAGAATGCGGTTATCGGCTCGTCAGCCCGGTTCTCCAGCGTAAATCTCGCCCCTTTTCGAAAAGGCATTGGCCAATAGCAGTTAGTGCATATCCCAAAATTATATCCGAGGCGCCGAAAAAATCCGGCGTTGAAGCATTCGCCAGGATTTTTTCGGCGCCATTTCGGAATTTTGGGATATGCTCTTAAAGCCGTTGGCAGGGTTTACGCATACAGCAAGCGAGGATACCTGTGAATAGCGGTTCCAGCCAGAGCAGAAGAAGTCTCCGACTGGGCTTTCGATAGACGGCTTTTCCTCGTCATCCCAATAAGCCCGCAATATCGTGCTGCGCCAGGTTCCTGTGAGCGTTACCCAGATGTGGTTGATGCAACCTGGCTCGGAAATGCTGGCAATCGTTACGGTCGTATGGGCAGGGATAGAAATGCAAGGGCTGACTTTCCAGCCTTTGCCCAAATCCCGGGCGGGATGCCCCGAATCGCCCTCAGCTATTTCTGCCATCGCTCCCTTGCCTTTTCCCCCAGTAGGGTTTTCTGGGCAGATCGAGCGGGAAACGGCATGCTTTCGTGTTGCCAAATTGGTGATGTCTCCTAAGGCCATGGCAGAACCTCCTGGTTATGGTACAAGTGAGTGAAAAGAACTGCAGTTTTCGCTCTACTTGACATTGCTTAACAAATGCTTGTATTCTTCCTGCAATCCGGCATTCCCTATTATCTTCTCCGCTTCCGCTGGAAACTTCCCGCTTTCAACAAAAAAGTTGTCATGGACGCTTACGGTTGCTGGCTCTCCTGAGTTCAGCTCATTTTTGATGTTGTGGTAGTTGCCGAAAACCTCTAGATCATAGGTTGTCATCCCGCCATTCGGGCCGCCTTTGAGGCCATGGATGTTTAGCCAATTCAGGCTGTCTTTGCTCAGGCTCGGATCTATGTCTATCACGTTCCCGCTTACCTTGAAGTAGGCGCTTCCCTCATCCAGGTAAATCCCTCCGTAGGCGGCGTGCTCTTCAAAGATATAGTTCCCTCTGATTTCAGAGTCCGGCTGTTGCCCCAATGTGTAAATGCCGCCTCCATCCCTGAGCTTTTGCAAGTATCCGCCGATCTTGTTGTCAGCTATCAGGTTTTTGCTTGCGACAGTGGAGTCCTTGGCAAAGTACCAGCCCCAGCCCAAGCTTATCCCTGAGTACGGAACGCCGTAAATGTCGTTGTGGGTTATCTGGGTCTCTGAGGCGTAGTAAACTGTTATAGGAATGGCGCTCCAGTAGTCAAGCCCAATTCGCCTGAAGACATTGTTGTCGATTTTGTTGCCTATGCATTTCTGCTCGAAGGAGTCCTTGTCAGCGCCCGAATTGGAGACGGACACGCCGCCTTCTGAAAGCTCCTTGAAAACGCATCCCTGAACGGTTGAATACTTGACGTTTGACTCAAAGCTTAGAGCTGTCGCTCCCATGCCGGAAAACACGCAGTCTTTGAAAACAAGGCTTTCCGCATTCTTGACCGTTATATTCGAAGGGATGTTTTCGTAATTCACCACTATCTTGCCGGAATCTCGCGTCATGACCATCTGGTTCTGCGCTTGGTTGATAATAAGGCCTGACTCGCTCGGCTCATTCCAAGCCCCGTGCCTGAACTCAATCCCCTCGAAGGTCAGAAACCCGACTGTATTGTACTTTGTTCCTCCTTCAACGCTCATGAGCTGCTCAAGAACTGGGACATAGAACTCAGAGCTCTTCATGTCAACGCCATCCGCTGGATAGTAATGCAGCTCGCGGCTTTTCTCGTCGTAGAACCATTCGCCCTTTTCATTCACAAAGCTGAGGTCATTTTGGAGATATAACCCAAACTTGGTGTTGGGGTAAAACATCGGCACTTCGCCAACTGAAAACCTGTCTTCCATCATATCCAGGAAGTCCTGGTAATACGGTTCCTGGAACGCTATCTCCCGTCTGTTGCTGGAAGCGGCTTTCAAAAAGAAGACTTTCCATTCGACAGGCCAAAAGACCTCGACGCTTGAGATGTCTTTAATAGAAGACAAATCCCGCAACGGCGTCTTGATGCCGGACTTGTCATTAACACCCTTCCAAGTCCATGCGAGTTCTGCTGTAGAGGATCTAGGCTGCGCTATCCCGTTGGCGTAGAACTGGCGGATGTGCTTGATGCCGGATCCTTCAGGAATTCTGGCTACATATACCTCGTTTCCGTCAAGCTCAGCCTTCTCCCAGCCGCTCACTTTAAATCCGCCTGATATGACAGGCGTCTCGCCCGAAACCGCCTTGTACGTTATCCTAGCGTCACGGGCACCTGAATCCTTTGGGGTAAAAGTCAACATATTTGACAGCTGGTACTCGCCTCCGGACAGGTAGACCGTTATATCGCCCTTGAATGCGCTTTTCAGGTCACGCGCGGCGTCTCGGGCCCGCTCAAGCGTCTTGAACGCCGAATCCTTTGAGCTGCCATCGTTCTTGTCATCGCCTGACGGCGAAACGAATAATGAGTTATTCATTTCTGTTTTTCCTTTCACCTCTTGGCTTGCCACTGCTATCGCCTCAGGGGTTGCCGCTTCTGAATTGGCGCTAGGCGCAACGAAAGTTGAAATGGGAGGGTCTGGATTTAAAGCTGCCTTTCCCCCGCAGCCAGCAAGCGCCAAGAGAGCTAAAAGCGTTAAAACAAGCTTCATTTTTCACCTCCAGCATTGCATTTGATAAAGCGAGCATATTGCAGAACTGTTGCTCGGATAACCTGCCTTAGAGCATATCCCAAAATTAATTCCGGTGCCATTTCGGAATTTTGGAATATGCACTTAATAGCTCAACTCGACTATCGCGTATCCATCCACTTTTCTCAGGGTGAAAACGCCGTTGTCATAGTCCAAGAGCTCGTTTTCAGGCACAAGCCTCGCTTGTTTTATGGCCTCGGGAAGCTTTAGGATTGCGGTCACATCATAGAGAACCGTTCGCTCTTCGATTACGTCAATGGTTTCGCTCTTTTTGATAGGGACGTACGAAAGAAAGTGCGCGGTGTAGCGCCTTTTGCCTGGCTGATGGAGGACGCTTACGCGAAGGGTTGACGGCCCGTTGTGCGAAACGATTTTCTTTCCCAGCAACTTGTTCAAAGCGTTGGCAACCAGAGTCTTGCACCACAAGGGCACGTTAATCCTGTATTGCGACAGAATAGGGTGCGCGAACAGCATCGAGCTTTTGGTTTCGATAGCAGCAGGGTAAGCGCCTTCTTTGGATGACGGCACGTACATGTGAGAGCAAAAATGGTCTCCCTCTTTCTTGAAGTACGGGGCGCGTCCCCATAGCGCGACTTCGCCGCCACCTTTGGCCTCAAGGATTTCCCCAGCGGAATACATGACGTATTCGTTTCCTTGATACAGCGATTCGGCCAAAGAGCCTTCTGCTATGACAAAGTCGGGGTGAAGCTCTCGCGTTCCCAGATTTAAGGCGTTTAGGCAAGAAGGATAGGTTCCTTCGCGAGACAAGCCGCCTTTGGCAAACGATAAAACGCGGCCCCCGCTTTCAACGTATTTGTCGATCCTTTGCTGAAACATTTCATCAACTTCCAAGTCGTCAGGGAGGATTACCAAGGGATAGCCTGAAAAGTCCATGTCCTGGCTGATGATGCCAAACTGTAGGCCTAGCTCTTCAAACATCTGGGTGGCGCCAAGAATTGAAAGGGGGATCTCGCTTTCACATGCGCTGTCTTCTGAAGTGACAATCACGGCTTCTGTCACGGGCTCTGATGGAAGAGCCCATTCCTCCCGCTCTGCCAGCAGCTTAAACACATGCCCAATCAAGTCGTAGGTGGCAGGGTTTAGAGTTCCGCATGGCTCCAGCTGGTCTCCTATAGAGCATCCCATGCCAAAGCTAAGCATCCTGAAGCATTCAAACTCAAGCGCGGCCTTGTTCTTCAAAGAGTGGAAATCGCCCCATTCAGTATGAAACTTGCCGGTCATTCCAATGTTGCTCTTTGATATGGATCTCGCGTACCGAGCGGCCACGGGGAAATGAAGATAGCCCCAAGCCCCGGATGGCAAGCTTTCTATCTCTAGATGGGTGCAATGCTGGGAATTTGCGTTTATGCATGGCCCTACGTGCCCAGCGTTATAGAAGATCGTGCAGTCTGTACTGTACTCTCGAACCAGCGCAGTCATTTTCTCTTTGAAGCTTGAGATGGATTCTTCGGCAAAAGACCGCACCGCCAGCTCGCTTGAGGGGTCTATCCCTCGCTCGATCATCTTTTCAGTGCAAGCTTTGCAGTAGCAAGGGCGGGTCTTCACGATGTCAAAAAACACCCCGTCCAGATTAGCTCCAAGCAAGCCGCAAACCTCACGCGTCATTTCCGACAGAAACTCGAAGTACCCTGTGTTTACGCAAAGAGACTGGTAAAACCCCGGCTCTGTGAAAGGCCCTCCCTCATGGGATCCGTCCTCTCTTCGAATAAGCCATTCAGGGTGTGACTTCGCGCTGTGGCAATCCCATTGAACGGGTATGTAAATCGGGGCGCGCAAGCCTTTCGCGCGCAGCGCCGCTATCTGTTCAAACAATAGATTCCTGTGAAGCGCTGGATGGATTAGCTCAGGGAACTTCTCTGACATGTAGTAAATTTGGCCGTGGTGGCACCTGGCAAAAACGGTCGCGCTTGTCACGTGGGCGTTTTTCATGGAGTTGGCGAAGAGTTCCGCGTCAAAACGCTCCGCGACACCCAGAATATGCTCCGAGGTATGAAAATCCAGATGAACCTGGCGCGGAGGAGGCGCTGCCCCTGCCGTTTGCGTGATGCCCGAATTCCGCATAAACATGCCCCCTTTGCTTGGTTTGCAGTAAATATTAACCATGCTCTTAGTTTGCTATTCCGCTCCGCTCTATCCCCTGAATGAAGCTTCGCTGGACGAATGCATACAACAGCGCAAGCGGGGCCATGACTATCAATGTTCCGATGTTGCGCAAAGAAGAAACCGCTGCCAAGTCCTGTCCGACCACAAGGACGATGTTCTTTAGAGCGTTGACGACAGTGGGCTTGGTGCTGAAAAAGACGCTGGCATAGGTTGTGTCAGTCCATTGCCAGCAAAAGGCCAGCAAAAACACAGTGTTCATGGTTACAAAAGCGTTGGGCAGCATGATGCGAAAATAGGTGCCGAACAAGCCAGCCCCGTCAATGTATGCCGCTTCCTCTAGCTCAGAGGGCATGCTTCGAAAGAACTGGCGCATCATGTAGATGTATAACCCGTTCTTAAGCCCCAAGCCGGTGACTGACAAGACAACATTTGGCCATATTGTGTTGATCAGGTTCAGCTTCGTGAACAGCACGTTAAAGTAGCGGAACTTCAGGTAGTACGGAAGCATTATGGTCGTAAAAGGAACGAGCATGGTAAATATGACAAGGAAGAACAAGAGGTTTCGCCCAACAAACTTGAACCTGGCAAAGCCGTATCCTGCGAACGCGCAGGACATCACCTGCAAGAGCGCGGTTATTCCGGCTATATAAAGGCTTGTTCCGAAGGAGGTCAGGATGTTCATCCCTTTCGCCGCTCGCTGCCAGAAGTAGAAGCTGATGTTTTTAGGGATAAACCTTACAGTCGGATCGGACAGGTCATCAAGGGACATGAACGAGGTCGCGATTTTCACCAAGTAAGGGTAGAGAATCAAGAACGCGAGCCCGATTACGATTGTGTAGAGAAGCGCCAAGTATAGCGCCCGGCCAGTTTTCTTTAGAAGCGTTTGAGAGAGCGGGTTTTTCTTTGCTTCTGTCATGTCGCTCTCGGACATCTCGTCACCCCCTCTTATTATTTTGGCAAAAACTCTCTCAAGGCTCAATCATCATAATAAAACACCATTCGTGAGACCAGAAAGCATATGACCGCTAAAATCGCTCCAGCTGACGCGAAGAAGAGCCAAGTCATCGCCGCGCCATAGCCGTAAAGCCCTCGCAAAAACGTCGTGTCCTGTATTATCGCGGTCAGCTCGCTCTTGGGATCCAAGAAGAAGTTGACGATGGTGTATATCGTGTTCACCAGCAGAATAGGGCTTACCAGAGGCAGGGTTATCTTCCAGAAGGATTCCCAGCCGCTGCATCCCTCCACCCGTGACGCCTCATACAAGGATTGCGGCACTCCTTGAAGAGCGGAAAGGAAGATGACTATCTGAACTCCTGAGTTGTTGACAACATAGTACAGTCTGTCAATCGCGGTGATGATGTAGTCGATAAACCGCCCCAGCCCTAGCGCTCTCAGAAAGCCTATCATGCTCTGGACGTTCAGCGTTCCTCCGGCCATGCTTGAAGCGGCGTTGGCGGCGGTTGAAGCCGACGCGCCTATTCCGTAAGCGCCAAACAGATAGTCGTCGGTTTCTATCTTCGCTATTATTCCCGTGCCTATTATGACTGGGATAAAGAAAATGGCGCGAAACAGCCATCTTCCCTTGAACTTTTGGTTCAGGGCGTTTGCCATTATAAAAGAGAATATCAATATCACCGGAACGTCGGCCACAAGGTTTGTCAGAGCGGTTATGAACCTGTACTTGAAGGCCACGTCTACATTCAGCGCCCTGTTGAAGTTGGCAAATCCCAGGTAACTCATGGTGACTCCGCCAGCGGGGTTGGGGGAGACTTCATGGAAGCTGTAAACCAGGGACTGAACCATAGCGGGCGCGAAGAAGAACACAATGCCTATGATGACAGGCAAAACAAAAATGTATCCGGCGGAGTTCTTGCGAAACCTGGCTAATCTGAGTTTTGAAGTCATCTGATCGCCTCTATAAAAACAAAGTCATTGGCGGGCACTAAAGCTCCATCAACAACCCGCTCTTCCCCGCTGAAGTTTACGATAACGGCGGATCCGTTGTCATAGGTTGTTCTTGCGAGCCCGTCAGCAAGAATCTCGTGGTTCACGATAAGCCGCGCATGAAGCCCTGAAAATGTCCCGTAAAACTTCTTGAAGCTCAAAAGGGCGTCATTCCAGGAATTCTTGTAATTAGCGCTGTAAAACACGTCCGCGAGCTCTGTGTTTATTAAGATGCTGTCAGGAGCGGCAATCCATGTGTAAGACAGCCCTGCGCCGCCTTCTGCTGCCTCAAGCAAGCCCCTCTGGGTGTCTGCCGCCAGGTTGCGGGACTCGCCGCTGTAGTTTGCATACCCATGCAAAACGATCTGCATAAAGGGCACACTGTAGTCAGTTGCCTTGAACAGGCTGTTTGACAAAGGCATTTTCGCGATGAAATCTGCGAAAGGCAGAAATGGCGCTCCTGCTCCCTCCAGGAGAATCCCAAACCCCGAATCTCTGGCGTAATCCAAGTTTCCGATTGCGAGATCCAGCGCCTCCGCACGGGTCACCAGGCTCTTTTTCTTGTAGTCAGACTGAAGCTGCCTACCGTATTCGCCTAGGGATACGGAAGTTAAGTTCAGGTCCTTGGCGTCTTCCAAAGAGCCCCGCAAGACTTTTCCGGCATGCAAGGGAGACAAAACGTATCGCTTCCCCCTGTCAGTGTAGCTCGCCATGCGTATGGGGTTTATCATCGCAGTTGTCGCGATCTCTGAAACTATTGTCCTGGACGCGTTTCTGCTGGGCCCGAAGCCGTCAAAAAGAATATCTTTGCCTACGTACATCAGGTTGATGTCAGGGTAGAACCCAATGCCATGATCCCGCAAAAACCCCGACAGCTTGCCAAAGCCGCTTTTTCCGCCCAGACTGCCGTCCAGCCGTATGCTTTCATAAGAGGTGTTGAAGTATCCTTTGTTGCTCCAGGCATTGTAGCGAATGTTCAATGAGCTTTCAGGAACTCCAGAGTCCAGAAGATCCTGCGTTATGGCCAGAGCGTCAGCATAGCTTGTCAGGGGCAGAACCCTGTCGGACATAACGCCAAGCACTGACTGATTTTTGGCTACCCCTCCCACAAACTCGATCAACAAAGGGTATGGCTCATCTTCAGGAAGCCTTTTTATAAAGCCGGAGCGGGACAGGTACTCTTGGTAGACTTTTGCCATGCCCAAATAGCCGCTATTCACGCTTTCCAGAAACATGTATCGCACTCGCAGATCCGATGAAATGGGCCGCCTCGGGAATATATAAGAAAATGCCGTGAGCCGGGCAGTGCCAAAAGAAAGATAGTCGTTAGGCCAAACGTTGAAGTCCGCGTAGACTTTGCTGTAACCCCCAACACTAGCTGAGTTAGCGGTTATAGAAGCGACAGCGTCCCCTTTTTCCAGCACGCAGAACAGTCCTCCGCGATCTGATGATATCCCGTAAACCGGGAACAGAGCGAAGTTTGAGATGATGCCAGTTGTGTTGGACTGCACAGTCATGTCCTTTACGATTTCCCTGCCGTATAGAGGCAAGGAAAGAGAAGAGAACTCTGGGGCATGAGGCTTTGACACGTCTATGACAGCCCCGGATCCATCTGGGACAAATATAATCCCGTCTCCGCTTAGAGCGTTGAAGTAAGGCAATAGCTGGATGTTGGACAGATAGAAATTTGCTGGAGACTCATAGCTCGCGCTTGGAATGCTTGCAACAAGCTCAGGCCCATCCAGCGCATAGTCTATGGTTACCATAAAGGTAGGCTTCTTTGCTGAGCTCTCAAAAGGCTCGATCCTAGCCAAGTCTTCCTCTATGAGCTCAAGCGTCAGCTCGGTTTTTTGTACATGCTCCTTCAGCCGCTTCTTCATGTTGTTGTTTGTGGTCTGGCGCATCTCATAAATGGGCATCTCGTTTACATGCGGGTACAGCTGGTATATCCTGTCCCGGTTTGTCTGGGACTCGATCTTGGAGATCTCCTTTTCGTTAAGCAAGCGGTAGCCCTTTAGGATTTCCGCTCTTTCGCTCTTGGTTATGCCCTCGCTGTCAAGCGTGTACTTCTCGAATGTCTCTTGCGTGATCACAACAGGCAGTATGTTGTCAGAGGTGTCATCTCCAACTACATATTTGACCGAAACCCGGCATGGATCATCTGGGTAAGTCAGGATCTTGAACTGCTGCAGAATTACAGAGTCCCGGTGGGCGCTCATTGAGAAAGAATTGCCAGCGTCATTGTAATAAGTCAGCGAAAATACCGAGGCGATCTCGCTTTTCACGGCGTCATCCAGTATAGCGGGATTTGAGCTCCAGTCTTGGGGGTTGGAGTGATAGATTTCTCCGTCCTTCTTGTTTTTCACGAAAAACTCCGTGGTTGCGGCATTGAGAAAGAACTCAAGATAGTCGTTTTGGGCAAAAAGCTTGTATTCATCGGTGAAATCCGAGACTTCATATGCCAAACTCTCTTGCAGCGAAGTGGATGCGGCGGCGTCTTGCAACTCGGTCTTGGCGCAAGCGGCAAGGGAAAGCAAGACGACAAGCATCCAAATGGCTGAGCAGATTTTAATAATATAAGCGGTGCGAGTCTTTTTCAGTTGCCCCTCCCCCTTCGAGGTTCCGAACTTTTGCGAAATGTCTATGCCCTAAAGCAGCCTCAATCCGATTTCCTGATACAGCCCTATGAAAAACGACAGCACCTGCTGCAGGAGCGTAGCTACCAGAAGCGCCAGAAACAGCAGTATTCCCATGCCGGCAAGGGTAACCAGAATAGTCAGAAGGCCTTTTCCGATAGAGTACTGGTGAGTGACCAAAGTTCCTGAGAATATGAGAAATCCGCTCCATACTATGCCAATGCCCTTGAGCACGTCGATAAACGCGCCTTCTTCGAGGGTGACCAGGTTCGAGATGAAGACAAGGGGCAGATTGATGATTATCATGGGGACAAGAGCGTAAGCGGTGGCGATAAAGATGTCTTTCATGCTTCCCTCGCCATCCATAAGAGTCGTAAAGCACCAGCTGGATATTACCCAAAGGGCGAAGGGCACTGTTATCACAAGGAACTCCCTGATTATGCTAACCTCGTCACGGACGAAGCTTTTGACGAAGAAGAATCCTGAAAACTGGTAATGCGCCAGCGTAGCCAGAAGCATGCAAAGAATTATGAAAACGCTTGCCCTGACGCTTCCGCGCTTTTCATGCTTCAAGTCCCAGTAGCCGTCAAAGGGCTTAGTCATTACTCGAAGGCTGAAAGCGATCTCCCGCCAAAGCCCTGACAAATAACCAAAAGTATTTGCTCTTGCCTTTTCTATCATAAAATCGCCTCCGCCTTCAGCTTCTTCAGGGCTATCCAAATCTTTCGAACCACAGCAAAAGCGAACGCTGACAGTATCAAGACAAATATGGGCATCTGGTATTGAGAGACCAGCTGCTTCCGGTATTGCTTGAAGGCGTCGGAGGCATGCTTGCCGTTTGAGTCTATGATCTTGAAATAATCAAGCGCTTCTTTGTAATGCCCATTTCTGAGCAGAACCCTTGCCATTCCCTCAATGGCCTGGTGGTAGTTGCCATTCATGCGAAGTATCTCTTCCCAAGTGGAATAAGCCAGATCGTAGTCGCCGTTGTAATAGGCGCTCGCGCTCTTTTCTATTGCCGAGCCATACTCTGTAGGCAAGAACGAAGTGATTGACCGAGTGGCCTGATCCAGGACGAAATAGCGGGATCCTATGCGCTCTACCGCTATAGGGGTTTTGAAGGTTCCAAGCTGCGATCCCTGAGCAAGCCTTTCCCCAGCGCCGCCTCCAAACATGTAGAGAAACTGCCCGTCTCCGTCATAGGCGTAAAGCCTTCCCATGTTTTTGTCCAAGGCGCAAAACAGGTCATCGCTTAAATAAACAACGTCAACAAACTGGGTCATCACGTCAAAGTAGATGTCGCCCATTGGAGGATAGTAGTCGTAGTCAATAACGTTGTCGCCTTTGGGGTTCAGCTTTTTCACAGGCGCGAGATCCTTCACCACGATCTGGTTTGAGTACTGGCTCATCAATTGCCCCATCTGCGTTGAGCTTGCCGCGTACACGAATTCCGATTCGTCGAAAGTGAAATTGTCAAATTCCGTTGGCACAAATTTTTCCATCTTGCCCCGCTGCTCTTTCGTCATGAACAAGCGCAAAAACTTCTGCCAAAGGTCAACCGAGACAGGGGGCGCACCTATATATCCTACAAATTCGCCATCTGAGCTCAGCTCCATGATCCCCTTGTTGAGCGACTGCACTATCGTTAGCATTTGCCCGCTCCGGTTCACAAGCACCTTGGATGGAAGGTAGTTGAAGCTGGTCGTGTCGCTTGACAGCAGAATCTCAGGCTCCGCAAATATCCTGACGCAGTTGAAGTCTTGATCAAAGACTATTATTCTATGGTTCTGGGTGTCGCAAACGTAGATCAAATCGGTGTACTTGTCCACAAAAACGCCCTGTGGCCCGCGAAGGCTGTCCTCGGTAGAGCTAAAGCTGAAGTTTGACAATATGTCCAAAGGCCGCAAATCCTTGTCGCAGCGCACAATCCGGTTGTTACCTGTGTCAACAATGTACATGTACTCGCCGCTCGGATCCACATAGATGTCTCGTGGGTCTTTAAGTCCATTGATGCCAGCAAAGACATGCTCCGTCTCTGGCACGAATGAGGCCGGAGCGGAAGAGTAGCTGATGTCGTTCTCGTCGTAGACGATCTGGTTGTAGGAGGTGTTGGGGAGCGTGGCAAAGACCTGTGTGCTAAACACAATCATAAAGACAAAAGCCAATAAAATAGCCTTTCTCACAGCGCATCCCTCCGTCTCACGCTCTCTATTCTTTTATCCCAGACGTCGCCATGGTCTCAACAACATTAGTTTGAGCTATCACAAACACAGCAATCGGGACAGACATCATTATCACGGAAACCGCGCTTCCAACTCCGGCTCTAGCGATTCCGCCGCTCACAATTTGGCTCATGGCAAAGTTCAGAGTCTTGAGCTGCTCATCGTAAATGTACATTGAGTTGCCCATGCTCCAGAGGTTTTGCACTGAGAATACGATCAGGGTCAGCCAAGCTGGCTTCACAAGCGGCATAACAATTCGCCAGAATATCTGCCATTCGCTCACTCCCTCGGTCTGAGCGGACTCTATCAAAGATATGGGGACGTTTTGCTCGATAAAGGGCTTCATTAAAAACAAACCCAGAGGCGAAGCGAGATAGGGAGCTATCACAGGCCAATAAGTGTCTACCCAGCCTAGCTTGGCCATGGTCATGTAGTTGGGGACGGTAGTCACTGCGCCGCTAAACATGAGAGCAAGCAAGATTAAGTTAAAAAAGCCCTTTCCTCCAGGAAATTTCTTCAGCGCCAGGGGGTACGCGCACATGGAAGCGAAAACTATGTGCCCAGCAGTCCCAGCCAGGGTTATAAATATAGTGTTGAATCCGTACCGCGAGAATGGAACCCAGGAGTTTGACATAAGGGAAAATAGATCCCGGTAGTTCTGAAAAGTCGGCTTCATGGGAAAAAACTTGGGCGGAAATATAAAGATCTCGCTCATGGGCTTAAACGAGCTGGCGATGGCAAAGATGAGAGGCATGACCATGAAGGCCGCGAATACGCAAAGAACTACGATGATAGCGATATCCACCTGCACCGAGCGGTTAAGCCGCTTGCCGTTCTTGGCCATCATGTCCCCACCTTTCGCAACAGCTTCTGGACAGCGGAATTGCAACCGAACATCAGGATGAACATCACGGTAGCTATCGCGCAAGCATAGCCCATGTCAAAGCGTACGCCTCCGTAGTCCTCCAAATGCTGAGCCAGAGTCCATGCCGCGTAGTCAGTGGTTGCAGGATCTCCAAATAGCCCGGTGATCACGCCTCCAACAGTGAAAGAGCCTGTGATGCTCATTACTGCGGCAAACAGCAGCTGCCCTCGTATCGATGGAAGCGTTATAAACCACAGCTCCTGCCAGCGGTTGCGTATTCCGTCCACCGCCCCAGCTTCAAACAGGGTTCTGTCCACCCCTTGGAGTCCAGCTATAAATGAGAGAAAGCTCGTTCCAAGGCTAACCCATATGATGATAAAAATGGCTATGGGCATGATGTATGCCTTGTCTTCAAGGAACTGAATCGGAGAGGATATGAGATCCAGGTTCAAGAGGATGCTGTTGATGTAGCCGTATTGATCACCGCTGAAAATGATCGACCAGATGAAGTAGACGTTGGCGATGGCTGGCGCGTAAAAGCACAATGTCACAATAGCCCGCATGAAGGGAGGCAGCTCGTTGATGAGCCAAGCCACTATAAGGCAGAGCAGGTATCCCAAAGGCCCAGTGATTACGGCTATCAAAAGCGTGTTCTTCAAAGCGGTGAGAAACAAGCCGTCCTCGAAAAACAGCCGGATATAGTTTTTCATCCCTATAAAGACCGGTGCCTCAAGAATGTCAAAATAGGTAAAGCTGTAGTAGATCGCTATGAAAACGGGCAGTATCACAAATGCGAAAAAGCAGAGAGCAAATGGCGCCATGAATAGGTAGCAGGAATAGTTCTTCCTGATCTCTTTCAGGTTCAGCTGAAGTTTCCTGCCTAGCAATGCAATCATTTGAACTCATCCTCCTGCCTTGAATTCTATGGCAAATACGCCGTATCTATCGAAATCCCCAGATCCTCTGATTTGGCCGCTATCTCATCATCGATCTTCATCCCGTAGTCAAGCAGCGATTCCCGGGCATTGTTCCCGTCTATGATAACGCTTCGTATGGCGAACCTTATCTGCCTCTCGGTGTAATACCCGCCAGGCATCTCTCTTCTTGGCTGGGAGGAAGCCAGTTGAGATGAAAGGCTCAAAAGCTCCTTGTCCGACCAAGGCAAAGACTCGAACGCCTCTAGGTTGGCGGTTGGGTACCTGCCAGCCGTGCCAAGAATCGATTCGATTTCCTGCCCGAAAAGGGACTGCGCCTCGCTGCCGGTCCACCACTTGACAAATTCCCATGCCGCTTCCTTTTTCTCGGATTGCTCAAGCAAAACGCATCCGTTTGTCGCCAGGTAGCCAGTGTTGTCAAAGGTGCCGTCTTCCCGAATTACCCCAGGCATCTCTACAAAATCCCAAAGCCCCCGGATCTCAGGCGCAAGTATCGAAAGCGCGTTTACCATTGTGTAGTCTGCTATGCCGATAGGCGCTTCACCTGTCCTGAAGCGGTTCATGAAGTCCATTTTCTTCTCCAGCTTATACGCGTTGAAGAAGTCTGTGTAAAACTTGAAAGCCTTGAAGGCCTCCTGGGTGTCCAGAGCCGTGCGAAGGCTGTCCGAGCGGTAAAAGTCGCCGCCGTATTGCTTCAAAATCATGAAGTATGATGTCGGGTCAGGAGAAATCCAAAACCACATGTTTCGCTTCAAAATTTTAGGAAGCATGACCAGTATGTCATCCCAGGTCACAGTCTCGCCCAAAGTGTATCCCAACTCTTGCTCCAAAATATCCTTTCGGTAAAATAGCATGGGAAAGTTCTGGGTCTCTGGCACTCCGTACACCTTTCCGCCAAAGCCGTATGGGATCCACACTTGCGGGGCAAATCGCTCTCTTACCTCCCCAAAATCCGGAAAATCTGAAATGTCAGCCAAAGCGTTTCTCAACCCGTAGTTCACGATGTCGCTTGTTCCCATCTGCAGAGAAACATCAGGCCCTTGCCCAGCGAAAGTGGCTGGCAGAAGCGAGCCTGGCGCGACCAGCTTCAGGTTTACGTTTATCCCTGTTTCGGGCGTGAACTTGTTGTCCAAAAGCTTTCTTAAAAGTTGGGCTTGATCCCGTCCTGCCACCGCTCCGTTTCCTATCCAGACTGTAATTGTTTCCCCGTCGCTTGGATCGTCGCTGTCATAGCTGTTGCTGTCTCCGAAAGACGCCAGGAACATGCGCAATTCGTACCATATGCCAGCCAGGAAGCCGTGATCAGCCTTCGGCAGGGGAACGTCAGGCGACGAAACCATTATATAGTCAAGCGTCAGCGGTTGGCTCAGGGCTTTTACTACCCAGTCCGCCAAACCGCTAAGATCGGCCTTGAAACTGCCAAGCCTTTTTGGTATCTTGTCAACGCGTCTTAGCATTTTGTCAATCTGGGTTATCAACCTCTGAAGCTCAGCGCCGCTCTGCCCGCTGCCGCTTCCGTAACTGTTCAGCTCTTCCAGGATCTCGCGCAAAGCTTCTCGCTGAACCTCCAGACTTTCTAGCGCTTCCGGCACGTATCTCTCCAGCTCGTAATCCCTGTTCGCGTCAGGGGTAGTCCCAGTAAGCTGAACCATCCTCCTGTAAGCGGTGTTTAGCGCTGAGAGGCTCACGTCAACACGAGCGATCAGTTCTGCCATGCCCCCTGTGGTTGCCTCAAGCCGAAGCTCATGCTCTCCAGCCTCCAGGAAGAACAAGTATGGCTTTTCTTTGCCCGAACCTATTCGTGTAACAGTCCACTTTGTGCTATATGGGAACTTTATACCATCGGATTCCAAGAATGGCACTTTCCCGTCGATCAAAATTTTACGTGACGATGAAAAGCCGCTTACCTCGTTTTGGAGCCACCGCATGGACAACGCATAGTATCCGGCTTCTTCGATACTAAATTTCCAGCTCAGCCATTGCCCTGGCAGCTTCCAGTTGGTGCCGCTTATCACATTCAGCTTCTTCTTGTTTGGAGCGTTAGGAATAGTCGCCTCCGAAGACCGATCAACAGCGGGAGACAGCAGAGAGGATTTGCTGTTCGCCTGCTCCGCTTGAAGCATAAGGGAGTATCCGCTAACCAAGTCCGCTTCTCTCCGTGCTGACAGGTACTCATCATATCCTATCAAGGCTTCAGCAGCATATACCCGCACTCCTTTTATATCCATCCTGCCCTTTATAGACTCAAATGACAGAGCGTGTTTTCCTGATTCAAGAAAAAACCGGAACGGCTCGCTGTAATACCCCTGGTAATCCTGCAAAACCTGTATCCGTTCCCCGCCTATCTCAGCCTGGCCAGGCTGCACGTCATTTCTCTTGCTGTTTTCATATATCGGGCCAGCGTCGCTGAACGCTCGCTGAAATACAAGGCTTTTGGCTTCAAAAAACGGCGTTTCTCCGTCTATGTATAGCGCTTTCTCAATTTCCTTGCCCTTCCCCAATTCGGGCGAATATTTTACCTCAATGCAATAAACTCCTGCCTTTTCTATCGAGATCTCCCAGGTGTCCATCTTCTCGTCTGACAGGAGGCGCACTCCGTGCGCCTCCGTAAACGGCTTGCTGTAAGGCTCAGAAAAGCCTGCCTTGTAGTCCAGGTAGCTGGCCTCGACTTCCTTTTCCGTGTAAGGCAATAACTCGGCATTAACGGCTTGGGAAGGAGACAGCAGGAATATCACAAAACTCGCAATAGCCAAGACATTGCTTGCTTTTCTCTTTTTCACAGCCAATCTCCTTCGAACTTAAATCATATCTTAAATCCTGCCTTAAATCATATCTTAAATCCTACTGCCTATACGTGTCATCCAAGGCAGTCTGCATTGTGTCCTTTATAGCTTCCATCTCGGCAGCGGAGGTTGCCTCTCCGTTTGCCACATTGTCCATGTGCCAGATAAACTCGTAGTAAGCGGCAACCGTCGGGAATAGGTACATCATCTCCATGTTCTCGCGAAGCCTTATCTTCCAGAACACAGAGCCTTCATCCCTAAAATCCATAAGAAGCATGTTTATGGATTCTTCTTCAGGGCCATATCCCTCAAGCGGCTGGAACAGCGCGTCGAATATGATCATTGAGGTCTCAGGCTCAGGCGCGTTCACGGGCATGATAAAAGTCCGGTAATCCGTGCACCACGACATGTATTCCTTTGCGTTGGGGCCAAGCGGAAGAGGGCGGAGGATAAAGTCATCCTCCATGTTTGGGTTGAGGTATCCGTTGGCGCACCAGTCGTTGTAAGGGAAAAACAAAGTGTTGCCCGTTGTGAACAGGTTTATCGGAGTGTCCCAGTTTCCCTCTACAGCTGGCATTACGACTTTGCTCTTTCCAACCAGATCAGCGTAGAAATCGATAGACTCGATAACCTCAGGAGCGGTGCCGTTGTATTGATACTTCCCATCCTTGAATATTGCAGGAGCGGCGTTGTTGGAGTTCAGCACAGATAAGCCCAAAGCGTCTCCCATTGATATTATCCCGAAAGTGTCATTGGTTCCGTCTTGATTGGTGTCCTTTGTAGCCGCCTGCGCGTATTCCAAGTACTTATCCCAGTTCCATTCTCCCCGATCCATCAGATCGTCTATAGACTCCAACCCCAGCCTCTGCCTGAATGAGTCGTTAATCCACATGACCATTTTGTTGGTGTCTGCTTGCCATATTCCATAAGTGCCATCGTTGAAAGTGTCTATCTGGGTCATCCCAGTGTTCCAGACTGAGGCGTCAGACGGATCAAACGCGCTGATTGAGGAAATGTTGTAAAGCATCCCGCTTGCTTTTAAAGCGTAGAAGTTGACAGCGTTTGTGTCTACGAAGTCAGCGAACTTCTCTCCTGCGTTTACGCTTGTCATTATGAGCTCATTTGTGTTCTCGCCTATCTTTATCACGTCAATGTTGCAGTTGAACTTCTCTTCCAGCTCTGAGATCCGCTCGGTAAAGAGCTGTTGCGAGTCTGTTTGGCCACCATCGTTCCCTATGAAGTCCTGGGCCCAAGGAGACGCGAAAACGAAGTTGTAACCGTTAAAGTCGTAAGCTGGCTTATCATTAGAAAAAGCCTCATCATCTGCATCGTCCAAAGTATCCAACTCCTGCTCAACCAATGATTCGCTTGGCGTTGACGCAACACTAGGCGGCTGGGTTGCCGCAGGCTTTGAGCCGCATCCTGAAAACGTGAAAACAATGACAAGCAAAACCAAAACTCTTTTCATGTCAATCCCTCCCTTTGAATTAAGAGCATATCCCAAAATTATATCCGAGGCACCGGAAAAATCCGGCGTTGAAGCATTCGCTAGGATTTTTCCGGTGCCATTTCGGAATTTTGGGATATGCACTAAGATTTTCTTATCGTTAGCGGAAGCGGCCCGACTGGGTTCTGAGGCGGGCAACGATAAGAAAAGTCCATATTTGAGCGCTCGTAAGCATACTGAAGCGTAGACTGAAAAAGGCAGTCGCGCTCCGCTAACGATAAATAAATAAATAAATTATCAAATTTATCGTTCGTAAGTATGAATAAGACAAATCATGCCATCCAACTATCCAGCCGATAGTTATAATAAACTGCCGCTTTAGCTGGCGTTTGCCAAATGAATCGCTTGATTGTGCAAAATAACAAATTCAACCGCTCCATGCACCTGTTTTATATATGGTATTATAGCAAGGACAGTGGTATAATACAAGACAAGAACCAATTATGTTAAGACAATTCTTGCACTGATTCTTGTGCCGGGAGGGAAGCTGTTGGATTCACCTATTTTTGAGTATCGGCCAGACATGGTGTACATAACGCACGATGAACCATTCACTTTTTCAGCGCATGTCCATCCTCATTTCGAAGCGATATTAATGAGAGAAGGCCAGACAAGCGTTTCCGTGGATGGAATGGAGAGGACGCTTCAAGTAGGGGACATGGCTGTAGCTTTCCCGAATACGGTTCATAGCTTTCACCATTTTGCCAATGAGGGGATCTTAGACATAGTCCTGTGCGCCCCTCAGCTTTTCAAAGAGTATCGAAGCACTCTCTCACAGTACCATCCGACCTGCGCCTTTATCGAAAAAGAGCTTGTTCACCGGGATGTCGTTTACGCAATGGACTCATTCCAAACAGAAATGAAGGATCCCGACGTAAACGCCTGTTCAGCCCTCTTAAATCTTATTCTTGCCAGGATTCTGCCAGTTATGACGCTCTGCAAAAACACTGAGTCGAATTCCTTTGATCTTGCTCACCGAGCGGTCAGCTACTTGATGGCGAACTATAGCGAACCGATTTCCCTGGACATTCTGGCGGATAAACTGGGCGTAAGCAACTCCAAGCTCTCCCGTGTTTTCACAAACCGTCTTAAAACAACCTTCACCAGCTTTGTGCAACAGCTGCGCATAGATTGCGCGAAAAAGCTCCTGCAGTCAAGCGAGCTCTCAATAGAGGATGTATGCTACGAATGCGGCTTTGACTCCCTCAGGGATTTTGACCGCGTATTTGTAAAGATCTGCGGGCATACGCCAAGGCAGTTCAGAAAAGGGATCCATTTTTAAAGTGATTGCTCAGCAAGGAGCAACGTCCTCGACCTCGCAAGCCAATGCTCAGATAATCGTCATGTGTTAAGCGGTGCGGAGAGTTGAGGGAGATGCTATGCCAACTTAAGCGGGTTAAACTTGCTGGGATTGGCATAGCCTGTATCCATTGCTGCGCATCCAAGGTTACCGGGGGAATCATCCTGTGGAAGCGGTGCGGAGAGTTGAGGAAGATGCTATGCCGACTTGGGCGGGTTAACATACTGGGGCTGTCATAGACGTGGCTAAACACAAAGGGCACTTTTGTGCGTTGCTAAAGCAGGAAGAGAAATCGCTCGTATTAAAAGCGGTGCGGGTGAACTGAACAGAACGCCATGAAGACATATAGCAGTTAAGGGTTACTGGGGTTGTAATCGCCCGTAGCTAAACGCCTCATCCATCACAGTAAATTGAAGAAGTTAGAAGTGAAATCACTCCTGCTGTTAGCAGTGCGGGTGAACTGAGAAAGTTGTTGTTTAGGCTTGCTTGGTGTCTGTTGCTCAGACGGCCAGCACTGAGTCCATCGCAGTAATCCAAAAGATGCCATGAAAAACATCCTGTGGTAAGCGATGCGGGCGAATTTGAAATCTGTCTTTAGCAGTAAACGCTTTTTTGTTTTGCTGCTGCGTCGTTGGCTGAACGCTGAGTACATCGCTGTAAACCCAAAGATGCCTTGATAGAAATCCTGTGGTAAGCGGTGCGGTCGAACTGCGGGTGATCTGAGAAAGATGTCTTAGAGGTTTGCAGGTTTTCTATTGTCAGATGGCCAAAAACCGAGCCCATCGATGTTCATCCTAAAGTGCGGTGGGGGCGAACTGAGAAAGATGCCGTTAAGCAGTATAAGCTTTTTCGGTTTGCTATCGCTATGTCGGCCAAACGCTGAGTCCATCGCTGAAATCCAAAAGTTGCCACAATCTTTGAGCAATATGCGCTTTCAAGGTTTGCTACTGCACAGACGGCCAAACTCAGCGGGCTAGGCATTGAAAGATGAACACTTGGCTGGGTAAGGGCGGGTAAAAGCAAATCGGGTTTCAGCCTTTCGTACTGGAAGATAAAATATTCCAGTGAAAAGCGGTGCGGGCGAACTAAGGTAGCTTGGGTTTTGAAAGTTGAAAGATATATCGGATAAGATCCCAGAATCTAAATCTAGGCCAAAGCAAAATGGGTTTCCGCCTTTTAATACTGGAAGAGAAAATCTTCCGTGAAAAGCGGTGCGGACAAGCTTGGGCTGGTTAGATTAAAAAAGATTAACACTTGTTGGGCAGAAGCCTGGAAGTTAAACTCAGTTCAAGCAAATCGGGTTTCCGCTTTTCAATGCTGGAAGAGAATCTACCAGCGAAAAGCGGTGCGGACGAACTGCGGGTAAACTGAGAAAGATGCCTCAGAGGTTTGTAGATTTTCTGTTGCCCAGACAGCTAAAATCCTACCAATCGATGTTCATCCTAAAGTGAGGTGGGGGCGAACTGAGAAAGATGCCAGTTAAACAGTATAAGCTTTTTCGGTTTGCTGCTGCACAGACGTCCAAACTCAGCGGGCTAGGCATTGAAAGATGAACACTTGGCCGGGTAAGGGTCCGGAATTTAAATCTCGGCCAAAGCAAATTGGGTTTCCGCCTTTCATACTGGAAGAGAAAACCTTACAGTGAAAAGCGGTGCGAACAAGCTTAGGTTGGTTAGATTTAAAAAGATTAACATTTGTTGGGCAGGAGCCTGGAAGTTAAACTCGGTTCAAGCAAATCGGGTTTCTGCTTTTCAATGCTGAAAGAGAATCTTCCAGTGAAAAGCGGTGCGAGCGAACTGCGGGTAAACTGAGAAAGATGTCTTAGAGGTTTGTAGATTTTCTGTTGCCCAGACAGCCAAAAACCTACCCATCGATGTTCATCCTAAAGTGAGGTGGGGGCGAACTGAGAAAGATGCCGTTAAACAGTATAAGCTTTTTCGGTTTGCTACTGCTATGTCGGCCAAACGCTGAGCCCAACGATAAATCCAAAAGTTGACGCAATCTTTGAGCAATATGCGCTTTCTAGGTTTGCTGCTGCACAGACGGCCAAACTCAGCGGGCTAGGCATTGAAAGATGAACACTTGGCCGGATAAGGGTTCGGAATATAAATCTCGGCCAAAGCAAATTGGGTTTCCGCCTTTCAATGCTGTAAGAGAGAATCTTCCGGCGAAAAGCGGTGCGGGCAAACTAAGGTAGCTTAGGTTTTGAAAGTTGAACGATATGCCGGATTATGCGGAAAAGATCCCAGAAGCTAAATCACGGTTTTATCAATTCGGGTTTCCGCCTTTCAATAAAAGAATTTTCAGTGAAAAGCAGTGCGAACAAGCTTAGGCTGGTTAGATTTAAAAAGATTAACACATGTTGGGCAAGAACCTAGAAGTTAAACTCAGTTCAAGCAAATCG
>JAISWZ010000175.1 GCA_031270945.1 Clostridiales bacterium | reverse complement strand
CCTTGAGCATTTTGCTCTTAGGGAGGAACTTCATTTGGGCAGCGCCATTAGCTTGAAGCTTGCATACCCAGCGAAGACAAAAGAACAGAAAGAAAAATACTATTATTTTTTTGCCCTTGAATCCGTGGCACCAGGATTTAAAACCGAGATAGAGCGTTTTGAGGATGGATTCAGGGTCAGGCTGGCGCTTTACGAGTGCGAGATACTGGGGAAGCATGTCAATGATGAACTTCGCGTTGAGGCAATCACATCCATTGGCGGGCCAGGATGGCACGCATGGCTGGTAGATATGCTTGACGGGCTGGGAGTAAAGCCAATCAAGGTGGAAGACCCAACGGGATATTACGCGCATCGCGACTTTTCCAGGCTTCAAGACACAATGGATGAATGGCTTCGAGACATGAGCGTTAAGGCGGTAAATCAAAACAAAGGCATTAGAGTTTCATGCAATCCTCTAGGCGTACCCGAGGAATCCAACCACTTTGCCTTTTGCCCTCTTGGCAGTTTTGAAAAGGAGTTTTTCCAGCGAGCGGCTAGGGGAGAGAGTCTTGGCAAGGAGTATTTCATATGGTGGAACAAAGAGCCTGACGCCTTGTACTACTTCCAAATAGCCATCAATTTGATTTGGTGGCATGTCATTTGGATTAAGCCTGTATCGGAAAGAGAAGAAGAAGTATTGTCTTCTGCCCTAATGTGCTTGGAAAAAGCTTATGAAATGGACAACCAGGCAGATGGCGGGCAAAATGGCCTTGAGTTCCCTGTGGCGGAATGGCTAGAGATCGCCAGGCTTGCTGGAGACGCTGAAACCGAAATGCTGCTGCATAAGCGGTTTGGCCAGATTGGCAAAGGGTCGCTTGGGTACATGCGAGGCAATATTGTCAGCAGAATAGGCAACTGGCTGTACCCTCACAGGGGATCAATGCATATTAGTTACGTTGGGGATGGAGAGCATATTTGGACAAGCAATGACGTTAAGATCATAGTTCAAACAGGCCACGTCAAGCTAAGCGACGACATGATTAACAAGCCCAGGGAAGCGTTGCAAGAGGTTATCGGAGACGACAGCGGATACAAGATTCATGTTAGCCGCAGTGGCAAGCTGCAGGCATTCGCCTATAAATCTTGCATAGTAGAGATGAATGAATTGCCATGCGCCTGTATAAACATATTGTATTTGAACTTGAATGATGTGCTGTCATATGAGTTGCGGTCTCCGGATCCTAACAATAATGAGTTGATTAAAAAATACCTGACTTCTATTGTTTATAAACCTCTTATATACGCTATCTAGTAAAATAGCAAATAATGCCACTAATTGTGTTTGACAGCAGAAGCTGAATGTAGTATAATTATGATCTAATCATCATGATTTTGGGATTATTTAATTTATTGCCAAGAAATATTGTATATAAAAATTGAATAGTATGTATAATTTTACGAAAGATATTATATACATACCCTGAAGCAAGACAAGCTTTTTCAGAGAAGAAGCGCATGGATTGCCACGCGCAAGGAGATGCTTTAATGGCGGATGAATACCGCACAGAGCAATACACAAAGGACAAGAGGGAGCAGTGCGTAAAGCTGTTCTACAAAGTGTTCAATTCTGAGCCTTTCTTTTTTGACTGGCTGAAACAAGACAGCATCGAGAGATATTTTACAGACATGGAAAACACGCCGAATTTTCTCTCATTTATTTTATTTAAGCGAAACAGGATTGTGGGCGCTTGCTTTGGCCAAGTGATTGACTACTTCATGTACCCTGAATACAAGATAAACGAGTTTTTCATTGAGCCGGACATGCAATATCAAGGGCTTGGAAGCAGGCTTTTGACTGATGTGGAGTTTATGGTTTTCGAAAAAGACGTCACTTGGATCAACCTCTTTACCCAAGCTAACATGCCCTCTTTCAATTTTTACAAGAAGCATGGCTATTCAACGAGCCCGGACACATTACAGATGGTAAAGCCTTTGAGATAAGTGAATTTAAAGAAAAACAAAATAAAAATTAAAAAAAGATAAAAAAGACAAATAAGAAGAAGTTGGCGAAAGCGCCAACTTCTTCTTATTTGTCGAACTTAGAACTGTCGGCTACTTTTTTAATATAGCAACGCTTGCTAGAAAAGCCCAAAACATAAGCAACAACTCTGTATCTTTCTGCCATTGCTCTTTCGATGTGTTTTTGGACTAACATCTGTTTGATTCTGGAGTCAATAGTCTTAGTCTTGAAAGTTTTTATTTCAAAAAGGTACATTGTATTGTTAGTGGAGCAATAAGCTTCTATATAAGGTATGCCATTGCCTGTTTCTGTGTTGCTTTTAGCGTAAATATCATCAAACCAGTCGAAAGTTGAAGCCACAAAGCCGTGATAATATCCTTCTGCTGAAATGTCCCAATAGCCTATGCAACTAAAAAATAGGTTGCTTATTTCATTTTGCAAGGAGGATTCGTCCTCATTTATTAAGGCTTGATATAAAGCGTCCTTGTGCTTGGCTTTTATCTCGGAATTAAACAAAGAACGCAATATAGATCTATAAATTTCCATGACTTCTTGGTTTGGAATTGAAAGTTCATGCTTGCCATTAGAAAAACTTACAGGTTTAAGATATCCGGCGAAAAGCAATATACTCCAGATGTTTTCTGGTTTGCTGTAAATGTCGTAAAAATCTTGGGTTTGATAAACAGGTGCATAGATGGATTTGCCTGATAAAAGCAACTCGAATTTATCTTTTTCTTTGGATTTGCTTATCAGGTTCCTGACTAGTGAGTGGCTGCTTGAATTCGCCCATTCTTGAGGAAACTCATTTGGGGTTTGGGTATTATTAAATTTTACATTGAATATAAAGTTAGCGATGCTCCATGGATTGTAGATTGGAATGTCGCCAATCAAATAGCCATTATACCACAAATTTACTTCTTCAAACATTTCTTCGAGCTCAAAATCTTGGAGCATTTTCTTAACTTCAGGTTCAGTAAATCCGAAAAATGGTTCAATTTGAGGGGACGTAACGGAAAAATAGGCGTTATTATCAATGCTAGCGAATAACAATTCATCTGAAATCCTCATGCAACCACAAACAATAGCGAAATCCAAGCAGTTGTTTGTATCTAAAGCAGTTGACATTATAAGACTTACGACATTGAGCATTTTTTGATAATAGTTATTTTCAAACGCTCCATGCAGAGGCGTGTCATATTCATCAATTAGGATAACTGCCTTTTTCCCTTCAACAGCATAAATGATCTTGCTCAGAAAATTCAAAGAACATGATAATTCTGATAATTTAGGGGTGGCGTTAAGCAGACGGTTGAAACTCTCCCTTTGTGACTCATCTTCTATTCGATTTTCAAGATAAGCAAACTTGGCATACATATCAGAAACCCGCTGCTTCAAAATATACATGGACTCTTGATATTTCATGCAGTCAACAGATGCAAATGAGAGAAATATCACTGGCCTAGAATTCATGCATGAAATGTAACGCTCTCCAGCACTATAGATTTTCATGCCTTCGAAATATCTCTTAGTTTTGAGAATGTCATCTTTATTTCGCTTCATTCCAAAAAAGCACTTGACCATACTGAGCAGCAAGGTCTTTCCAAATCTTCTAGGCCTAGTATACAATTGGACTTTAGCGTTATCATGGTCTAATACGTGTTTGATAAACAGAGTTTTATCAACGTAGTAGCACCCTTTGTCCATGGCCTCCTCAAATGACTCGATTCCTATGATAACCCTTAAAGGGTTAGGATTTTGATCTATATTTGTGTCCGTTTTCTCACACCCTTGCATATTTAATTTATATTTTTGCGTCATAAGTCATTTGAATTAACCTAACCATTATATCATTTGGCTTGGCTGCGGTCAAGCGATCTCAAATAAACAAAAAGAAGTTGGCAGATGCAGCGCCAGCTTCTTTTTGCATTCAACTTTATTTGGAATTCGTAGGCTTCTTGACGTAAGTTGTGTATCCAAACTCTTTGAGTATCATCCCAACGCAGGTGTGAGAAATCTGGAACCCCTTTGACTGAAGCTCTCGCGCCAGCTGCCTAGCGCTTAAATCGCAGCGCTTTTCGTGAGTATCTGGATCCTCATACGTCTTAGGGTAAATCAAGTCAAACAGGGCTGATCTTATCCTCTCGTCTGACGTGACTGAGCTTTTGCGGCCGCCGCCAGATCGCCTTATCCTGTCAACCGGAGGGGCGGTTACCGTTTCTTCAGCATTTGCATCTTTTGAATACGCATAGGCGCTCTGGTTAAGGAGACCATTAAGCTCTCTGCGCCCGCTGGTTATGGTAGGGGGTGATATGCCAGTTGCCTGACTGACAAGCTTGGTTCCTCCGTAACCCAAGGCGTCTGCCAAAGAGCCTACCATGAGGCGCAGCGTGTGCTCATTCAGGTAGGGGTTCATCTGATAAAATATCTTTTTGACCATGGCCGACAATACTTCGTTGTCTACCAGCTTAATTAAGTCTTTATTGCGGCTCATTTCTAATCTCCTTACGTTTATAATAGAAAGTGGCGATAAATAAAAGCATATCCCAAAATTGTTTTGGCTTGGAAAAGTCTGAATGTTTGCTCGAACTTGCATAGTTTCAGACTTTGTAATTTGCCATGGTACATTTAGGAATATCCCAAAATTAATAGGGCTCGGAAACGCCACGCGTTAAAGCTATGCAGGCCTTTGCAGCGCCATTTGCGAAATTTGGGATATGCACTTAGCAAACACTATCCTGCCTAGGCGTTTTGGGCTATGCCATAAATATACTGACGATGAAAAAGATAAGCGTCAGTATAGATGTCCATTTCTAATTATACTTAGGGCATATCCTTGAAATTAACTATTGGCAGAAAAGGCTATGAATTAGACCTTTCTGCTCTCTTTTGTAATTTTGGATTATGCTCTTTAACGAAGGCAAATGAGCTTTAGCGGCAATGGCTTGTGTTATTTTTATCGAAATAAAATGCAACGTATGTATGAGCAAGAGCATATATGTAAGCAAGAGCGCATCCCAAACAGGCTTTCATAAATCAATAAAAATTTGGGATATGCTGATTCTGCCGTAACAACTATCGACCCAAAAAATGATTATGGCTAAGAGCATATCCCAAAATTTTATCCGAGGCGCCGGAAAAATCCGGCGTTGAAGCATTCGCCAGGATTTTTCCGGCGCCATTTCGGAATTTTGGGATATGCACTAAGAGAATAAGAAAAGTCATGCGGATGCTTCAACGCGTTTATTTTCCTGATTTTGGTTACCGCTCTTAAGCGCAAGCCTGTTCGTTGTTTGCATATATGGCTATAAAGCATATCCCAAAATGAAAAAGCTATTGGGATATGCTTTAAGCCTGGAGTAATAATTACTTGTCAAATATATGCAAAAGCGAGTTTTCCATTTGCTCCATTGTA
>JAISWZ010000095.1 GCA_031270945.1 Clostridiales bacterium | reverse complement strand
CTGTCGTAACAACCATCGACCTAGGAAGCGAAAATGGCTTAGTCGCAAGGATTTAAATTGTATTGGCTTTAATCAAAGCCTTGGCTGAGTTATTGCAACGGAATCAAGTAAAGCGGATGTCAATGAAAAACGTTTCGGCAAGCAAGAACCTCAATATTAATCGCACCCAGATAATCTGGGGTTTGTTGAAGTTATTGCTTCTGAAAAGGCAGAGGCATTCAGCTCAAATTTCCATGACCAAAGTGGAACGACCGGAATTAAGAGCGAAAGATCAATCTTTATCTTAGTGGGTGTTCCCCTTAGCGATTTCAGCTCGCAATGTCTTGATGTCTTCGTCGGTGTAATGGTAGTATTTCTTGATTTCAGCATCAGTGATACCGTTATTGAGCATTTCGGTTACGAGATTTCTCACTCCTTTTATTTCGCCTTTTATTTCGCCTTTTCTTTCGCCTTCTTGCAGAGCGGTATTGATATCGCTTTCATGATCCATTCTGGCAATCAACCTTGAAAGGTAGCTTGCCCTTTCGTTTTCATCCTTGCTTACGGTACTCAGGAGGGCTATTGCCACTCTTATCGCCTCCTTGGATTCAGCAATCTCTTCAATGAGTTTTTTGTATTTCGGTTTGTCGCTGTAGGCGAGGAAAATTGACCATTTTTCAAGGTCATCCATATCTTTAACAGGCTTTTTTAACACTTTGCTAAGCTTTGGCAACTCGATGATGATGGCGGTTATCTTTTCGCTGAGCAGTTTGCCTGTTTTTGGGGAGTTCAGCGTAAAGTCATCAATGACAAAGCTATCGACGTCAGGAAATATAACATATGAACAAATCGCGATGTGGTAGGATTTTCTAAAAGACCGGTAAGTTATACCCTTCGAATTTTGATCAGTGTGCAATTGCGTTAAGGTATATGCTATACGTTCTTTCATGTTTTGATAGTCTTTAAACAGACTGTCTTCTTTCATTTTAAACGCATTCATCTCAACGTCCGCTTGAGACAGTTCATCGTCTTCTTCATCGATGGTGCAGTTTACGTCATACCTTGTGCGCTTTTCGGTAAGGCTGGTTATTTGTGGCTCATTGTTGCGGATAAAAATGCTTTTGATCTTGATTTTCAGTGCGGACTCTAGAAAGTCCTTTCTGACTACGCCACCGTCAGGGTGAGTCATAAAAACCTTGAAGACGCCATCTTCGGAAGGAGGAAGGATTTCTGGCGCGATGAAATTTCCCTTGCTGTCTTTTTCTAATTCCAACAAGTTGAATTCAAGCTCTTCTTGGAAAAAATCCTCTGTATTATCGTTATCCAAAGTATTTACCACACCCCTGTTATTATACCACATTTCAAAGGCAATTGCAAGCATTGTTTAATATCATGGATTGCTATATATTTTCAAGTTAAACAAAATGAAACAATAAGGATTTAAGTTAACTATTGTGGTCAATCAACGACAGATATTATGCAACAATTTTTGCGTGAATCGTAGTTGCGGAACACGAAAACTCGCAAGTTACGTCTAGTACCGTTACAGACCACACGCCAGAACACCTATTTTTGATCATCTCCTATAACTCGTCATTTTTTGCGATAAGATAAGTCATCATCATTATGCGTGTAGCGCCGGTCAAGGAAGTTACGCTCACTAATGCCAGATGGCTTTCCATGCGATAGCAAAGGTCGATTGGATTCGACAAGGTTCTGCATAATCGGCCTAGAGATATTTTAACACCTCTCGTTTGAAGCTGTCAACACCTATTTTAAAATTTTATTGCATCCGATGAAATTTGAGAGAAAAAATTATTGAATTTGAGATGATTTGAGTGTATAACATAGTTTTTATAATTCGTATTTTTAAGACAATAAGTGTAGCTAATTGAGTTCAAAATGGGAGATGAAAATTAATGTTATGTTATAGGCGATATATATATCCTAACACAAAAAACTAATATTAGCTAAATATCTTCAAATTTCGTCAATATTGTATTCAACTATATTATCTAGATATCCTTTGTTTCAATTTAATGGCTGGCATCAAACAGAGGTTCAGCGCCTCGAAGGCAGCGCTCAGCGCCCCTTTGGCAAAGGTTCAGCGCCTCGAAGGCAGCACTCAGCGCCCCGTGGCAAAGGTTCAGCGCCTCGAAGGTAGGCTCAGCGCCCCGAGGCAAAGGTTCAGCGCCTCGAAGGTAGGCCCAGCGCCCCGAGGCAAAGGTTCAGCGCCTCGAAGGCAGCGCTAAGCGTCCCTTTGGTAAAGGTTCAACGCCTCGAAGGTAGCGCTCAGCGTCTCACAGGCAGCACTCAGTGCCCCATGACTACCTGTTTGTGATAGTTTGTAGCTGATGACAGAATGACATTGCATTTGATAGAGCCAGAATGAGCGGGTAGCAATTCAGAAGAGCTTATTCAGATTTGAGTAGAGCTCAAGCGCAATCCATCATTGAACTTTACCATTGCTATTTTTAGCAAAAGAACAAGCGCCTTGTAAGCAAGGCGCTTTCATTCTTGAAGCAGATTGAATAACTGAGAAAACCCTTCATTTACCGTTATTGGCAAGGATTGTGAACTAACGCGCCAGGTGCGACGATTTGATTTATTTGGATTTGAAATCGAAAGCTAGACTCTAACGCTTGGCCTATTTCCGCTCGTTTGTCAATGCCTATGTCAATGAAAAACGTATCGGCAAGAAAGAATAGCAATATTAATCTCACCCAGATAATCTGGGGTTTGTTCAAGTGATTGCTTCTGAAAAGACAGATGCATTCAACCCAATTTCCTTGACCTAAGTGGTTTGGTCAGAATCAAGAGCGAAAGGTTCATCTTTAGCTTAGGGGGTGTTCCCCTTAGCGATTTCAGCCCGCAAAGTCTTGATGTCATCGTCGGAATAGTGGAGGTATTTCTTGATTTCAGCATCAGTGATACCGTTCTTGAGCATTTCGGTTACGGTAATTTTTATTCCCTTGTCTATGCCTATTTCCTCGCCTATTTCTTTGGAAGCCTGCATGTCGTCGTTGTAGTTGAGTTCGGCAATGTGCCTTGTCAGGAAAGCGGCCCTTTCGTCTGGATCCATACTGAATTGAGATGCTAGCTTGAACGTCATGTCTAACGCCTCCAATCTCATGTCTATTTGATTTATCAGGCCTTTGAATTTGAGACTTATCGTATTTTTGGAATACTTTGATCGTATTTGCAGGCCTGCCCTAAGGCTTCCTGAGATTTGTGATGCAGATTTTCTTATAAAGCAGCTGGTGTAGATTCTTTTTATACCATAAAAAGGCATATGGCAAAACGTTCTGCCATATGCCTGAAGGTCTGATTAAATTTCTATTCTGTCGTAACAACCATCGACCTAGGAAGCGAAAATGGCTTAGGTACAAGGGTTTTAAGTTTATTTTTACCTTTAATCAAAGCATTGGCTGAGTTATTGCTATAGATCATGTAATGGCGAATGTCAATGAAAAACGTTTCGGCAAGAAAGAAACCCAATCGTGCCCAGAAAATCTGGGGTTTGTTCAAGTTATTGCTTCTGAAAAGACAGAGGCATCCAGCTCAAATTTCCATAACCAAAGTGGAAAGACCGGAATTAAGAGCGAAAGATCAATCTTTAGCTTATGGGGTGTTCCCCTTAGCAATTTCAGCCCGCAATGCCTTGATGTCTTCGTCGGTGTAACTGTAGTATTTCTTGATTTCAGCATCAGTGATACCGCTCTTGATCTTTTCGGTTACGAGATCTTTCACTCCCTCGACCCGGCCTATTTTCACTCCCTTGTCTATGCCTATTTTCACTCCCTTGTCTATGCCTATTTCCTCGCCTATTTCTTTGGAAGCCTGCATGTCGTCGTTGTAGTTGAGCTCGGCTATGTGCCTTGTCAGGAAAGCGGCCCTTTCGTCTGGATCACTGCTGAAACGAGATGCTAGCTTGTACGTCATGTCTATTGCCTCCACTCTTATGGCTATTTGATTTTTCAGGCTCTTGAATTTTAGACTGAACGCATTTTTGGAAAAAATGATCATATTGCAATGGCTGCCCTAAGGCTTCCTGAGATTTTTGCTGCAGATTTTATTATAAAGCAGCTGGTGTAGATACCTATTATATCATAAAAAGGCATATGGCAAACGTTCTGCCATATGCCTGAAGGTCTGATTAAATTTCTATTCTGTCGTAACAACCATCGACCTAGGAAGCGAAAAT
>JAISWZ010000081.1 GCA_031270945.1 Clostridiales bacterium | reverse complement strand
TAAACCGTAAAACCCCAACTTCAGGTTGAAATCCCAAGCTCACTTTCATGCCAGTTTCTCGAAAGAGATTTGATATTGACAAGATCAAAACAGTAAAAAATTTACTTTTTTCATGGATTAAAGCAATAATTGGAGCATATCCCAAAATGCCTAAATTTGCGCAATGAAAGTCATCGCAATGCTTCTATGCGCGACTTTCGCAAGCAATAATATTAATTTTTTGATCTGCTCTCAATCTTCTCTTGCCAGTTTTTGAATCTATAGGCAAGATTAGCTTATTTAGAATTATTGCTCCTCGACAGAGGTTTGAAACACGTAACATCCTATTTCCCCATGTGGTTAACTCCCAACCTCCAGAAGCGGATTCCCTTTACCCCAAACCCGCTTCCGACCCTAAGTTAAACGTTTAACCCCCTCACCCCTCCCCCAACACCAAAAAAGCCAATCCCTTGCGGGATTGGCTTTTCGCGCAACTGCGCCTGAACTGCCGCTAGGCGGCCTTTTTGAGTATCAAGAGCTTCTGGCCTGGGTAAACTTTGGCCGGGTTGTCGATGTCATTGACAGAAAGCATCTCGTCAATGGAGGTGTTGTACTTCTTTGCTATCTTCCACAAGCTGTCGCCAGGCTGGACTATGTAGACAGTCAGGCTTGCCATGTTGTCCAGGTAGCTCTGGTCTAGCGGGACGAACTCTACGTCAGAGATGACCTCGACTGTCTTCTCCTCTACCACCTGGGTATTGAAGGTGAGAAGGAACCTGACCTCGGTCTCTCTGCTGGAGAGCATGTTGAAGGCTACATGGTCGACAGAGATGTCCAGGTTGATATTCATGCCTGGAGAGGCGCCTTTGGTCTCTATGACCTGCTTGTATGGAAGGACGGTCTGGTAATTGAACAGCGGAGTCTCATCGCTCTGGGCGACGTAGAGCACGTCGGCCTTGATGATGCCTTCCGCTATGATCTTGTCTTCTATGATCTTGATGTCATCAAGCACGGAGACGCCCTTGACCTTGAAGATCTGGAGGATGTCCGGGCTATCGGGATCTATCTGGACTACTTCCTTGATTGTTGTCTGGTTCCTGTTGCGGCAGACCAACCTGGGATATGTCACTGGGGTTTTTGTGATTTTGATGTCCTGGTCTGTCGCGTAGGCGTCATCAAGGATCTCTATGGAGTCTGAGCTATAGACTTTCACGGAGACGCCTATCGAGATCTCGATGTCAATGACGCGATCCTCGCCGTCAGCGTCGGCGCGGACGCCTACATACTGATCCTGGATTGCCAGGGAGACGTCTGCGAACATGTCGTCCTTCGCGCCAGATACATCCACGGAGCCGTTAAATGGGAGGTCGTTTTCCACGAACTCGACGAAGGACTCGTCGTCATCGCCTTTGAAGAGGGTGCTGACCAGGATCTCTCCAGCAATGTTGACCCTGCCGTTTGCAACCCTGATATCCTTGTTGGCGAGCTGAGCGGTGCACTGGAGTATTTCTCTAATGTTGGGCTTTGAAGCCGGGATCGTGATCTGCTCTTTCACCTTGAAGTGATCAAGCTTATTCTCGATTGTCTTGTTGAGGCTAAGCGAGCTCTTCAAGACCTGGCTTGGCGGTATGTCCTGGACGTCAACCACGACTTCTTGGGCGTCAGAGTAGTCAGCTGAGACCGAGACGTTTATGACCGCCCTATAGTTGATCTTCCTGTCGTTGAGCATTTTGTAGTCTATGTTTGCTATCTCTGCCTTTGCGCTGACCCACATGTCTTTTGAGACTCCCTCAAGAGTTAGGAAGTCATCTATCGGGGCGCTCACAGACATTGAGTAGATTGGCTTGTCGGGCCCTTTTGCGATGTAGAGCACGTCAAGCTCCAGCTTGCCGATGAAGTTGACTCGATCCGAGGACACGTCAACCCGCTCTATTATGACTTTGGCGTCATTCTGAAGCAGGAGCGCCATGTCCGGCTTCACGTCCGGGACAATGATGTCCCCTTCAAGCAGGATCTGGGTCGACTCTGTGTCGATTGCCTGATCCAGGCTCACTTTCTCCCTTACCAGCTGATTCTCCATACAGGCCTCCTTGAATTGTAGGGGTCGCTTTGGCCCCTGGAGCTGCGCCGCTATAACAATCGCAGTTCTTAGACAATATATTAAAGGAGGCGCTGATGTATGCCTGGACGAAAAAAATATTTTTGCGCTATTTACGCGCTCGCCAGCTAATGTAACAAATCGCGATTTTTTCCGACTTTTGTTTTTGATATTTTTGTCTTTGATATTTTTGTTTTTGATATTTTTGCCTGCCGCCTAAATCGGCCTCATATGGAGTTCCCAAAACAGTTGATTCATGCCAGCACGGCTAGATGCGGCATGCGCTTGCAACGCCCCTGGCCCGGCAATGGGCAAAAAGAAAGACAAATCACAGGAATCCTGAATTTGTCTTGCGCAGCTTTAATGCTGCGGAATTTTTTGGGCAATGCCGGAAACAAAGGCCCGTTATTACTCGGCAAGCGTGATTTCAACGGAGTTGGTGAGAACATCGGTGTAGCTAAACGACATCTTGCGATTTGGCCCATCGTTTTCCATAAGCTGAATGGTAAATATGCTTGGGTAAACGTTTGCAATGACGCCCTCGTTGATAACCGACTTATGCCGGCCCTTGTTGGTTTCGAGTATCACTCGACTTCCAATTCTGCGTTCAATATCTTTCTTTACATGGAACACATCGTTTTTATCAAACACATAGGCCACCTCGCTCGTATTTATGAAAGTAGCGCACATAGGACAATTGCTTACAAAATAATGCAATTGCTGCACGTAACCGAAGGGCGCTCAATCCATATTATAGTGAGTATACCATAAATAAATTAAAAAGTCAAAATTATAGCATAGCAAATTATTCCTGTCAATAGGTTCTCATTGCCTGTCTTATTGATGCATTTTGTTGATATCCTACAAAATAGCGTCCAAGACCAGGCCAATGCTTTCATTAATGACAAGGGAAGCAGATCTGTCACCCGGGGTTTTCGTCTTATTGATGATGACTAAGCTCTTTCCTTTGAAAAAGTTCAGCAGGCTAGCGGCAGGGTTCACTGTAAGCGAAGTGCCGCCGACTATCATCAGGTCGGCCCGTTCGATATACGCTATGCTTTCGTTGAGGATGTCGCTGTCCAGGCTTTCCTGGTAGAGAACCACATCCGGCTTGATGATTCCGCCGCAAGAGCAGACGGGCACCCCGTCGGCATCCGCCACGTGCTGGGCGCTGTATTGCCTCCTGCAGCTGAGGCAATAATTTCTCATGACTGAGCCATGGAGCTCCAGCACTTTTGCGCTGCCGGCCGCTTGGTGCAGCCCGTCGATATTCTGGGTTACAACAGCAGTTAGCTTTCCTCTTCTTTCCAGCTCCGCTAACGCCAGATGGGCTTTATTGGGCTTGGCAACCATGTTTAGCACTTTGTCCTTGTAGAACTTGTAGAACTCTTCTGGGTTGTGAAAGAAGAAGTCCCTGGAAATGATTGCTTCCGGGGGATACTTGTAAGTCTGGTTGTAAAGCCCGTCTTGGCTTCTGAAGTCAGGGATCCCGCTTTCTGTGGATACGCCCGCTCCGCCAAAGAAGACGATTCTCTTGCTGGCATTCACAAGGTCTTTAAGTTTTGCAATCGGGTCATTCACGCTAACCCCGCCCTATCCTGGTCTCTTGCCTGTCTCCTTCTCCTTGGCGCTACTGGAGCCCGTAGGCCCCGCTTACGGGAACCATGAAGATGATGCCGTGGTTCGGCTCGTCGATTTTGAGCTTTTCCCTTATTGACTCCACAATCTTCGGGCAGAGTTCTGTCTTTGCCAGGATCAGCACTATCTCCTTTTCAGGCTCTATCTCCATGGCAAAGACCACGCTAGCGTCATGGATGCCGGATCCCCTGGCGTTGATGATTGTGCCGCCTCTGGCGCCAGCTTTTTTCCCTGCGGCTACAACGTCTTCCGCCAGCCCCTTGTCAACTACCGTGAATATGCCGCTGTACACAGTGGCCTCCTCCTGGCTTCGCTCTTCTTCCTGGTACTCGTAATGCTTGAAGCCGAAAAATTGGGTCAAGGGCATGGAGAAAGCGATGCCGTGGTTGGGCTTGTTAAAGTGCATTTCCTGGGTAAGCCCAGCCGCTACTTCCTCCACAAGCTCCTTCTCCACTGCCATTAGCACTATCTCTTTCCTGGAGTCGTTCAAGTCGAGGAGCTCCAGAATCTTGTTTGGGACAGTTCCTCGCCCCATCATTATCGTGCCGCC
>JAISWZ010000658.1 GCA_031270945.1 Clostridiales bacterium | reverse complement strand
CAGGACAAGGCCAGAAACCATCGCCTGGATGAGAGCCAACGGCCTTCCTGCCACGCTGGGAAACCTAATGGGACTTCGAATGCTTGGGGAAAGCTTCTTCTATCCATTGGACTCTCTTGAAGATGAATGCCAGGGGCTTGAGGATCTAGAGCCAGAAGAGGCCCTAGATCGAATCGAAGAGCGGCTCTCCGCCAAACGGGACACGGCCAGGGGCGATGAGCTAGAAAAAGCTGTCAACGCCCTTAACGCGTTGCGGACTAGCAGGAAGCTGGAGCGGGAAGACAGGTTTTTGTCCAAATCGCTAACCCCCGTTTCGGTCTTTTATAACAGCAAAGACGGCACCCAGGCCGTCATTACCATAGGCGCCACTCTCGGGGTTGTGCAGGCAAACGCCGAGGCGAACGGAGATCAAATCGATCTGTCCGTTAAGCTTGAAAACTGTGATAAGCTTGAAATCGCGCGGGAAAGGATTATGGAGTTCTTTGATAAAGTTGAGTTGAAAGGGCTGGAAAAGGGGATCCCCAAAAACATGATAAAAGATATAGTTCCGGGTTTGAGGGATAAAAATAGATAAAAACTCGCGAATTGCAGATAATAAATCGAAATCATAAAAGCAAATCCCTAAACCAAAAACATCCGGGGGACATATGAACAGAATGGCAAAACTTGCGCTAGAGCTTGCTGAAGCTTTAGAGAGGGGGGAACATAATGAGAATAGGAACAAACATACCAGCGCTGAATACGGCGCTGACACTGAAGTCAACAAATAGGCTTGTTTCTGATGCCATGCTCAAGCTTTCCACAGGGAAGAGAATAAACAGCGCGAAGGATGACGCGGCTGGGTTGGCGATAGCCAATAAGCTGGGGCTTCAGGTCACTGGGCTTAACAGGGCTAGCAAAAACTCAATGGATGGGATCTCGCTGATCCAAACGACAGACGGGTCTCTGGACGTGGTTGTAAACATGCTCCAGCGGCTCCGCGAGCTTTCTGTCCAAGCGGCCAACGGAGTGCTTGGCGTAGATGACATGTCAAAGATCCAAATGGAGATCGGGCAGGTGGTTCAGGAGATTAACGAAAACTCCTTCAAGACCGAGTACAACAAAATTAAGACCCTAAACGGAGAGGCGTCTGTTGTGACAGGGTTTGAAACTCCAGTCGACGGATCCGACATAGCCAGCATTCTCTATGTTTCAGACAACGTCCCTCCAGGGACGCTAGCGTTAACTGTAGATAAGGCTGGAACGCCTCCTGTGGTAACCATAGACACTTCGACTATCATAGGAACTGACGCTGACATAACCATCAACGGCGCTACAGTGTCCATAACTTCCACTGACGACATGAACGCCGTGAAGGAGAAGCTAGCCAGCCTTGCCAACCAGGCAAGCCTTGACATCAGGTATGACAGCTCTGACACAGCATATCTGGCTGGAGAAAACGCCGGATCTCGGCATGAGGTGTCAGCCTCCATCAATTCAGCCGGAAAAAGCGCCAACCTCACCGTAACCCCTGGAACAGACGCGGTTCTTTCAGGCTTTGAGTACCGCGATCCCAATGGGGTTGCCATGGATGAATTCAACCTTAGCGCCGGCTATATAGCTGACGGAAACGAGATCGTATTCAAGAGCCGGAACCAGCAGTCCATAGCGCTAAGGCTAAAGACAATATTCACTCCAGGCAGCGCTGCTGGCGACTTTGTTTACGATGACAAGACTGGTCAGATCTCATCGCAATCAGCGCTAAATTTTGAAGCCGCAGTGCATGACTACGGACAGCTCATGCTTCAAATAGGCCCCAACTTCAATGAAGGCCTGGGCATCTCCATTCCAAGGATAAACGCAGAGACCCTGGGCCTGGCTGAGTACAAGGCAGGAGAGCTAAATGTCCTCATTGATGTCTCAACCCAAGCCGGAGCGACAAACGCCATAACCATGCTTGACAACGCTTTGTACCAAACCCTTGAAACCAGGTCCAAGCTTGGCGCTTACCAGAATAGGCTTGAGCAGACAATCATAAACCTGGATCAAGCCTCGATCAACACCGAAACATCAAGAAGCCGTCTCCAAGACACCGACATGGCGGAGGCCATGACTCAGTTCACTAGCCTAAACGTCAAATATCAAGCGGGAATAGCCATTCTGGCCCAGGCCAACCAGAGACCCCAGCAGATCCTGTCTCTCCTGCAGTAGATGGACAAGGCGAAGCTTGTTAGGCTAGCTAAATCCGCCAGCAGGGAGGAGCTTGTCTCGATCACCCTGGAAGCCGCAATCGGCTTCATCCAAGAGTTTGAGCCAGGCAAATCTTTGGAAAAAGCGAGGCAAGCCCTCTGCTGCCTCATAGACGGACTGGACTTCAGGCATGCTCCAGCCAATGCCCTGTTTCGCATCTACATCTGCGCAAACAAAAAGCTATGCCTAGCGGAATCCAGAGGCGACAAGTCCCTGGCGCAGGAAGTGATCGTCTGCCTCACCCAGATCCTTGAAATCTGGAGAGAGATATCAAAGCATCCAAGGCCAGGGGATCCAGGGATACTTGCTTGCGGCCTGACATACCGCAATGGGTTGCCAGAAGAGACAGCCATTGTTTCAAATAGCGTGGAATACAAGGCATGAGGCGCTACGCGCCTTTTAAGAGGCGCTTTGCGCCTCTTTTTGCGTTCTCGCAAGGGCTTTTGCTATTCCAGCACGCCTTTTGGCTTGACTTGGCTAATAGACTAATCTATACTTGTAATAGCGTTTCAAATCTCAAACCCAAGCGCCAAGCCATAGAAAAAAGACTCGTAGACGGCGCTTAATCCTTTTTTCCAATTAACCCCATAAGTATTTGTTTAAAATAAATTAATTATGCCCTAAGGAGCGCAAGCATGAAAACAACATGCGGCAATTGCAACGCCGAATGGGTTTTGCCAGCCGGCAAATCCATTACTGCATGCCCCTTCTGTGGAAAACCCTTGGTCACCTCCAATGCGCTCGGCAAATTTAAGGATATCGCTGACGTGATCCGGTACATAATCGAGCTGCGCGGCCCATCTGTGATAAAAGAGCAAGCGTTTTCGGGACTGTTGACAGATCTGGCGCAGCCTTTCGAGAGAGAGCGCAAATGGATCAAGTATGGGCTGGCGGAAGCGGATATAGGAAAAGCCTTTTACCAGGCGCATATGTCAAGCAACCCAGATGATCGAGTGTCAGCAAGAGAGGTCGCGTTAAGGCGGCTTGTTATGGATGGCGCAACAGCGGAAAAGGCAAATTTCATTGTGCAATGCTTTGTCCACGGCTTGGGCTGGGATTCGGATGCTGGCGCGAATATAGCAAATTCAGATAAAGCGGACAGCCAGATAGTCGAGAGCGTTATAGCCGCCAGCGAATCTTCCTCCGGCCAAGTGCCGGCGAGCAGCGACAAGACCCCCATATCCGAAGTGCAAGACGGCATAACGGTTCCGCCTGAATCAAGAGAATCGATAAGGTTCAAGCAGCTGCTCTTCAAGGCGCAGCAGGGCGACGCGGATTCCATGGATCAGCTTGGCGCGGCTTACTGCAATGGGTCTGGCGTGGAAGCGGACAATGAGGAAGCCTTCAAATGGTTCCAGAAAGCGGCTAATCAAGGAAGCCCCCTGGGGCAGTTTCACTTGGGGCTTGCTTATCACTTGGAGCTAGGCACTCCCGCCAACTATTCCGAAGCGTTGCGCTGGTACTCAAAGTCAGCGGACAACGGCATAGCCGAAGCGGAAAACAACATCGGAGAAATGTTTTTTCAAGGCCTGGGCGCAGCCGTTGATCAAGCTGAAGCTGTGAGGTATTATCGATCTGCGGCGCAGAAAGGCGTGGTTGCCGCCCAGTACAACCTGGGAATCGCTCTCGCAAACGGCATTGAGACGCCAAGATGCGCTGCTGAGGCTAAAATGTGGCTCACCAAAGCCGCAGACCTGGATTATTCTCCAGCCATATACTCTCTGGGCCTGATGCATTACCAGGGCAAGGGCGCAGAGCAGGACTACGGAAAGGCCTTTGAATTGTTCAGGCGGGGCGATCTGCTGAATTACGGCCCTTGCCAAAACAGCCTTGGCCTTATGTACTTCCATGGGGCTGGCGAGGAGCAGGACTATAGCGAATCCATGAAATGGCTTTTAAAGGCCTCTGAAAACGGGTTCGCTGAAAGCCAGGAAACCATAGGCTTAATGTATTATCACGGGCTTGGCGTGGATCTTGATCTGAAAAAGGCTTTGGATTGGTTCGTCAAGGCCGCCCTTAACGGACGAATTGAGATCATGGAAACCATAGGCAAAATGTACCTAAACGGCGAGGGCACCGATCCGGATCTCGAAGAAGCCTTCAAATGGCTCCTATTGTCAGCTAAGGCTGGCTATCAGGAAAGCCAGGTGTTGGTGTGCGAAATGTATTTTGAAGGCCATGGCGTCCCCAAGAATGACTCAAAAGCTTTTGAATGGCTGAAAAAAGCGGCTGAGCACGGAGACAGCGCTATTCAAGGTTTGCTTGGCTCATTTTACCAAAATGGAGAAGGCACACCCCGGGATTACGAGAAAGCTGTTTACTGGTACCAAAAATCAGCTGATCAAGGCAACCCCGAAGGGCAATACTGCCTAGCCAACATGCATCTCAAGGGCTGTGGCACACCCGGAGACTACGAAAAGGCGTTCAGCCTCTACAGTATGGCGGCTTCGGAAGGATGCGTCCCTGCCATGAAGGAGCTGGGAAACATGTACTGCCTTGGCCTTGGCGTACCCTGCAGCTTTAATGATGCCATCAAATGGTACAACGCAGCGCTTAAAGGCGGAGACTCTTCCGTAGAAGCTGACCTTGAGCGGTGCTATGACTTGCTGAAGAGAAAAGGCAGAAATATTAAGGATGCTGCAATTAAAAAGGAAATGAAAAAGAGAAACTTTACGCCAGCACAAATTCGAAAGTATATGAAAGAGAAAAAGTCCGGGATTTAGGGCAAGCGGGTTCAGGGGGTTCAGGCTAGATATAACATCGATTCCACATTCGACCATGGAATTTAGTGATAGGAATACGACTTTGGAGCTTTCCCCTGTCCCTCCATCCCGTTTTTCCAAAAAAAAAATATAATAAAAATAAAAAAGCCAAAAAGAAATCGCCGCGAAAACGCGGCGATTTCTTATGTTTAACCCTGCCTAAACCGGCGCTTGTCTGCTTCTAAACCCTGCCTAACCTGCGCTTGCCTGCGGCATCGCAAAATGCCCTATTCCGCGAGGGCTGCCACCTGCTGTTCCAGGGCCCTGGCCAGCTGGTCTGGGCAGGAGGTCTTTCTTGTCCCGCAGGGGATGCCTTTGAGGCGCTTAATGACTTCCTTGACCTCCATCCCTTCCACGAGCTTGCTTATGCCAACCAGGTT
>JAISWZ010000648.1 GCA_031270945.1 Clostridiales bacterium | reverse complement strand
CTCTTTCAACATCAAGCCTTGCAAGCATCGCAGTTGGTGGAACCAGCTCGTTTACAGTTGAGCCGCTCACTGGACTGGCAATAGGAACTTACGTCGCAACCGTAACTGTAAGCGGCGGCAACTCCATTCTTGCGTCATTCGATGTAAGCTTTGCTGTTAGCCAGCCTGGAGCACCTGTAATAACGATATCTACGCAACCAGCAGACGTTTCTGTGACTGTTGGAAACATAAGCGGCAACCTCTCGGTGTCAGCTAGCGTTACTGAAGGCGCAACCCTTAGCTATCAGTGGTACTCCAACAGCGCGAACAGCAACACTGGCGGCTCAGTTGTTTCGGGAGCGACAAGCGACAGCTTTGCGATCCCGACAGACTTAACGAGTACCGTTTACTACTATGTTGTCGTTTCCGCGACAGGCGCAGAGAGCGCAACCTCAAACGTGGCTGCTGTTACTGTCAATCCAGCGCCGACATACGGCATTTCTCTTAGCAAGACTGGCACCTTCGCATTTGAGAGCAAGACCGAAGGCTACTCAAGCGTCACAGCCGAGACAATAACTGTAACAAACAATGGCAACCAGGAAACCGGAGCATTGACTGTAGGCCTGTCCGGCGCGAATTCGGCAAGCTTCACAGTATCAAGCAGCAACGTCTCCAGCATAGCCGTTGGCGGAACCAGCACTTTCACCATCAAGCCAAACGACGGGCTGGCAGCAGGTTCTTATTCTGCTACCGTTACAGTAAGCGGAGGCAACCAAATCTCCGAGACGTTTGACGTGAGCTTCTCTGTAGCCATTGCGTCCACAACATCAATAGCCATAAATAGCTCTAACCACAAAACTGTTTACTTGATAGGCGACGCTCTTGACGTGAGCAACCTTAGCATCCTGGTTTCCAAATCAAATGGCAACGATGAAACTGTCGCTGTGACATCGCCGATGGTATCAGGCTTTGACTCAAGCGCCGCTATTGCAAGCCAGACTTTGACAGTCACTTATGACGGATTTGCGACAACATACTCAATAAGCATAGCTTCTACTGCTGTGGCTGTTGCTGGCGTAACTCTTCAAAACGCGCCAGGCTCTCTTGCCATAGGAGAGACTGTTGCCCTTGTTGCAGCGATCACCCCAACAGACGCTACGAATCAGTTGGTGACATGGACTTCTAGCGACACCAGCGTAGCAACGGTATCCGCTGGCGGAGTGGTAACAGGCTTGGCAGCAGGCAACGCGACAATAACCGTAACGACAGCTGACGGCTCTTTCACCGACACTGCGATTATTGCGGTTTTCGAGTCTGCTTCTCCAGTTTTCACGATCACTTTCAATCCGAATGGCGGAACTGTTGGCCAAGCAACTTTGGTGACAGACACAAACGGATTGCTGGCAACACTTCCCGTTCCAACGCGTTCAAGCTACACCTTTGTCGGCTGGTTTACGGAAGCAAACGGCGGAAGCCAAATTTCGCTTTCAACTGTCTTTGCGGCTGACGCTACTGTTTTCGCTCAGTGGACGTACTCTGGCGGCAGCTACAGCGGAGGAACATATGTCGGCGGAAATTCTGGCGTTGTCACGCCTCCGACTTCAACGGTCAAAACCATTCCAGCAGAGAATGGCGAGATAAAGGTTCCTTACACGGTATCAGGAAGCACAGTATCTGTCGTTATAGACGCGGCTATGCAAGGAAAGATAGTAGCATCCGCTAAAGCCGATGGCGTTGCGACAATCGATTTGTCCGGCGAATCAGAAGCTGGCGCAACTCAAGTAGCCGTGCCAGTTAAGCTTCTCAAAAACCTCTCCACCGAAAACCTGAGCGCAGAATTCATTATGCCTCAAGGAAATGTAATGCTTGACAGCGAAGCCCTCATTTCCATAAATGAGCAGCTGGCCAGCGCTACAACGCAGGATGATTCGATAATCATTATAGTCGAGGACGCGAAGAACCTGCTTAATGTCCGCCAACAGGCGAAAGTCAGCAACAGGCCTGTATACGATATCTTTGTCAAGCACGGCTCAAACTACATCTCCAACTTTGGCAACGGCATTGTAACGATCAGCCTTCCCTATACGCTAAAGCCAAACGAGCAGTCCAGCAACCTCGTTGTTTACTACTTGAAAGATGACGGCACGTCCGAAAAGATCAATTCAACATACAACACAAAGGCTGAGCTCGTGACATTCACGACGACTCATTTGTCCACCTACTATATTGGCTACGAGGAATGGCTGAATTCCTACGGCGACATTCAAGACACAAAGTGGTACTTTGAAGCCGTAAAGTATGTCAGCCAGAACCAAATTATGAACGGCACAAGCGATTCGCCTAAGCTGTTCAGCCCTGACGCAAACCTAACCCGCGCTATGCTTGTGACAATACTGTTCAATTTAGTCCAGCCAGCGCGTGGCGCCAATACAACCAATTTCACAGATGTTCCGCAAGGAACCTGGTACAGCGACCCCGTGGCATGGGCAGCGAGCGAAGGCATTGTCGCTGGCATCGGAAGCGGCAAGTTTGCTCCAAACGCTGACATCACAAGGCAAGACATGATGGCGATTTTGTTCAGGTTCGCCAAGTGGCAGGGCAATGGCCCTATCGATGATTGGGCAATTGATCTCGCCTACGATGACGTAAACCAAATCTCCAGCTATGCATACGAGCCAATAATGTGGTGCACCATGAAAGGCATCGTCGCTGGCGAGGGAAACAACAAAGTAAATCCAAAGGGCACTGCAACCCGCGCTCAAGCGGCGCAAGTGCTTATGAACTACATGAAAAAGTATAGCAAGTAAAGCAATAGGCCGTTCGATTGAACGGCCTTTTTTTGTTTTTATTAGTGCAAATGCCCTGGTCTGCCAAATCTGCAAGAAGAGCCCTGGCCTGCGCCAGGGCTCTTGAATGTCGAAATATTGATAAAGCTTGAATATATCACTCACTGTCATGGATGCCGTTCACATGGATCCAAGATTTCTTGCTGTTATTTTCTCTTATATTACTTCTGCCTATTCCGCCCCGGCCTTAAGCGCTTCGCTCATCGTTATAGCCGCCAGCTTTCGCGCGCACAGCAGCTTGGAGAGCTCGAACACTCCATATATCAGGACGAAGCTGATAACGACATACCCAGGGCTGAGCAATATGGGCAGCGCGATGTTTATCATTTCTCCCAGATAGGCGTACATTGCGTTCATGCTTGCCAGCATGACTGGGATGCTGAGCAGAAAGCCTATGATAACAATAGGCCTGGAGCTGCCAAGCATGAGCTTTTTCACTTCTTTGCTGCGGTAGCCAAAAATCTTCAAGAGCGAGATTGAAGATCGGCTTTCCTCGATTGTAAGGGAGATGACAAGAAAGATGATGATTGCGCCGATTAATGCGCCAAGGACGGCAAGGCTGATTATCACTGTCATCATGGGCATCATCAGCTCATCCATTGTGTTTGTCACATTGCGTAAATCCTTTGCGCCCGAGAGCACAGCAGGGTCGTAGTTCTGCGTTTCCTCGCTGAACACCCCGGAGTAGCTGCCCTCAGGCATTCCAAGCATTTTGTTGAAGCCAGACAGCGGCATGTAGACAAACTGGCCGGAATAGGTCTGGACGATTCCATCAATTACAAGTGAGTACTCCTTGCCATCCAGCCTGTTTACGACAGTGAGCTCATCACCCACGCCAATCCTTAGCCTATTTGCCAGCAGGGAAGTGATATTTACTTGTCCTTTGGGAAGCTCATTGCCTTTTGCGTCCAGCAAATCGGATACATAGGGAACGTCTGTGATGATGCCGCTCAAGTAGAATTCAACTGTTTCCCTGCCTGCGGGATAGCAGCGGATAGCGTTAAAAGGCACAGCCCCTGGAGAGGGTTCGCCCTGCTGCAGCTCCTTGAACGCGTACTCCCAAGAATAGTTGAATTCCGCATCTGACTCTCCGCTAAACACAACATTCATGGAATGATTGATCGCAAACCCGATGAGCATGATAAAGGAAGCGGCCATAACGCCAAACAGCAGGAACAGGAGCCTGGATACGCTTCTCAGCTGCTCGCGGACTTTGAACTTCAAGTCAAAGGGCAAACTTTCGAGCTTTAGAACACGCTCAAATATATTGGCTTTCGCTTTTTCCCTGCTTCCCTTCATTAGTTCCGCTGGAGGCTTGTTAAGCTCCTGGCGGATAACGAGAAGGCAAGCGATGCCTAGAAACGCTACGGGCATAAGAATGCCAAGGGCAATGTCCAGGAACGAAATCGCTATGTTTTCATATGGCACGGTATAGTAAAGTGTTGCCATCACTTTGACTGAAGGGGCTATGAGAGGCAAGGCAAGCAGGACTCCAGAAACGCCGGCGGCGGCAGAGATTAAGACTGGAATCGACAGGTAATGCCTGACCAGCTCTTTGCGCCGGTAGCCCTGCGCGTACAGTATTCCTATGATCACGCTTTCTGAGCGCACAATGCGCCGGATCATCAGTCCTACTATCAGGCAGCTAAGCAGGAACATGGCGGTAGGCACTGGAACGCTCATGGCTTGCATGCCAGAGATGGTAGCCCAGGGCATGCGTATGCGCTTGTTCGTGGACGCGTCCATCCATTCTGAAAGGGATATCCCTTTCCCAACTAGAGCGTTGTACAGCCCTGAAACCTGGGCTTTCACATTTGTCCGATCATTAAAGCGCACTGCGTAAACCGTGACAGCTTCGGGATACTCCAGCTCATCGGCGGAGACAACCCCAACCCCAAACCCAGGCGGCGCCATAACGTCATTCACGTATTTCAGTATATAGACATAGTCGGGCAAAGCCGCAGTGCCTATTACTGTGAACGTCTTTCCGCCCACTTCGATTTTGTCACCGATCTGATAGCCATTTGAGTTGAAGAATCCTGGCGATAGCAATATCTCTCCAGGATTAGCAAGATCCCGTCCTGTGAGCGCTTGAGGCTTGTTAACTGTTTCGGTTAAGCCAATAAGGCGCAGTTCCCGCTCTTCTGGCAACTGTACGTCGTAATGGCGATGCGTTTCTATGATAGCGCCAACTTCCCTTTCTAGCGCTGGGACGTCCGCAATCGGCTCGTAAGTGGTGAAAGAAACGTCTTCCTGCTTGTTCTCTTCAGCAAACTCGTTGATAAGCCTTGCGTAGTTGCCGGAAAATCCCCTGAAGAACAGGAATGAAAAGCTGCCTATAAAAATCAGGATGAATATGCCTATATAGCGGCCCTTGTTTTCCAGCAGCGTTCGAAGGACGCGTTTTCTAAGCGCCATTACCACTCAATCCTTTCAGCCGGAACAAGCTCCGCGTTATGCGTTGCCTCAGCAATCTCGCCGCTCCTCAGCCTATAGACAGCGTGAGCCATGCCCGCAATGGCGCTGTTATGGGTTATCATCAATATCGTGGTTCCGAACTCGGCGTTCACTTTTTGGATCAGCGCCAGGACGCTTCTTGATGTGTTGAAGTCAAGCGCTCCGGTGGGCTCGTCGCAAAGAAGAAGAGCAGGATTTTTTACAATCGCTCTGGCAATGGACACCCGCTGCTGCTCGCCGCCTGAAAGCTCTCTTGGAAAACGGTTTTTCTTGTCCGCTATCCCTACGGAAGCAAGCACGTCTTGCAAAGGCAGCGGGCTTTTGCTGATGTTTGATACAACCTCAACATTTTCCGCTACTGTCAGATTCGGAATCAAGTTGTAGAACTGGAATACGAATCCCACGCTTTCGCGCCGGTACTCCACCAATTGGCTGTCGCTTAAGTCTGTGACGCGCGTCCCTCCGACATCTGCCGTTCCGCTGTCGGCCTTGTCCACTCCGCCAATGATATTCATCAAAGTGGATTTTCCTGACCCAGAAGGGCCAAGGATTACTCCGATCTGGCCTTTGTCCAGCTCTATGCTCAAGCCCTTGAGAACTGGCGTGGCAATCCCTGTCTGATAGCTTTTCACTAGGTTGGTTACGGTCAAGAACACTCTAACACCCCATCCCATTTCTTAAAAGCGCCAGCATTTGCTTAAGCTCCGCGTTCAAAGCTCGGGTTTGCTCTTCTGTTGCCTCCTTGGTGAAATCAATGTAGCGTCCCATCCAGCGCTCTTCGAATCGCCCTGTGACTGCGAGAAAGTACTCCAATAGCAGCTCCTCGTCAATGTCCGTCCTGACTAAGCCCAAGTCCTGGCTGGCTTTGATCAGCCTCTTCGTGTACAGCTCCCCCGCCTTGTTCATTGCCTTCATGGACGGAGCTATCAGGCCCGGCTCCCTTTCGATCAGCTGCATGAACGCGACAAGTTCGCCCTCTTCTTTGATAAGCTCAAACTTTGCCGTGTTAGCCGCATTGTCCTCGAAGTACTTGAAGATATCCATCGAATCCATGTTCATTCGCTGATCCAGCTTCTTCATGAATGTGTCAAGGCCCCACTCGGCGCAGTAAACAAACAGCTCCTTCTTATCTTTGAAGTACTGGTACATGCTGCCCTTTGCCACGCCCGCATTCTGCGCTATGTCCCCGATCTTGGCTCGCTCAAACCCGTTCATGATAAACTCATGCACAGCCGCGCGAATGATGCTCTCCTGCTTCTCGTCTCTTAGCCTGAAAAAGGTTGTCTTTGGCGTATGTAACCCTCCTTTGGGCGATGTGACCCCTTAGTCATTTTTGTGACCTTTGAGTCACTTTAATTATATGACCCGAAAGTCATTTTGTAAATGGCAATTTTTGGTTTTTATTTTTGGGATTTTAAGGCATGTCCTTGATTTCAGGAGCGCAAATCGTCTGTCTTAAAAGGTTAATAGCCTGACGTGGATCTGAAAATGGGTTATACTATTTACAGGCAACCATGCCTTTCGCTCAGTCCAGAAAGAAGAACCCTAGGCGCAAAGCGTTGACCATCCCAGAGAAACCTCAATTTCTTGCGTTGACCGTAAGCGTTACCCTAAAGCATGGCATTCACGAGGTCTCCTATGATACATGAACATATGGCAATTGTAGATGACGAATCCAAAATCCTTTTCGAGCTTGAGATCAATAGAAAGATTACGTTGCTGCAAGACGAAAGCGGCACAGGGAAGACAGACCTGATGAGGCTGCTATCTGAAAGCGTGGCAATTGGTTACTCCATCAAATCAACCGTGAAATGGGGCATGCTAGCAGGAACCTCCTTGGGCTCCTGGGCTGACGAGAAAAGATTGGTCTTTGTCGATGGGAACTGCCCGTTTCTTTCTGACGCCAACCTGCATGAATTGATCGAGAATTCAAAATGCTTATTTGTGATATTCTCCAGGAATCCAAACCTGCCTTACGAAATGTCCAGCCTATTTCGCCTAGCTGAATCAGACGATCATTCATCGAGGCTAATCCCGCTCTATGACTTGAATCGCAACGTATACTCTAAGCCTGAACTGGCATTGATTAAAGTGTCTGAGCAAATGGAGTACTACAAAGATTTTTTCGCTCAAGCCAATATCGAGTGCAAGACAGCATCGAGCAACAAGGACTTGATCAAGCTCGCATCGCAAGAAAACAGTAATCATTCCAGCATTCTATTAATTATAGACAGCAAGAATTCAGGCTGCTTGTCATCGTTTTTGTCTCATGCATTCGCTTCTTGCGTCTTCGAAATTTTCGTCTTTAACCCGTCAGACCCTCGCGGCCAGTTGCCCATCTTTTCCATGAAAACGCACTAGCGGCATTTTTCCCTAAGTGTTATACTAAATTCTTAAAAGGGGGTGACGAATTTTGCTTCACGAGAACAAGCTTTCGCGAGAATTGGCAGACGCCCTGCGCTTCAGGGACAAATACGGGGCTATGCCGCAGGCCGCAGCCGAATGCCTGTCCAGCCTAAACAAAGAAGAGAAAGCCGAAGTCTGGAACGAGGCAAAGCGTTTGATTAGGGAGAACCACCCTTCAAGCCCCAACATCTTCGACAGCGAAAAGGACAGCAATCAAAAAGAGCTTTGGATTCTGGCGAAGCAGCTGGAAACAGCCGGCCTCGCCAAGAAGGTAGGCGAAAAGCTGTCAAAGAGCGAAACAGACGCTCACGGAACCGTTTTCGTTGAAATCCCGACCTTTTGCTCCTTTGACATAGAGTTCAAGCAGATTTTCAAAAAGATGCTCTTCCTGGCGGACAGCATGTCTGTCAGCATTGTCAAGAGCGATGAGTACCGGAGCGGGAAGCCTAACGAAAAGGAAAGCCTGCTTCTGATTTTGCTTCGAAACTACAACATCAGGCTTGACTTCTGGGTGTACGACATCTGGAAGGAGTTCGATTGGCCCAAGCGCCAGGACGCGGATGAATCATACGAATTGCTGAAGGCCGCGCCAGATCTTGAGAATTCCATCTTCAAAAGCAAGGATCTCCGCATGAACCTGATGCTTTCATCCGCCCGCTCACTGGCTGAAAGCCGCGCAATCAAATGCGTGGAGTCCGAGAGCTCCGTTGCCATCACAACGCCTTCCCATGCCGACTTCAAGCACAAGCTTAAAAGAGCCTTTCACATGATCCTGTCGTTCGCGGATCAGGTTTCGGTCGGAATCTCTTCGAAAAACGAGGACGAGCCCTCATCCGAGCTGGAAAACGTGGCTTCGGATTATGACATAATGATGCTCTTTGGCTTTTTGGAAAATTAAAACATGGTTAAAACCCTAGGCGCTGCCAACCAAGCAGACGCCTTTTTTGCGTCTATCAGCCATAGTTTTCAGCTTTCGCTCATGGATTTTCATTTTATGACAAGTTAATAACGCATTTGAAAAGAAAGGACAAATTATTTCTAAATCTTTGTCGAAATAGTAATCATTGACAATCGAGTCGCATCATAAGATAATAGATGTGAGAAGCTGCTGACGAGCGCCTTTTATTGCATG
>JAISWZ010000445.1 GCA_031270945.1 Clostridiales bacterium | reverse complement strand
AGGAAGCGCCAGGTGGCGAAATCTGGATCAATACGCCGATTCTTTTATTTGATAGATACCAGAAATTTACAAATTGCTCGCCTGAAAAAGCTTATGCTATTTTCAAAGGAAAGCCGCCCAAGGCTGCGCCCCCTTTCTAGAATGGCGGGTGGTTATGTGGAGCTAGAGGTTTATGCGGACATCATATTTCTCATCAACTTGGCTATGGACTTCTTGATCCTTGTAGTCGCCGGCAAGATCGCCAGAGCGAAGGCAAAGGTTTGGCGCTTGGCGGCCGCGGCCGCCCTCATGTCCGTCATGTACTGCGCCATTGTTTTCGTCCCTGATCTGCACATGCTTTACCATGCCGCGTCATCAGTGGCGATGATAGCGGCTGGGGTTTGGCTAGCGTTTCTCCCCGCCAGGCTGGCCGATTTCTTCAAGCTTGTGCTGCTTAGCTACGCCACAGCCATATTTTTGGGAGGGATCGGCACCGCCTTGAACTATTTCACTCAGTTCTCCAACTTGGCTGGATTTATCGCGGACATCTCGTTCAACAGCTTCTCTTTGTACTTCCTTATAGGATCTGCGGTGGCGTTCTACGCGCTCTTCAAGGCGGCCATCTCCTGGGTGGACAAGAGAGCGCTGAGGCGGCAGCTATGCCTGTCAGTCAAGATCTTTTATGGAGACAGGGATGTGACTTTCACCGCGCTGGTTGACACAGGAAACTCCCTCAGGGATCCCCTGAGCCAAGCGCCAGTGATAGTCGCGGAATTCAACAGCATCAAAAGCTTCTTGCCGGACAGCATGAAGCTGATCTTCTATGAGAACCAGGAATTTAACCTAGACAGCCTTCTGGCTGGCGCTCAGGAGTCCGGCTTCTCAGGAAGGCTCAGAATGATCCCTTATGAGAGCGTTGGAAGGAAGAACGGGCTTCTTATTGGATTCAGGCCCGACAGGGTGGAGATTCAAAACGGTAAAGAGCTGAAAAGCCTTGAAGAGGTAGTCATAGGCATTTACAACCTTCCTTTGTCCAGTGATGGCGGATACCAAGGCCTGATGAACCCCGAGCTAATAGCGTGACATGCTGGCGAGCGTCAAATGCGGAATTTATGCCTGATCGGCGCGTATCCCAAAATTGATTTTGAAAATTTTACAGGAATCTTGGGATAGGCACTCAAAGCCAGTCGGGCCTCTCGCTGAATAAACTCCAAATCATAACGCTCGCCAGCGTCAAGACTTGGGCTGCCAATTATTTTTGGATTTTTTCTTATTTCTTTTCGGCCTGCATATAAATATATACTGCCGAGGTGTTGGCCGCCCCTGAAAAAAAGCTTGGGCGAAATCGGGCTGACCTGGTGCCAAGAAACGGAGGAATGACTATGCTGCGCTTCAAAATCGCTCTGTTGACGATCAAGAACTTCCTGGCGAGGATCTGGGGAAGGCTTGCGTTTCCAAAGCGGAAAGGCTTCATCCATTACATCGGCGGAAGCGAGATACTTCCGACCCCCCTGAATGCGGAAGAAGAGGCGGAATTGCTGTCCAAGTTTGGTTCCGAGGATGACACAAAGGTAAAAGCGGTGCTAATTGAAAGGAACTTGCGGCTGGTTGTCTATATCGCCAGGAAGTTCGAGAACACAGGAGTGAACGTCGAAGATCTTATCTCCATCGGCACAATCGGGCTCATAAAGGCGATCAACACCTTCAAGACAGACAAGAAGATCAAGCTCGCCACATACGCCTCCCGCTGCATAGAGAACGAGATCCTCATGTACCTCAGAAGGAACACCAGGATCAAGTCCGAGGTCTCAATCGATGAGCCGCTAAACGTTGACTGGGAGGGCAATGAGCTTCTCCTTTCTGACATCCTTGGAACCGATGTAGACATCATATCCAAGGATCTGGAAGAGGAAGTTGACAGGGAGCTCCTGGGCAAGGCGCTTGAAAAGCTGACCAAGAGAGAGAAGAAGATAGTAGAGCTTCGCTTCGGCTTGAAGACTGGCGGAGAGGAAAAGACACAGAAAGAGGTCGCAGACCTGCTGGGCATATCCCAGTCTTACATCTCGCGGCTTGAGAAGAAGATCATAGGAAGACTCAGAAGAGAAATGAGCAGGATGGCGTGAGGCGTTGATGAAAGAAGTTGCAATCTATCTCAGCATGCTGGAGAGCGTCCTTTTTGAGAAGCAGGATTGCCTTGAGCGTATGCTGGCGATAGCGGAGAACCAGTCCGCTGTTGTTTCAAGCGGCTTGAGCCCACTGGCTCAAGCCATGTACGCAGGGATGTCTGATGAAAAGAAGTCGCTCTCAGACTCTGCCCTAAAGTGCGACGTGGTATTTGGCACCATCGTCAAAGAGATCGCTGGCATCATGGACGCCAGCCTTCCGGGATGCGCGGAGATAGTAGATAGGCTTTCCCAGAGACTGATAAAGGCGCAAACTCTTGACGCTTTGATTAAGGTCCAGGAAGCCAGGAATGATGACATGGCGCGCCTCAAAAGCGCGAACAGGATTTCGAGGAATTCAGGAGCAAGGCTTGCCGCGTCTGTGGCGCCGGACTTCATGGATTTTTAAGATAGAGAAGGCAGCCATTGGCTGCCTTCTTTTTGAGCGCTTAGGATTAAAGGCAGGGGGGCAGGGGCGGCGCTGAGAGGCGCAGGGAGGCGCTCAGAATTTGAATGTCGTAAATACATATAGGTTTACAGAAAGGGAATTGGTGGAAGAATTCTATTAATGCGAAATATATGACAATTTATAGGAGATGGATATTATAATAATTATTACTTAAAACTATTAGATATAACGCGAAATATCTTGTAAGCACACAAACTTTGCTTGGATTAGTGAAAGCTAATAATAATTATGATTGACAATAAAGATAATGGGAAGTTTATCGACAGTAATTAATTAATAATCCTTAAAGTTTGAATTTATAAAAAAACAGAAAAACCTCTATATTTCAATAATATTTTTCAAAAATGCTATTGACAGGCATAAATCTATTCGGTACGATATAAAAGGATAAAAAAGTCGAAATAAAAAATGTGAGGAAACCCTTTGCTGCGAGCAATAAGATTGGAGCCGTAAATCGTTTTTAAATCACTTGACTCTTTTAAAGATTCAAAATACAATGGAAGGAGGAAACCATGGCTGATCCAGTAGATGTAAACGCACAAGGCACAGGTAGTCAGGGCGCAGGTGGTCAGGGTGCAGGAGCCCAAGGCGCAGGAGCTCAGGGTACTGGAACTCAGGGTACAGGAGCCCAAGGTGCAGGTGGTCAGGGCACAGGAGCCCAAGGCGCAGGAGCTCAGGGTACTGGAGCTCAGGGCACAGGGGCCCAAGGCACAGGCGCTCAGGGTACACAAGGTAATGTTAATCCTGTTAATACACAGACTAATAAAAAGAAAAAATATGTGGCATTGGATTTAGATGGAAAAATAATAAAAAACTACACAAAAGCTCAAAAACCTAGTGAAGGTCCTCTTGCAGTGTTCGGCAATATAAAGTCGGGTATTTACGCGCCATTGCATCCACTCAATAACAGCACTAAAGGATATGTTTTTAAAACAGAAATTTTGAACATAATCGTATCACTTATATTGCGTCACGATGTTGAATTTACTTCGACAGAACACGAGCATTATCATGCCACTGTAAAGTTTGATTTGTACGGTGAAAACACAAAAGTAATGTTTAACAATGAAATACTTAGGTATGTGGTATCTTTTGATGTTCAAGTAAGGTATTACCCCTATTCATATGCAGTTAGGCCGTCCGAGTACTTGCATGCGTTGTGTTGCTGCGCGAGGAGGTCGAGTAATACTCCAGCTGGTCGAGCAATAAACATATTTGTCAACCTGAGGCACGATCTAGGCAGACATTTTGTTGATGTTACTGGGTTGCTTAGGGATGGTCGCTATGTAAGCAAAGAAGATGGTTCACTGTTCGATTTTGACGAATTCGGCTATGGAATGATAATAGAAGTGAATTTGGATAAAATTAGTACGGTTACCAAAGAGCAGCGCGAATATGGCCTGGCTGGTGTTTTTTTGCTATATTCTCACCATTTAGCGCTGTTTGAAGAATACTGCAATGGATTAAAAGATGATCCGGATAATTCCCAAAAATTAATTGATCGAGCAAAAGTTTTAGCTGACCATATGAAAGACCTTCATGAAAGAAACGTAGCTTTGGTAGCTTATGAGGCGAAAGGACCTGATGATCGCGACTGGATTTTAAAGGTTTCAGAGGAGGGGATGAAGGTGCCAATAGTAGCGCCTTATTTTGAAGATATTGTTGCAGAGTTTGAGAAAAAAATGAAAGACAAAGATAAGGAAATGGGAATGGCAAATAAGAATAACTTTATAACCCTTATCAACAACTTTTTAACCGTGCAGAAAACGTCAAATAATATGGCTTTGGCGGCACAATTAGTACCAGTTCCAATTGAAACGTGCGAAAAAATGGCAGGAAAGAAAGTGGATATTGCATACAAAATATGCATGACTGATAAGTTTAATGCTGCTGCAAACGCATTCAAAAGCGGAAAGTCCATAGAAGAAGTAAAGCTCCAGACGCAATTGTCATTGAAAGTTTTAGAAGAAATTAAGAAGAATCCAGAGGTAGAGATAAAAGGGAGGGTTTACACGAAATACGAAAATCTTGCTTGGGTAGTAGATGACTGAGTTTTTAAGTAGTATTGAATACCTTTACATGGTTGCCCGTCTTGCTGAATACTGACGACCCTTTCGACATTTAATGCCCGCTTTATGTATTGTATAAGCCGGTAAATTCTAATACTTAAAAGTCGTGAGTGATATGTGCGCAAAGGCAAGTTGGGCCGCTCCCGATAACGTTAAAAAATTATAAATCATTGCACTTTAGAATCTGTACTGTCAAATAGAAGCTGAGAGGTTATGCGTAAATCGCATTTACTTCTCAGCTTTTTATTTCTTAAGATTTACTGGTGTTTTCATAAAATTGACACAAAGGCACTCGTATTTAGGCATTAAAACGTAGGATTTGGATTATTTGTAATTGACTTGCCTTAATAGAAATATTGAAGTAAGTTTTGTAATTTCTGGAAAGGATATAAGAATATAATTAATAGGAGGCCTGTATGCCACAAAAAAAACCTTACTTCGATGATGTTGTTGCAGAGTTTGAAAGGAAAATAAAGGAAAGAAATAAGATGTTAGAAATGATAAGAAGGAATTACTTTATAACCAATATCAAGAACTTCTTAATTGCGCAAAAAAAGTTTGGTGATATGGAATACTCAGCAACGTTTGTACCAGTTTCAATGGAAACGTGCGAAAAAATGGCAGGTAAGAAAGTAGAAATAGCATACAAAATATGCATGATAGATATGTTTTACGCTGTTGCAAGTGCTTTCAAAAGTGGTAAGTCCATAGAAGAAGTGAAGCTTCAGACGCAATTGTCTTTGAAAGTGTTAGAAGAAATTCGGAAGAATCCTGAGGCGGAGATAAAAGGGAAGATTTACACGAAATACGAAAAGCTGGCTTGGTTAGAAGATGACTGAGTTTGTTAATATATCGACATCATATAATGGCCTAAGGGAAATTCCATATTCCTGGACTTGAAAAGTATTGAGTGATATGCACTCGGAAAGCTAGTCGGGCCGCTTCTGCTCCTGCTGACGATAGAAAATGACTAAATCATACTGCTATTGATAAGAATTACTTTTAGATCAAATAAAAACTGCTATTAAGACAAAACGGAAGATTATATGAGGGGGAAGGGATATGCCCAAAAAAGCGCCTTATTTCGAAGATGTTTGTGCAGAGTATGAAAGAGTAATTAAAGAACAGGATAAGAAAATTGAAGAATTAGATAAGATGTTAGAGATGGTAAGAAAGAATTACTTTATAACCAATATCAAGAACTTCTTAACTGTGCAAAAAAAGTTTGGTAATATGGAATGCTCAGCAACATTAGTGCCAGTTCCAATTGAAACGTGCAAAAAAATTGCAGGAAAGAAAGTGGAAATAGCATACAAAATATGCATGACTGATAAGTTTTACGCTGCTGCAAGTGCTTTCAAAAGTGGTAAGTCAATAGAAGATGTGAAGCTCCAGACGCAATTGTCTTTGAAAGTGCTAGAAGAAATTAAGATGAATCCTGAGGTGGAGATAAAAGGGCGGATTTACACGAAATACGAAAAGCTGGCTTAGTTAGAAGATGGCTGAGTTTGTTAATATTCTGTCAAATTCTTAAACTATACCCTTAAGTTTGACGGGCTGGTAAGAGACGTGATGTTTTCGGTAATGCAATCAGAAAATCAATGGATTGCTGAGGCTTTGAGGTTTATGCGTAAAACTGCATTTACTTCTCAGCTTTTTTTATTATTCTGATGTAACATGTTTCGTTTTATTAATATATCCTATAAGTTTAATTAACCTCATATTCCTGTTGATGAATATTTGCATATCCAAAATTGTTCTGACTTGAAAAATAACGACAAGTCTGCCCGTTGAAACCCGAGACAATCACTATATAAGCATCGCAAGGAAATTTTCTGCGCCTTAACGGACTTCTCGTTTTAAAGCCAGAATCCTTGGGATCCTGCTTTTTGCTGTCTGGGATAGGGTAAATAAATTCAAATGATATCAATATTTCGACATTGGGTAGCGCTTGGGCGCGAAAAGCCTTTCGCCCCAGGCTTGCCCATATCCGAAATGCCGTGATGGCAAGAATACTATTAAAAGAGGATGATATAGATGAAGAAGATTGCACTAACGCTTGTGCCAATTTTATTATTGAACCTTGCGTTTTTCGCATTCTACGCCTTGCGTTACCGTAATATCCACGAAAGCTTATTGAACAGCGAAGAGAGAGATTCGATTTACTTGACAGAAGAAGAGGTTTTCGCGGAACGAAATGACGCCAAGCTTGTCGATGCATATGAGATTAAGACGGAGAATAAAAAATGGTTTGTGCAAGAGTTGGAACAATGTGATGCATATAGAATTGGAGAAGATGTTGAAGTTCATATCATTTATGATCGTCATAGTCCGTTGCTAATGATTTTCAGGCGCGTTAACGGTAGGAGGGATCTCCTTCTAAGTGAACGAATACCATCCTTTTTGTCTTTCGAAGATGTCTCAAGCTTTTTTCAAAGTTCTGACGATGAAGTTTTCTTTGTTTTGAATACCTATAGTGGAACTTTGGGCATTCAAATGCTTTATAAAAGTTATTACAGAGTCAAAGGCTCAGATGCAAAGAAAGAACTTATGTTAATGAATTATGAGATTTATAATCGTGAAAATCATTTGATATTGCTTGCTGCTTATAACAACAAAGGCATTGCTGGCTTGCGCGACCCCGCAATCACGTTTGCGCAACTGAGCATATTGGATGGAAAAGAGAAGTATGAGGGATATGTTGATTATACTTGGAATGGAAAGAATTTTATAATGAATGATGAAAATTCATATCTGGGTGAATATGGATTTTAATATGCAAACATAGTAAATATGATGATTTCAAGCGATTCAAAGGCAAATAGGTACATCATCCAAAAGAATATATTTTTTGAATCCTCGGAGATGGAAGAGAATGGTAGTGATTAGAAATTGGCATTGAAGGAGAAATGGAGCAATGAAAAAGCATCTATTAATTCTTGCGCCTATTATAGTTTTGAACTTGTTCGTTTTATTGCGATTCGCTATGAATTTTCAAGCTTATGAAGATAAATTAATGAGGATCGCTCAAGCAGGAACCTTGGATTTAACGGTTGACGAGATCTTGTCTCAGGATAACAGCACCAATCTAGTCGATGATTATGACGTAAAGACAAGCGATGAAGCAAAAGAACGGCTTAAAAACTCAATGGCACAAAAAGTGACTTACAGAATTAGAGATGATCTGGAAATATACATAATTCCTGATATCCCTCATGATGAGCTGCTTTTGATTTTTAAGCTTGCAGCGGGAAAGCGAAAACTCCTGATAAGCGAAAGGATAGGAGAGTTTTTGTCTATGGAGGATTTATCGAGTCAACTAAAAATCACTATGGATATAGAGGATAGAGACATTTACGCTATTTGCTCCAGTAGTGAGAACGGAGCGTTGCAATTTAGAAACATGCGATATTACAAAGTTACAGAACACAAGGCAGAGAAGATCCTTGACCTCATTACATCTAGGGGATCCAAAGCAGATGAGGGTGGAACCCAAGTGATTCAGGCCATGTTTACTAGCGCAGATTTTCTGCCTGTAATAGGCAAAGAAATGCCCAAGATCGCTTTCGTTGAGCTTCACGAGAAAAATGGAGAGAAGACTTATGGAGGGTATACGGTATACTCTTGGGACGAGTATAAATTTGCTCTTGATAAAGCAGACGCATTAATCGGGCCTGTTTTCATATCAGGGCTAAGAAACCGATTTCCGCGTTTTCCAAATCAAGTTTTTGAGAAATGAAGATTGGATGCGTAGCCTTGGTGTGCTGTTCAGCGCTCAGTTGACTTGCATCGCATCATTTTGACCGAATTTAGAATAAATTGATTTAAGCTGTTGACAGATGACCGAATATGAGTTATAATAATTATGTTCCAGAGCCTTTAGGCAATTGGCGTAAATTCCTTTGCCATGCCTGAATGCCTCTGAATGATTGCCTTGCGCATATTCCTCTTCAGGCTTAACGAAGAGTCTTGCGAGCTTCAACGCGGACTTTTTTAGCCAATAAAAATCTTGGGATATGCTTTCGATCTAAAGAAAGACTCACTGTCAAGAGCCACTGGCTCATTTGTTTCTCACAAAAGGAGATGCGTCTTGATCAACAAAGAAAAAGCTGTTATGGACTTCCTGAAGAAGCCAGAAGTGTTAGCTGATGCCGTTAACTTCTACTTCTGCAATGGAGAGAAGAAAATCGACCCGAAAAACTTGGTACCCATGTCCAACAAAGTTACGAAGAATGTCAGCAACATTGTTGTGGTGAAGCGCAATGACATTCCCGGCTTCATTGCGGTTATAGGAGTAGTGAACCAGTCAGAGGTAAGCTACAGAATGGTTGAACTGGCCATGAAATATGAAGGCCTGATTTATGACGATCAAGCAGAAGAAATACATAAGCAGAACTTGATAGATGAGCAGGCGTTGAATCCTGATACGCCAAAAGATTTAGATATCCCTATGTCTAGGCTTAAGAATGGGCAAAAGTTGTTGCCTGTCATTACGTTAGTCGTTAACTTCGGGTGCGACAAGTGGGATGGCCCCATGAGATTGTATGACATGTTTGTTGAAATGCCTGATGAACGCCTTTTGCCGTACATTCCAGATTACAAACTGTATCTGATAAACCCAATAGACATTGAAGACGCTGACATGGACAAGTTTCAATCAGGCTTGCGCCTGGTAATGAAGGCGTCGAAATGCTTGGGAAATCCCGAGCTAGTCAAAAAGCTGCTGAAAGAGGATCCGGATTTTCAGAACGTTGACAGCGATGCTGCAGCAGCAATATCAGCGTTGACTGGTTTGGAGCTCTCTGGCGCAGGGGATGATTAAGAGCTTGTAGGTTGCGAACGACTTGATTGGAGAAACTGCGCTTAGCGCATTAAGAATATCCCAATGTTTATTAGGCACGTGAAATCCCGAACAAACATAGAGCATATCCCAAACTTATATCCGAGGTGCCAGAAGAGTCAAGCGTAGAAGCATTCACCAGGACTTGGCGATTTGCCCTTGAACATTGGGTAAACAGATTTTTGGGATGTGCTCATGTTTGAAGCATTCGCCAGGACTTTTGCGTTTGTCCTTGAACATAGGGCAAACGCTGTCCGCACCATTTCGGAATGGGACATGCACTTATAATATACATGCCAATCCTGTCTGGGGTGTATCTACAGACCAATCGGCTAAGCGATCCAGTATGCTAATCGATAAAATGTATTTAAGAAATCCGATAGGTAAGCCAAAAACAAAGAATTCCTAAAACAAGATGAACCAGCAAAACGCTCCATGCATCATGGCTTATGCCTCTAAAATCAGAATATCCTAATATAAAAATTTGCCCTCAAGCATGGCTCGCAAATATATGAGCTTTCGCTTGGGGGCCTTCTTTGCTTTAAAGTTATGATAAACCAGTCACTTTGAAAAAGAAACCTATTAAATCAACCTGAAATGCCGGATTCATGCAAATCTCCAAAAAATCGTTAAAGAAAGGCCTGTTCAATAATGGATTAAAATACCACAAAGAATATATTGCCAATCGGCTAAGAGCGTTGTATGATAATAGGATGCGCAGTTTAGCGCTTGCGAGGGGGTTCGCCATGGCTATGCTTGTTGCTGGAGGGGCAGGGTTTATTGGATCTCACTTTGTTGACTTTATGCTTCAGAAAGAGCATGACCTTAAGATCGTATGCTTTGACTGCCTCACTTATGCCGGAAGCATGGATAACCTTCAGGATGCCAAAAGCTATGGCGACAGGTTCAGGTTTATCCTTGGAGACATAGCAGACAGGGCTACTGTAGAGAAGGCCTTTCAAGAGGAAAAGCCTGAAGTTGTTGTCAATTTCGCGGCTGAGTCACACGTGGACAGATCTATTGTCAGTCCTAAGGCATTCCTCGAAACCAACATCTTGGGAACCCAGACGCTCATGGACGCTTGCTTGAGGCATGGAACAAAGAGGTTTCACCAAGTTTCTACTGATGAGGTATACGGGGAAGCGCAAATAGGGGAAAGCGCTATTGCGTTTTCTGAAGACGCCCCCTTAAAGCCCGGGAACCCTTACTCAGCTTCGAAAGCAGGAGCGGATTTGCTTGTGATGGCATACATGAGGACATTTGGGCTCAAAGCCACAATCAGCAGATCTTCAAATGTGTATGGCTCCAGGCAGTACCCTGAAAAATTGATTCCTGTCCTTGTCCAAAGGGCTGTCAACGGAATGACTTTGCCATTATACGGGGATGGAGGGCAGATGAGGGATTGGCTGCACGTTTCTGACGCATGCAAAGCTATTGCCTTTATAATAGAAAGAGGGAGTGAAGGGGAAACTTATAATATGCCGGGAGGAAACGAGATCAGAAACATAGACCTGGCTAAGAAGGTCTGCTCCGTGCTCGGTGCGGAAGAGCGCATAGAGTTTGTAGAAGACCGAAAAGGGCACGACGCCAGATACCTGATTGATGGCCAAAAGATTAAGAAGCTCGGTTGGAGAGTTGAAAAGCCTTTTGATGACGGATTCAGGGAGACGGTAATGCAATACATGCGGCTGTTCCTTAAAGAAGCTTGAATCGGGCTTATAAAAGATATGCTATAGGTTTTAATTCAATTAGGAAATTGGGATCAAAAATGCAAAATAATAGTTAAGACATTTAGAGCTACTTTATAGTCTAAAAATCTGTATATTTCTGAAAAGCCTACAGATCCTAGATTTAGAGCTTAGCGATTAGACTTACAACCAATCGTTAATAAAATTAAATGTCAAAATCCAACAAAATATTTAAAGTCATGCCCTTACGAATTCTTCTCACCCGTCCGATAAAATATATGTCGGGGGGATAGGCGCTGGAAGCTTGTAGCACTTATCCAGGTTATAGGAAAATGTATTTTGGAGCAAAAGCTGTTTGCTATACCAGTGAGCGAAAACAGATTGTTTTCACTCATGGCGCGAGAGCAAAAGCTTATGATTAAATTTGGCTTGAAATCAGGAGCATATCCCTCACCATTTTGGAATATGCACTTAGAAGATTTTCGCGGCGCCAGCCGTTATAATAATTTTCGTCAATGATATTAGAGCACACAGTGCAAACCAAATCTAAAGGAGGACGAATAATATGCTGGAAGCATTAGCGTCAATGAAAATCTCATTCCCAACCAGGCGCAAGA
>JAISWZ010000392.1 GCA_031270945.1 Clostridiales bacterium | reverse complement strand
TCAGTTCCGTTTATCTCATTTCCCCAAGTGCTGATGATGCTTGTAACCTGGCCGTCGTGGCTTGGGAAAGTGCCTATCCAATCATTGCGTGAAAGGTATTTTGCGTCTCCTGCGGCTTCATCAAACAGGTTGGTAATCTCCGCTCCAGAGAAGCTGTCCCGTGAATATGTCATGTCTATCTCAGTGAGCCCAGGCTCGTAAGCAGCAACAAGATCGGAGTTGCCAGAAACCGTCTTGCCTTTTGATGCCAAAATGTTGTTTACGGCGCTATGCGCGTCCTTGCCTGCTGTTATGTAATAGGTTCCTGGTTCCAGGATGAAAGTCTTCGCGTTCTTGCTGTCATAGGACTTTAGTTGCTCTCTCCGAAAGCTTGCTGTCACGGTTTCGCTTTCGCCCGGAAGAAGATTGCTTGTCTTGGCAAAGGCAACAAGTGAGACCGCTGGCTTTTCAACCCCGTTTTCCCTGTCGTAATCCGTGTATGGCGACTGGGCATAGATCTCAACGACATCTTTTCCAGCGACAGCGCCTGTGTTCTTCACTTCCAGGGAAACCAGAAAGTCCTCGTTATTATTATTGGGGTTAGAGACGCTGAAGCCTGACCATTCAAAGTCAGTGTAGGAGAGGCCAAACCCAAAGGGATAGACAACCTCGTCGTCATACTTGAAATCCCCGGGGTTGCCTTGGTCAAGGACAATATCTTCATACCTGGTTTCGTAATACTTGTACCCGACGTAGATGCCCTCTTGGTAGGTGACATAGTTGTACTTTGTCTGAGTCCCGTCAGGGTTCAGGTACGCGTAGTCGCCATAATTCTGGGCCGCTGGGGAATCCAGCAAATTGGCCGCGAATGTGTCAACCGTCCTGCCTGACGGGTTCGCGTTCCCTGCGAAAATGTCGCCCAAAGAGTTCATGCTTGGCGCAAAGAGAACCGCCTTTATGTTTTCATACTCGCTCACCCAGCCAAGGGGAAGCGCATAGTTGGAGTTTACTACCAAGACAATGCCAGGGTAGTTGTCATTTAAATGCTTTAGGATCTCGCGTTCTGTTGAGTTGGGCTCGAAGTAGTTCAGCGCTTGATCCTCTTTGACAAGCGTATGGTTGTACATGGATCTGGGCGCGTCTCGCCCTTCGCCAGCAATGCGCTTCATGACATAAACTGGAACAGTGCCTTTGAAGCTTTCAGCCAAACCCTCTTCCGAAAGCACAACCGAAAGCGGGCACTCGTTGATTGCAAAGTCCTCATTCGCGCCAAACCCTATAGAACCCGCGCCCAGATTGTACTTGCTTCCCGCGCCCTTTTGGTAAAACTCAAGAAGCTGGTCGTTTACCGCCAGGCCAGCCGACTCAAACGCCGTTTTCAGATCAGCGCCCTCTCCGCCCAAAACGCTTGTGAGCAATGACGTCGATCCAAATGAGGACGAGCCGAAAAAGCTGAACTTTGTGCCCGGATTAAAAGGCATTAGCCCGTCGTTTTTTAGCAATACAGTTCCCTCGTCAGAAATCTGCTTGCTGAGAGCGCTCTCGGCACTTGCTATGTCATTTTTTGAAAAGTCGGGCTTGTTGTACTCCAGGTCAAGACCGGTTGCGTCAACTTTGCTGTTGTCCCAGGACTGCTTGTAACCTCCAGCCAGAGATGATATCATTCGCTTGTACGGCGATATGACGCCATCAAGGGAAAACAATGAAAATATAATAACAAGCGCGGCAATCCCGGACAACACGGTCTTTATTATCTTGCCAGCAAGTGTTTGCGGCTTTTTTTGCTTTTTGGCCTTTTGGGCCGTTTTTGCCTTTTTCATAAAGCCTACCCCGTTAGACTTTCTACGCGCAGCGTCTATCAGGTTTTTGTTTTGCTTTTTATTTTAATTGCAAACATAATATTCCAATTTATAATGCGGCATGCAAAAGTCGCGCGCAGAATCGCCGCGATGACTTTTGCCGCATATTTTAAGTCTAAGCCTTTTTCGAGAAAAACTGGCCAACTCCTTTAAAAAACTTGCCGTTAAACATTGTGATCAAGCCGTCAAGCTGTCTTTGCGAGATAGCCCCGCCAGTCATTCTGGACAAGCCCCTTAGCGGCATGTTGCAAACGCCCATCATCAAGACCCCGGCCATTTTGTGGTTTCCTATAAGCCTCAAAACGTTGTACGCCAGCTTCAAAGCCCCAGCGAAAAGGCGCCCGGGCCATCCTTTTGCGTATCTCAAGTCTTCTACCGCTGTATTCATGCCGCAAATTATGCGGTTCTTTTTGACAAAATCAAGATCAGGACTAGGCAGCGGCCTGCCCAGGAGCTTCTCGAACTCTTCGCGAGTCGCTTGGTTGGCCTTTCTGGAATAGTACGACGGAAGGTCAGACGCCCCCAGCTTTGGAGCGATCTTTTCGCCTGATACGGAGATCTCCCCGCTCAGCCTGATGTCCTTTATTGACGCCCCAATATGAACTTTGTATACTCCATCTTCCACAGCCCATTTGCTTGAGTCTGCGTTCCATACCCTAAATGTGCGCTCGTCAAAGGGGATAAAGACCTTTTGAGTCTCTCCGGGCGCTATGGCCACTTTCGTGAACCCCTTAAGCTCCTTGTCCGGCCTAAACAGCGCGCTTCCTGGCATGCTTATGTACAATTGGGCGATCTCAGCTCCTGCGCGGGCACCGGTGTTCTTTATGGAAAATGACGCTCCGCTCTTGTCAATCGAAAGACTTGAATACTCAAACTTTGTGTAGCTAAGCCCATATCCAAAGGGGTAAGAGACGTTCGCCTTCACGGTCTCGTAGTGCCTGTACCCCACGAACACGCTTTCCCTGTACTCAGCTGTCTTGCAAGTGCCTGGATAGTTTTTGCTAGACGGGCAATCCTCATATTTTTCCGGGAAGGTCTCAGCCAGCTTTCCACTGGGGTTTGTCTTTCCAGAAAGTATGTTTAGAACCGCCTTTGCGCCAGCCTGGCCGCCCAAGCTCGCGTACAAGACCGCATCCAAGCCTTTTGCAAACCCTGTTTCAATTTGGGATCCGCAAGAAAGAACCAGAACCACTTTCTTCCCTGTCTTTTTCAGGGCTTCAATGAGCTCCAGCTGGTTGTCAGGCAGCCTCATTTCAGTTCTGTCCAGCCCTTCAGTTTCGGCTATCTCGTTAAGTCCGCAGAACAGGAGAACTACATCCGCCTTCTGAGCCAGCTCCAGCGCTTTTGAAACAAGGCCTGCCGACTTTCCGCCCATTCTCTTGAACCCTGGCTCAAATCCGCAGAACTCAAGGCCTGACTCTCCTATAGATCCAAGAACCGTGTCAAGCTTCGTGGGATTTACCACAGACGATCCAGCGCCTTGGTACCTTGGGTTTTTCGCGAAGTCTCCGATCAGGCAAACCTTGGTTCCAGGCGCAAGCGGAAGCACTCCGCTGTTTTCTAGCAATACGACGCTTTCTTCTGCCGCTTTCAGGGCAAACTGGTGATGGGCCTCTTTGTCAAAGTCAGCCTTGTCCGCCAGGGCTTCGCTCGTTGAGAAGATCAATTCCAGAAGCCTGGATAGTGACTCATCCAACGCGCTTTCCTTAAGCGATCCTTCTTTGACAGCCTTAACAACCTCTTTGGCTGTTTCCCCTCCGTTTGTGGGCATTTCCAAGTCGCTGCCAGCTTTTATCGACTCAACCTTGTCGTTGCATCCGCCCCAATCAGTGATTACTGCTCCGCCAAAACCCCATTCTCTCCTTAGGATGTCCGTGAGAAGCTTCGGGCTTTCATTGGCGTAAACGCCGTTCAAGAGGTTGTAGGAAGTCATGACCGCCTTCGTGCCGCCCTCGGTTACAGCCAGCTCGAATGGCTCTAAATATATCTCTCGAAGCGCCCTCTCGTCTATGATGCTGTCAGATACCATTCTCCGGGTTTCCTGGCTGTTGGCCGCAAAATGCTTTACGCACGCCGAGACTCCGTTTTTCTGGATGCCCCTGATAAAAGCGGCCGCCATTTTGCCCGCGAGAAGGGGATCCTCGCTGTAATATTCAAAGTTCCTGCCGCAAAGGGGGTTTCTCTTGATGTTGACGCCAGGCCCCAGGACTACGTTTACGCCTTGCGCCTTGGCTTCAGCTCCAAGCTTCTCGCCCATTCCCTCAGCAAGCTCAGTGTTCCAGCTGTTGGCCAAAGCGGCCGCTGTCGGGAAGCACGTCGCCTTCAAGCTCTCATTCAAGCCCAAGTGATCAGCGGCCAACGCTTGCTTTCTCATGCCATGAGGGCCGTCTGAAAAGAAGGCTGAAGGTATCCCCAGCCTCTCGATTGCTGCGCTCGTCCAGAAGTCTTTTCCTGCCGTGAGCGACGCTTTTTCCTCCAAAGTCAATCCAGCTATTGCCTTGACGATTGTGCTTGCGCTCGTGACGCTCACCTCCGTTTGTGCATATTCACTACCAATCTACCTCATGCATACCCCAAAAGCAATAGGGTTTGCACAATCGGCTAAATTCGCAGCACAATCCGCAATGGTGTTTTGTCTGTTTTGCCTATGATCA
>JAISWZ010000366.1 GCA_031270945.1 Clostridiales bacterium | reverse complement strand
TCCATGTCCACGCTATATCGGTCTCCAGGAACTGTGAGGGGCAATCGCATAAGGCCAAAGCCCAGTTTCTTTGTGAACACACTATCTTCCAAATGTCATACCCCTTTCCCCATTTCATAGGCTTGCTCCATTGCTGGAGTTCCCAAAACATCGCCTGACTTGTTCGCTCCATATCCGAAGACATAGCCGCCTTCCCTGTTGCCGCCTACTCTAAAGCAGCCAATGTATTTGCGAAAGCAGTCGATCATAGCAGTCATGTACTTCTCTTCTGGAGCTTGTCCAGCACTGAGCAGGTAAAAGGCCTTATTTGCCAGAGACGCTTCAACAGCAATCGTTCTGTCTATAACAGTTTTTGTCTGCGCGTTCCAAGTGTAAAAGTAGACAGGCGATGCAAAGACGATTGCGTCAGCCGCTTTCATCTTTTCATACAGTTCACTCATGTCGTCTTTCTGAACGCACAGTCCCTCTCTGCTTTGGCAGATGAAGCAACCCAAGCAAGCGTTTATCTTCCTATCCTTGAGGTAGACCTTTTCCGTTGCGTGGCCAGCCTCTCTCGCGCCACGCATAAATGCGTCGCTCAGGCAGTCTGAATTTCCGCCCTTTCGCGGACTGCCCATCAAAACCAAAACGGATTTTCCCATGCGCGTTATCCCTCCTTCATGCACAACAACGTCGATAGCAGTCTCATTGGCCAATGGCCATTTGGCAATCTGCATCCTGTCATGCGGAATCCAAGCTATGCCGTTTCCTGCAAATCTCAATCATCATCCCGTTCCTGGCGTTTCTTTTCTGCGCTAGGCTCCGGCGAGCAAGTAGTACCTTCTCATAACAGTACATTATGATACTAGTCTGTTTCGGTACCATTATATCGCGCCTCTTGATATTTGTCAACGAACTTTTTGTGAACAAGAAATCCTGGCGAGGCGCTTCTGCTTACACTGGTGCGGATTGGGGCTATCAGAAAGTTTCCTCTCTCTAAATTCCATGGTCGAATTTGCTAACTGTAAGAACCCTGGGTTTACTACCGAAGCCTGATTCAATTGAAATCTCCTAGCTGACGTCTCGATGTAGCATGTTAAAAAACCTGAGTCCTGTAAGCAAACAGTAGCCTGATTTTTCCGGAATGCTGTACCTATCTCTAAATTCCATGGTCGATTTTGGAATAGCAAAATACCATTTCCCAGTATATGTATCTCCCAATAGCCCGAAAGATTGCGGTTTGGGTAAGCCCCACAACAAGATAGCCGCCCGGCAAGCCGGGCGGCCTAAATACTTGGTTGACATCGGACATGCGCGTCCGGGCAATAGATAATGTGCCTTTTTTACTCATTCTCGCTTCTCGATATATACTCTTCATAGCTTTTCTCAACTGAAATGTTATCCACGTACGCCTGATCAATAATCCGGATGATATCTGCTAACTTGTCTATATTGTAAATAGGGATCTTGAATACATCTTCTTCAATCACAGCAGTCGCGTTCTGTATCTTTATCATGTAATCCGCTTCTCCACGCGCCATAGCCCTATTGCTCGATTTTGTTTCGCCTGAAGTGTTTTTTACTTCAACAAGGATCCTAGCTCCCTCTTTCGTCGTAAAAACAAAATCAACCTCCTCTGATCCATCAGCATCTTTCAGGTTGTAATTAGTAATAGGGTAAATACGAACCTTCATTAAATTTTTCAAGCCACAAAGTTCATTATATACAAAAGATTCTGCTTCCACGGCCTTAATAATGCCATCAGCAACTCGATCAGCATTTAACTCTTCTGCAAATTTACACAATAAAACATAATTTGTAAATACCAATTCGGTATACCTAAAAGGATCTGAAGTATATAAATCGTCAATAACCGGAACACGTGTCAAAACCCCGCTCCCAGTCAACCATTTTACAAGGTATTGTGAAAATGATGAATCTATTGTGATCGGACTCTTGTTTTGCTTTGGCTCCAGAGTAATAGTACCTAATCTAACAGGGTCAAACCCACGAAGCAAAGTATCAGTAACCCAGCCAAGCACACTCATCCAGTCCTCATGCGACAATGATTTCCCGAGTATTTCCTTGGCCTTTGAATCGGTTTTCCTGGCCAAAGTCCTTACATACTTATTTAAATCCGCATTTCTCATTAGCAAAGCTTCTTTCACGTTAGCAGCCAGCGAGACTGTTAGCGGCTCTGGAAATCCTCCTGTCAAAACATAAATGTCCCAGTATTCTTGTGCTCTCTGCATAATCTTTCTATCTTCAAAGCTTATTTCTTTACAGGCAAATCTTTTGAATTTCCTATAGTCTTTCGCGTCAGCCAAAGAATTGATAAACTCCTTGTATGTTACGGGTTGCAGGTTATATTCTATTATAGCCCCAAGAGGATAATTATATTTATCCCAGTTGACAACGTCTCCTAAGAAGCTTCCTGCAAAAGCCACTTTGGCGTCTAACCCGTATACTATTTTTCTAGCCTTGTTATAGATGTATTCTGAAGCTTGGATCTCATCTATCAAAATGAATTCATCGGGAGCGTCTTGAAACCCTGGCAAGAAGTTTTTAAAAGAAGTACTGGCGTACATTTTGTCATAGTCAGTGCCGCCAGGGATAGTGAACGTCTTACGCATCTCGTTTTCTAGTATTGCCCTCATATCGTCATCCAATAAGTCGATTCTGTAGAATTTCCTGTAATTCTCCGTGCCATATTTTGTTAGTAGCTGGGTTTTGCCAACCTGCCTTAAGCCTTGTATCCAAAACCCTTTATTATATATGGAATTGTGAACGTATGAATCTAGCAATACTTTTTCAAGGTCTCTATCGATCCATGGATTTCCGTTGAACGTCTTTAAAAATGGATTCATCCTTCACCTCATAGCATTCGAGCAGTTTTCGAGCAGCCCGGCTTGTGTCAAGCCGGGCTGCGATAACCGTCTCGCGTTCAATCATTCGTCAGCATATATCGCGCAGCATCGAAGCAATTACATTATATCTTGTTCGATTTTACCTTGTCTTATACTTCAGCTTTACCTCAGCGCGTATGACTTGCTTGAATCTAACGGCAAATCTATCACGATAGGCAAATCGACATTTAAAATCCTCGCCATTTCTATCTGTTTAGGGGTTGGATTCAATATCGCTATTTTTGAATCAAAGACTTTGCATTTTAGTTTACGCAACGCCTCAAACGCCTCATCTACATTATAATAACTTGTACCGTTAAATTTTTCAGCAACCGCCTGACGCCATACTGCCGAGATAAACGACACAAGCAGCTGGCCTCTATGCAGCTCTTCGTTGAGTGCGCCTGCCGGTGCCTTCGAGTTGGCTTTTAGGACACCGCAAGTTTGATCCACAATGTTGCGAACTAGATAGGTCGGCAATACCTCTGCAACCTCAAGCGGCTCAGATGCCATAAGCGCAAATACGCCTAAACCTTGGACTTTCTTTTCGTACACTTCACTCGAATCCCTATCCTCTTCTTTGCGGGATAGATCTTTAATGTCATACTCGTATTTCTCATGAAAGCACCTATCTTCGTCCGCGCACAAATATCCATAGCTTTCATGGCCATAAGATTCCAACTTTAAGCGCACTCCGTAAAAAATCTTGTTCTCGTAAACAATGCGATTATCCCTGTCTTTCAATGTTTCGATGTGTCTTTCCATCATTTCTTTGTAAACGGCATAGTTGGCCTTTAACCTGACCAAGCACTTAACTCCGCCATCCAGGAAAGCTTTTACATTGTCCCCTGATGCATAGCCAGCGCCCATTAGGGCCATGCTAACATCAAGCCCATATCCCGAGAACTCGTTGAGAGCTGACTTTATCGCGGATGCATCTATGGTGTTGCCTGGAAAGAGGCTGTAAAACAGCGGCGTCCCCGTTTTGCGATCAACAGCCAAAATCATCTTCGATCCTTTTTCGGTGCTATTGCTCATGCCTGGGCATATTATGGACTTCACAAGGTCTGCGCTGTTTAGAGAAATCTCTTTTCCCGTCTTTCTCCCTATGTACTCGAAATAGGCTTTGAAGAATTTGTCTTCCAATCCTTCATCGATAATCCGCTTGTAGAACTTGCCGCTCTCCTGGGATCCTACCTTTGCGTTTGGGCAGATCATTCGAACGTATGAAGAATTCCGCCAATCAACTGTATCGCCCTTGGAGTGTCCACGCAGAACCCCATAAAGCGCCAACGTGCAAAGAGTGTCTCCCTCTTCGGGCAATAGGTCGTAAACCAGCTTCCATAGCCCCGTCTCAGCAAGTGCGCTGTGCAATACGAACGCGTCCCCGAAATCCTGTTTGAGCTTGCCGCCGGTGTCTTCCATCTCGCCAATCATGTTTTCAGCAAGGTTAGTATACCCGTCTTCCAATGTGAACTTGAATAGGCCTCGCCCTTTGTTGCGGAATATCCCCTTCTCTTTGTCTACAATACTGCCCAGGTGCTTTTCAACGTTCTTATACTCCCCGTTCATCAAAGTAGGTGTAACGATTTTTGCGTACTTAGGATTTTCGGACGGGTAGTAGCATATAGTTCTCTTCAGCAAGGTGACCTCCTCCTGTCGTAAGATGGCACTACGCGGATGATAGTGTCTATATTTCTTTTATTATAGCTCACTTTTTAAATTTGTCAAGCATGTCAGGCTCTGTTATTTATTTAACATTTATCTGCGCTTTCCAGCGCATCTTACGAACAATAGTGCTAACCAGGCCGTTTGTGTTCGGCTCAAAAAATTTCCTCTCTTTAAATTCCATGGTCGAATTTGTTAATTACGAGGACTATAATAATTTTGGGATATGCCCTTAAGCCTACTGCTTACTATGTCTGCCTCGTATGCATTCCATCCGGATGAGCCGCATATTTTTTCTCGAAAATTGATCGCAATGTTACTGGCAGCTTATGCCTTTATCTTACATAATCGACCATGGAATTTAGAGAGGGATGCATATCCCAGGATAATCAGGCCTCAGCTTACCTACACGCTCCTTGGCTTCCAAACCAGATGTTGACTTACGACTGTGCACCGCTTTATACTATGAGAGGATGATTCAGCACTCAGCCATAAAGCCCTAACGAAACTGCCTCCATTCACGCTCCTGCTGAGTTGTTCGTAAAGAACTGTTTCTGCTCGTGATAGATCTCAGGAGGTGCCGTATGCAGATCCCTTGTGAGTTTCAGTTTACGAAGCCTGAGATTATCACAAAAATCGAGGGGTTCATGAAAGACAACTATTCCAAAGGCTTTACTGGCCAGGATGATGCGCTGCAACGCGCCACAGGAGATGAGTTCATCAAGGAGTACTTGTCCTATTATGTTTCGAGAAACCCTGACTGCAAGAGCCAAAGCAATGGCTCAAAGCCTGATTCCACCGCTAATATAAAGTCTCATCTATCTGACATGCTGTCATCTCGCCCAGATAAAACGTTAATCGAAAACGACGGAATAGCTGTTACAATTCACCCCAACTACAGTCTTGCCGAAGTTCACGATCATACTTTCTTTGAAATCATCTGCGTCATTTCTGGAAAATGCGTAAACGTGTCGGCAGGGCACACTTTAGAGCTGAACGCTGGGGACATAGTTATTCTCGCTCCAGGGATCATGCATAGCATCTCCGCTAATGACGATGATTGCTTCATCTTGAACATAATAATCAATCCGAAAGTTTTTGAGAAAACGTTCCTGCCTTCATTCACAGAGCGTGATATCATGTATGTATTCTTCTCTAACGTTATGTTTCAGTATTCCAAAGACGCTTTCATTTTATTCCACGCCCAGAATGACGCGCTTATCACGTCTATCCTTTGGCAACTGAACAGCCTCTCGGGGCATAACCACTTATATGAGGAACAGGTCAAAGTTTCATCATTAAATCTTTTGTTCGCCCGACTGCTGGCCTACCATGTAAACGATGCAGTCATATTCAACGAGGTCTTTTCAGGCATGCATCAAGATCTCGCGTTGCTTCTTCATTACCTGCAGGGCAACTTCACAAAAGTAACTCTTGCTGACACTTCAGCTTTCTTTGGATATAGCGAGCGTCAAATACAGCGCATCTTGCAAAAGTACACAGGGAAGAGCTTTAAAGAAATAATCAATTACCTTCGCGCTGGACATGCCGCGAGAATGCTCGTTGAAACCACGAAATCCATTGACGAAATCTCTGCCATTTGCGG
>JAISWZ010000295.1 GCA_031270945.1 Clostridiales bacterium | reverse complement strand
CAAGCCTCTCTTTGCTCAAAGCTGGACATGGACACTGGCAAGCCGGGGCGCGTTTGCCTAACTGGGCCCGCTTAATCATCAGTTGCCTAAATTGATTAAACGCCTCGAATTTAGCTAAATGCGTGTACAACAAGGCGTTTACCTAACTAAAAGGCTGTGCAAGTTGAACAAAATTTACTTAGTTTAGCTAGACAAAATGCTATTTATGCATTAAATTCACTTTGAACGTCCAAAAGCATTTGACAAAGCAGCTAGATGGATATAGAATAAAATCAAGTAAAAGATTTAGCAATACAAACTTAATTAAGGAGTGATTTACCTAATGAAAAGAATTCTTTTAGCATTGGCCCTTGCCATGGCACTGCTTCTCCCGGCATGCAAAAGCTCTAGCGCGCCTGCGGAAAACGCCACTGTCCCTTCCCTGGACGCCATAACGCTGGGTACGGACTACAAGGACATCAAGGCGACGCTTGAATTCAAGTCACATAGGACAGACCTGAATGAGAGCGGAGTATTGGCGGGATATGTGGCTGCGTTCCAAAAGCTGTATCCCGGAATCACAATCAACTACGAAGCGGTCACAGACTACGCTGAGACGATGACAACCCGTCTGAGCACCCCGAATTGGGGAGATATCTGCATGACCCCAACTACTGTGCCTATCACTGAGCTGGCCAACTATTTTGAGCCGCTGGGCAGCCAGGCCAAGCTTGGCGAAACCTACAACTTTATTGAAAACCGCGCGTTTGGCGGGATCGTTTACGGAGTGTCTTCAACAAACAATGCCCAAGGCGTATTGTACAACAAGAAAGTGTTCAGCGACGCGGGAGTCACGACAGTGCCAAAGACTCCGGATGAGTTCCTTGCGGCATTGCAGAAGGTCAAAGACAACACAAGCGCGATACCTCTGTACACAAACTTCTCGGCTGGCTGGACGATGGGAGCTTGGGACGCTTACATAGGCGGAAGCGCGACAGGCGATGCCGGCTACATGAACATAGTGCTTCCTCACGCCAAGAACCCGTTCTCTGACAGAGGCGACGGAACAGGGCCTTTCGCGGTTTACAACGTTCTTTACGAGGCGGTCAAGAGAGGCTTGATCGAAGACGATCCAAGCACGACTGACTGGGAGAGCTCCAAAGGCAGAATCAACAACGGCGAGATCGCAACCATGGTTCTTGGAAGCTGGGCCATTGTCCAGATGCAAGACGCTGGGCCTAACCCGGATGACATCGGATACATGAGCTTCCCGATAACAGTAGGCGGAAAGCAGTTTGCCGCCGCTGGCCCTGACTACAACTACAGCATAAACAAGAATTCGACCGCGAACAACAAGATCGCGTCAATGCTTTACATCAAGTGGCTGATTGAGGAATCCAACTTCGATTATGACCAAGGCGGAATACCTACAGTCAAGTCCCATGACCTTCCGGACATTTACGCTGCCTTCGAGGGAGTGGAGTTTGTTTCTGACACTCCGTCTCCGGACAACGAAGCTGACCTCATGAGCAACATCAACGTTGATTCTGAAGTGGGATTGAACATGGACAACCAGCACGTAATAGACGTGGTGGAAGCGGCTCTGTCCGGCTCAAAGACAATGGAGCAGATAGCTGACTCGTGGAATGCGGCTTGGACTGCCGCGCAGCAAAAGCATGGAGCGTAAAAATGGGCGAAACATTTAGAAAGAAGATCATGGCGAAGCCGCAAAACCAGAAAGTGCTTGTGGCTGTGACATTCCTTTTCATACCTCTGGTATTGCTGGGGCTTTTCACATACCTGCCCTTCGCCAAGATGATCCAGTTCAGCTTTTATGACATGCGCTATATCGGAAAGAGAACCTTTGTAGGGCTGGACAATTACATCAGCGTCTTTTCCAGGGAGGATCTTTTCAACTCGCTGAAGCTCAGCATTTACTACCTGGGCGCGTCCATTGTCCAGCTGGGTCTGGCGCTGTTCTTTGCGACAATTCTTAGCTTCAAGACGAAGCTTGGCGGCATTTTCAAAGGCGTCATGTTTTTTCCGTACCTTGTAAGCGGCATAGCTATAGGCTTCATATTCAAGTTTTTCTTCACCCGGGGTTTTGTTTTGGACTCGCTTCTGGTCGCCTTGGGCTTAACCCAGGAAAATCTGCCGTACTGGCTCAGAGATCAGAGCGTCAACAACGTCATGCTTGCCGCGACATCCGTATGGAGGTACATGGGTCAAAACATGGTGCTTTTCATAGGGGCGATCATGTCGGTTGATCCCGACCTTTATGAAGCGGCCGCCATAGACGGCTCAAACGCCTGGAACAGGTTTTGGAGCATAATACTCCCAAGCATCAAGACAATCGTAGCCTTGAACTTGATTCTTTCCATATCCGGATCCATAAGCGCATTCGAGCCTCCATACGTCATAACAAACGGAACCTTTGGAACCGGAACATACTTCGTAATGATGAACAGCATGGCCCATGAGAAGCAGAAAGTAGGGCTTGCGGCCTCCATGGCCGTGGTTCTCATGGTCCTGATAATTCTCGCGACCCTCTTTCAAAAGTTGATTGTCAAAATCTTCTTTGAAGAAGACAAAAACGGGATGACCTTCAGCGAAAGATCAGCGTCCAAAAGGCGGCTGGCGAATAAGTCGGGGCTTGGAGGCGTTTCGTCATGATCAAGAGAGCAGTCATCTCGACCTTGAAATACCTTAGCCTTGCCTTGGGCGCCTTTGTCACTTTGTACCCGCTGGTCTCAGTCCTTATCACAGCTTTCAAGACCAATGAGGAGTATGCCTCGACAAGCGTCATGCACTTGCCAAGCAACTGGCTCAACATCCAGAACTTTTCCCAAGTCTGGACAAAAGGCGGAATGCTCCTGGCGTTCAAGAACTCAGGGATCATTCTTGTGGTCGTGCTGGCTGGATCCATAATGCTCAGCTCCATGACTGCGTATGTCCTTAGCCGCTTCAAGTTCATGGGGAACGCCTTGATAAAAAACCTGTTCCTGTTTGCAACCCTTATCCCAGGTGTCGCAATGCAGGTGACAGTTTACCAGATTATGTACTCCTTTGGCCTTGTCAATACATTGCCTGGATACATCATCCTTCTTCTGGGCACCGATGTCATAAGCGTCTACATCTTTATCCAGTTCTTTGAGACATTGCCGGAATCCCTGGACGAGTCGGCTGTGCTTGACGGATGCACCTATTTTGGCGTCTTTTTCAAGATACTCTTTCCCCTTCTTGGTCCCGCCGCAGTCACATGCATGATCTTGAAAGGTGTTGCCACCTACAACGAGTACTACATGGCCAACCTGTACCTGCAAGACAAGAACCGGTTGCAAGTGGTTTCGACTTCCCTGTACACCTTCACAGGCCCAATGGGAAACCAGTACAACTTAATTTGCGCTGGTGTGATCATCACAATTTTGCCAGCTCTTGTTGTTTTCATCCTGTGCCAGAAACGAATATACGCAGGGCTTGCCGCTGGAGCGGTCAAGGGCTGAGTTTTTAGCTCTCCAAGGCAAGATTTTCCTTGGAGAGCTTTTTTTGTTTTTGATTGATTTTATAAATAGCCGGATTGGTTTAGCTAAATTTAGGTTGTTTTCAACTGGAGTTCTTTCTATCAAAAAAAGGCTGATCGTATCGAATTGATTCGGAATTTCGCCGATTTTGCCTTTAAACCAGGCAAATCCAAATCTTGCTTACAATGATTTAAGCAATGGCTGGCCTTGCCCAAAACCTACTTAAACTAAATTTTTTAGCCTTGAAAGTAGGACGATTTTGCACAAATTCAAATCATAAAAACTGTGCATATCGTACAATTTTTAATCGGTTTAGCTAGACACAATGCTATTTATGCGGCAAAAGCGTCT
>JAISWZ010000286.1 GCA_031270945.1 Clostridiales bacterium | reverse complement strand
TTAGGGCATTCATGATATCATGATATGCTTGCCCCATAGTTGGGCGAGAAAACTCGCGGTCTCAAAAGCTCCAAACGCGAGACAGTCGCCCTCAATTCTGGTGAGAGCGGCGCTACGACCGATGAAGCCGCGCAATGGCGGTGGAGGAACAGGCGCTAGCCGTTAGGTTTTAACTTAACGGGGGAACGCCGCGTACGGTGAAAGCCGTATGCGCGGTGTGGAGCAAGGGGCACCTTGCTGTTAGGAAAGATCCCGCACTTCGAACAGCTGATAGCAACAATCAGATCTCGAGAAATATCAGCGACCATAGTGGTTCAGACAAAGAGCCAGTTGCGGGCGCTCTACAAGGACCAAGCCGAGACTATCATCGGCAACTGCGATACCGAGGTTTTCCTGGGGGGCAAAGAGCCTGGAACATTAAAGGATCTTGTTTTCGCCCTTGGCAAGGAAACCGTGGACGACATGAATACGAGTGAATCAAGAGGGCAAAGCCCGACTAAGTCAAGATCCTATTCCAAGCTGGGACGGGATCTGATGGGCGTCTCAGAGCTCAGCGCAATGGACAGAAGGAAATGCGTGGTGCTGTTAAGCGGCGTCGCGCCATTTCTTTCAAACAAGTACGACATAGCCTCACACCCGATGTACAAGTATACGGCGGAGAGCAAAGATGATGACCTGTGGTTTGACACCCGCAGGTACCTCAGGGCAAAGAGGGCAAAGGCGTATTCAATAGGCGGCTTGAAGAAAAGGCTGCCTCCAGGGGTGAAAATCCACAAGGAGACAGTGATAGAGCTGGCTGTTGAAGAGAAGGCGGTAGAATAAACTACGAATCTTTGGGGCTTCGCAGAAGCCCCAAAGATTGCCTTTTTGGTTTTGATTTAAAGAAAAAAATAACAAAGAAAAAAAGTAAAAGCGAAAACCAAAAACCAAAAAACCAAAAAACCAAAAAACCAAAAACCAAAACCCAAAAACCCAATATATTTGCTATGCCTCAGGAGGAGCGCAATGGATCTGATCGCCAAATGGATCATTGAGATATTCTTTGCTCCGTCAATCAAAAACCTTTTGGACCAGTTCGAGGAATTCTTCAGAGAGTCCATGCGGGCGATAGAGACAGAAGTAGGGGCGTCGCCCTACGAATTCAGCTCGACCATGGTATCAATACTTCGGACAGTGTCAACAGACGTGGTGGCGCCAGCGGCGGGAGTGCTTTTGACTTACCTGTTCTGCTACGAGATCATAAGCCTGGCTATGGAAAAGAACAATATGGTCGAGTTTGAGCTGTCACAGCTCTTCTGGGTCGTGGTTCGCACAGCCGTGGCTATTCTCTTGGTGAACTCCAGCTTTGACATAGCCATAGCCATGATTGAGTTTGGATCGGATCTGGCTGACAAGACAATCGGATCTGGCGCCGGATCCCTGTTTCTGTCTCTCCCGGAGCTAGGGGATGCGGTTGTCGATAGCATAGGCGATGATGTAGGGCAGGCGATCTTTTGCTTCATACTCTCCACCTTGGCATGGCTGGCCTCTTTCTTTGCCCTGGCCGCCATATATCTTGTCGTCTGGTCCAGGCTGGTTATGATCATGATCTACGTCTCCATAGCCCCTTTGCCGTTCTCAACGCTAATGAGCAAGACCTGGCTTGGGCAGATAGGGCAGAACTATCTGAAGAACCTGATGTCCTACGCTCTCCAGGGAATGCTCATGGTTGTATGCGTTCTGGTCTACGGATCGTTGGGGTCTATGCTTGAGAGCAAGATCATTTCCCAGCCTCCTGGGCAGGCCATAATACTCATGGTCTCGTCCATGTACTGTTGCGTATTGGCGCTAATGGGATGCCATAAGTTGGCGAAGTCCATATTTGCCGCATCTTGATGACCGGGGGCCAAAATGGCGTATATCCCAATACCAAAGGATCTGGAAAATGTAAAGACAAAGTTGGCGGGAAGACTTACCGCCAGGCAATTGCTCTGCATGGCGGCGATTGCGGTTGTCACAGTGCCGATTTACTGGACATTGAGGAAATTTTCTTCTGAGCTAGCCATGGGTTTGGCAGTCTTGGCTGGATCTCCAGTAGGTTTTCTTGGCTTGTACTCCAAAGATGGAATGCCAGCTGAAGAATGGCTCAAGCGTTGGCTGAAGTTTAAGCTGGAGTCAGGAAACGTGAGAAGGTACAAGAAACCCCTTCTGACAGATCAGGCTGTGGAACTCAGAAGGAAAGAGACATTGTCAAGAAAGCCAGCGCAGCCCGGACATTTTCGCCTAAGAGGCGGAAATGGCGGCATAGCCGCTATTCTGACGAAGGCTGCGGTCAAGAAGGTCCATGAGCTCCAACATAATCCCGAAATGCCCAAAACAGCCCAGGAGACTCTTCCGTACAGGAAGATCTGCTCTGACGGCGTCTGCATACTTGAAGACGGGTACAGCAAGACCTTAAAATTTGACGATATCAATTACCAGCTTGCCAACGACAATGACAAGGACATGATTTTCGGCACTTACTGCATGTTCCTGAACTCGTCGGATACTGCCGTACGAAGCCAGCTTACCTTTGTGAACAAGATAAGCTCTGAAGCGACCAGGATCGTGATTCCCAAAGCGGGAGACACCCTTGATCACCTCCGTGAGCACCTGGAGGCAATGCTGGATGAGCAGGTTGACAAGGGCAATAACGGGCTGGAAAGAAGCAAGTACATCACCTTCTTTGTAGAAGCGGCTTCCCTCAAGGAAGCCAGAAGGCAGCTGTCGAGGTTGGAATCAAACGCCATATCCAGCCTAAAGAAGATGTCTGTCAACGCCTACCCGGTTTCAGGTTTGGCGCTTTTGAAAGTGATGCATTCCATCTTGAACCCGGCAGGAACCCCTTTCTCCTGCCCGACGGAACAAATCGAAAAGTACGCTCTTTCATCAAAGGACTTCATCTCTCCACGCCAATTTGATTTCACCGACAAACGCTTTGCCTCAATGGTCTCATCAAGCGGAACCAAGCATTCAAGCTCCATGCGCTTCACCATAGACGCTTCCAATATCAGTGACCGCATCCTAGCGGACTTCTTGGACATGGAAGTGGAGAATGTGGTAAGCATCCACATAGAGCCGGTGGATCCGCAAAGAGCCATCAAGTACGTAAAAGGGAAGATCTCGGACATTGACAAGATGAAGATTGACGAGGAGCGCCCAGAATTTAGGGCGCCGCGTGAAGCGGAATGCGCGTGAGACAAGTCTCACGCTCAGGCGTTGCCCCGCTTGGCAAAGCGGGAAGCGGCCTGCCTTACTTGAGGGCGAAAGCCTGAGGGGAACATAGCATGGCAGAATGCCGCTAACAGAGAAGGCTCAATGGCGTGAACGCAAGTTTTAGTCCTGTATCTAGGCGGAGGCTGGTTTGGCAATATAACCAGAACTCCGGCATGGAGAAGGCTTCATTGCTCGTCTGAAGCCGATTGCCCATACCCATGCGATCCGCAGGAGCACTGCGGAAGGAACGCTTGTGAGCGTTTAGATTTAAACGCTCGCAAGCCAAAAACTAAAGCGGAGCCAATCCTCTGATGCCAACGCGCGGCGCTAACTGGGGATGCCCTAAACGTTGAGATTAGCGATCAAAAAACTTTTCGCTCGCTTAGTCTCGCGCATGGGCACTGGCACCCATAGTAGTCAGAGAGGGGCAATGACCCTCACAAGGCGAAGGGGTGCGCCGATGCAAGGCGCTAAATTTATCAGCACAAGGGACGCGCAGGAACTCCTGCTTGTTTGGGTTTTGGCAAGCGCAGCTTGCCAAAACCCCAAAAGCGCCACCCCAACCCCTTGCATCGGAGGAGCCGTGTGCCTCGGAAGAGGCATGCACGGTTCGAGATAGGCTGCAATAAAGCCCTCCAACAGAGAAAAGCTTATCAAAACAAGTATGAGTCCGATCTTCTGCCTCCAGACCTGAAGACCTATGGCGATGAGGCGCAAAAGATACTTGACAGGCTTCAAACGAAAGATGAGAAGTGGTTTAACGTATCCATCATGGTGACAAATTTCGGGGAGACAAAGGAAAGCGTTGCAGATGATTCTATGCAAGCCAGGAGCATAGCCTCAAAGCATAGCTGTGACTTGAAGCAGTGCGATTTTAGCCAAGAGGAATGCCTGGCCAGCTGTCTGCCTTTGGGATTGGCTCACACTTATCCCAAGAGGGGGCTAGCAACTTCAGCTGTGGCGGTTTTTGTTCCATTTACGACAAGAGAGATATTCATGGCGCCTCCGGCGCTATATTACGGGTTAAATGCCATTAGCAACAACATTATAATGGCTGACAGGAAGAAGCTATCCTCCCCGAATGGCTTGGTGCTGGGAACTCCGGGATCCGGCAAGTCTTTTGCCGCAAAGAGGGAGATATTGATCAATTGCTTGCTGTCCCAAGATGACATCATCATATGCGATCCAGAAGGAGAAGCGCGACAAGAGGCTGTGGCTTGAATTGCTTGGGTTGGATAAGGGTTTGGGTTGAGATTTTTTAAGAGATTTTAAAAGATCTTGAAAGATCGTGAAAGATCTTGTAAGATGGATTGTAGTGATTATAGTAAATTTAAAAATCTTATAAGATTTTTAAAACCAAGCCTTATTCAAACCAAGTGCATATCCCAAAATTGACTAAATGGCTCGGAAAAGCCATGCGTTAAAGCATCGCATGCCTTTTCCAACGCCACTTGTGGAATTTTGGAATATGCACTAGATATCCCATCCATTCGGGATAATCCCTCCGTGACCTGCCGAATCGAGAGTGAAGGCGGGAAGCTTGCGGAAAGGGATAGGGCGCTATGGAGAACGTACAATAAATCGTTTCAGGGTCGTTATCTGGACATATTTTCGGAGGCGGCGGGAAGGCTTTCTCCGCATTCCCGCGAATGGACATACGCCTCTCGGCCCAAGGATGGCTCCTAAGGTGCCTAATTATTCAACCACGGAACTTGGTAAACCCCATGCGTTCCCACCGGGTATCGACCTCGCAAGGGGAAGAGATGGCGCAGGGGGTAGCGGATGCGGCAAAAAGCGAAGGCCGCCCTGCAATGGGGCGGATAGGGGAGCATGCCCTGGGCTGAAAGGCCGCTGACTTGCCACTAGCTTCCATGGCACCTGTTGCAAATATATGGATTTAATAGAAAATAATATATATTCATGCGCAGGCCGGAAGCCTGAGCCGGATGAGCGGAAACGTTCACGTCCGGTTCTTGAAGGATTGACTCGGCGCAAGCCGTTTCAGTCCTTAACTACACCCATTTGGTGGAACTCTTGGATGGACAGGTTGTAAACATCTGCTCTAGCTCGGAGAACTGCATAAACCCTCTTGACCTCAACCCTGACTACGGGGAAGAGGATGATCCTGTAGCGCTTAAGGCTGACTTCATCACTTCAATGATGGAGGTGATCTGCGCTGGCAAGGCTGGATTGCAGCCAGCCGAGAAGTCAGTGCTGGATAGGTGCGTAAGGCTGATCTACCAGGAATACTTGGAAGATCCGAGGCCTCAGAACATTCCTGTTTTGACTGATCTCTGGAACTCCCTCAAGAGGCAGGAAACGCCGGAGGCGAACGGGATGGCCGCCGCTCTTGAAATATATGTGACGGGCTCCCAGAACTTCTTCAACAAGAGGACAAACGTGGACATCAGGAACAGGCTCGTATGCTACAACATCAAAGACCTGAGCAAAAGCTCAAGAAAGCTCGGCATGCTAATCGTGCAGGACCAGATCTGGAACAGGGTCATAATCAATCGGGCCGCTGGGAAGGCCACTTGGTACTACATGGACGAATTCCACCGGGCGACACGTTCTGCGGCTTAGAGCATATCCTAGAATTTGTGGATATGCGCGAGGTCGCGGGATCCTGGATATGGTAATTAAATGTTGCTTGAAGACAGGATTAACTGGCATGGCATCGTTTGAGGCTGAGATGTCGGGCTGAAGCAAAGCCGGATATTTTATTAAATAAAACAATAATCCGGCCTCAAACGCGCATAAACTGCCTGACGAACCGGAGTGGCGCACTGCTCCGTTTCGTGGAGCGAGGCTGAAGAGCAAAAAGCCAGCCCTAACTGCGCGGGTACCGTGCGCAAAGGAAAGGCCTCAGGGCTGCTGGCGATTATGTAGCGGGCCGCGCATGGCGAGCATCACTCAGGGACGAACTGACGACATAAAGGGCTTCGCGGCGTTTAACAGCGCTTTGGCGGTACCGGAGAGTAGGAAAGGTGGATCTGAAATCTGGGATGCGGGTGCGGATGCTTACACCTAAGCATAATTCGCCAAGCCCAACAGAAGGCGCCTAAACGCGGTTAAAGTGCATATCTATTTGAGATCCCTCTGGAACCCTTTGGATATATACTGACAAGCGCTCAAATGTGGAATTTTCTTATTCGTTGCCCGCCTCAAAAGCCAGTCGGGCCGCTCCCGCTAACGATAAGAAAATTCTAAATCATACCGCTTGTCAGTTTGCATAACGTGCCATGCTGGAACGTGGGAAGCGGCAAGCAGAGAGCGGATGCGCCCGCAATGACCTGCTGGGGCGAGTACTTAAAGCATATCCCAAACCTAGCTCCAATCAAGCCTTATCGGAGTTGGGGTATGCACTTTATACTTTGTTAATCATACTGCAATATGAACCAAGACACAGCATGTTTAACACCCCTGCCGTGAAAGAGGAGGCATGAGCTGAGAAGATCCTGAAGGGGATTGGAGCGACAGCCTCCAGCGGGAGGAAAGGCATAACCAAAAACCCAAAAGAGCTTGAAAGTCCCTAAAACCCGGACTTTGCCATTCAAACAATTCAAGCCACTTTTGGGCTGCCCAACTTCCCGTGGAGCGCCACGTGCGGTGAAAGCCGCTTGCGTGGTGCGGGCCTAGGCAAAGTGGGAGCGACACTCCCTATAGCCGGGCGATTGCTACTTAAGGTCGAGCAGACTGCGGCATTTTGCGTAGACATTTGGAAACGCATACGAAAATGGGGAGGAATCCTCACAGGCATTACACAAAATGTGAAGGAGCGGACAGAGAGGCTGTTGGCGAAAGCGGCATGGATCCGCGACGCAGCGGCGCGTCAGCTGCACCGCCTTACCGATGGGGGTAAATCCCCTAGGGAACAAAGCATGGCGGATAGCGCAAGGGGGTTGAGAAAGATCTTTTACGCTTAAACAGCAACAGACATGAGGACGGGGCTGATGCCTAACGTGAGGTTTGCCTTCTTTTTTGGAGCACAGGACGTTTTTATATTAATTAATTACTTATTTGTCCTGAGGCATGGCAGGCGGGGCGATTCCTTCGCTCGCTCTGCGCCGCCAAAGCCATGCGGCACACGCGGAAGCGTGAAAAAAGCCTAAAGCGAGTCCGACAGTCTGAGGGTATCGAGGGTACATTATCCCGATGGGACAAACACCCTTAAGGGGGCATATATCCCGATGGCACGCGTATCCCGTAACGGTGCGCGTACCCTAGAAAGGGACGACATTCCTTCTATATAAATACAATGCATTTGCATGCATTGTATTTATATAGATTCGATTTATATAGATAAGATTTAATTGCGTCCTATCCCAGATACCCAAATCCAAGCGCCAACAGCAACTGCCGATTGCCTAAACCAAGACTGCCCTGAAAAATAAAGCCTTTTTCATAATTCAAGAAAGCTTTTTCTGGATTCATGCAAATCCAAAAAAGCTTCTCTAAAAAAAGCTTCTCACAGGGCGCCTAGGCAAGGCAACTGGGCCCCCATAGTAGTCCGGGGACGGGAAAGCCGTCCACATGGCAAAGGGGGGCAGTAGGCTTGCCAAAACCGGGTATGGAAGGAGGAATTCCTCATAGATCCAGCATCCGAGATTTTGGAGCGTTTCAAGAAGAACTCGGCGTATCGAACAGACATGTACTTTACCAAGCTCTTCAGGTACCTGCTAAGGGAGGAGTTCTATGAGCCTGCCTATGGAAGGCTCAGGAAGTCTGGGCCTTTTAGCCTGAAGATAGCGCAGGGGGTAGTTCAGAACCTGGCAAAAGGATCGTACAGGCCTGTCTTCGAGAAAGTGAAAATCAAGCGGAAGATCAGGAGAAGGAAAAAGGTGCCTCCCACCTTTGAGCTTAGCTTTAAGGACAAGCTTTTGCAGGAAGCGGTACGTGAGATCGTTGAGGCAATCTACGAACCCCTCTTTTTGCCTGAAGCCTACGGATTTCGTCCAGGAAAGAGCTGCCTGGGATGTCTGCGGTCAGTTGAGGCAGGATTTAATGACGCTGTATGGCTGGCCAGGATAGACATATCCCTGGAGTCCATAGACCCAAAGCTCTTGATCGCGGTTCTGGAAAAGAAGATCCGGGATCAGAGGTTTATAAGCGTCATCAGGGCTTTCCTGAAGGCTGGCCTTATGAAGGAGTGGCGTCAAGACGCAACCTTCAGCGGGACTAGCTTAGGAAGCCCGTTAGCCCAGACCCTGGCCGCCGTATTCCTGAATGAGCTGGACTTGAAAGTGAAAGAACTGCAAGTCCGGTTTTCCAGAGAAGCTGGGTCTGAAGCTGGGACAAGCGGGGAAGCCAAAGGTAGCGCTAGCTCAAAAAAGCTCTTGTACGCCAGGTACGCGTCAAGCCTGATCTTGGGAGTCTGCGGAAGCAAAGCCGACTGCGAGGCTGCGGTTTTAGAGCTAAAAGGGTTTTTACTAGAACTAAAGCTTCAGGCCTCTGTAGAGACAGTCCATAGCTCAGACGGAATACGGTTTCTGGGATACGACGTCCTGCTGGAGAAAACCAGTGATCAGTCCGGCTTTTCCAAGAGCGTAACCCTCCTTGCACCCCTGAAGGATCGGATTCAAAAGATCCTCTTCATCAAGAAAGCCACCATCCAAACCCGAAAAGGAAAGCTGAAGCCGATCCACAGGCTCAAGACGCTGGGATGGGAAGACGCTTTTGTAGTAGAGCTATACGCTGCAGAAATCCAAAGAGTCCTGGGGTACTACAGGCTAGCCAAGAATTATAGAGGGCTGGCTTACTTCAGGCACTTGATGGAGCATAGCTGCCTCAAGAGCATGGCCCGAAACGGCAGGACTTCTGTAGGAAAGCTTCTTGAGAAGTATAGGAAAGACGGGGTTTGGAGCGTTCCCAGGAAAGACGGATCGCTGGAACGGCTTCCTAGGCTGGATGAATGCAGGAACGGACTGTTCTCGGATATTGTTGGGGTGCCGGGAAGAAGAAAGTGAGAGCGAGACCCTTGAAAGAGCGCTGCGCTTATTGCTTGATAAAAAAATATGCCGAGTTTAACATGCTGACGAAGGTCAGCCCAGAAACGCAAGCCTATGGGGAGCTGGATACCTCGAGAGGGGTATGTCCGGTTCAGGGGGAAAGGTCAGAGTTGCGATTTAAAGCAATCTAGGCTGAAACCGGAACGGAGGTTCAGCTTTTTGACTTTACTTGCAACTCGGGGCGGATCTTTCCCAAAGATTTATTGGCTAGCCCAGAGATAGAAAATATTCTGGAAAACAGCGACTTCATCTGCCTTCTGAAGCAAGCGCCAGGCGACCGGGAAATATTGGCCAAGAAACTCAACATTTCCCCTCTCCAGCTGAGCTTTATAGAAAATAGCGAGCAGGGGCACGGACTCTTGATCTACAAGGGGATAATACTTCCCTTCAAAGACAAGTGGCCCAAGGATTCTCCCTTGTACGCGGCCATGACTACGAAGCCGGAGGAGTCAAGAGCGGCGCTGGCGGCAGGCATGAAGGATAAGAATTAATTAAAAGCGGGGTGCGGCATGAACTCTGCGTTTGAATTGAATCCCGCGCGGGAGCGCGGGATGGACCCAGGTCTTGTGTGTGCACTTCACGCAAGACCTGGGTAAGAAGATATGAAGTTAGTTCGGGACGAGACTGACACAAAGCCCAGGCTTGTCTTTGAGCAATCAGAAGAGAAGCCAAGGCAAACATTGATCCATAAGCCTCTTGTAGCAGACAAGAGCTCCTCCAACTTTTCCCTAAGCCAGCAGAGCAAACCAAAACCCCAAACGAGGACCAGCCGGGTCAGCGAGCAACACCAGGAAGAAGGGGAATTGGGAACTGAATTGGCAAGGAAGCTGAGGGTTGAAAACCTTTTTGTCCCTAAGAAAGAGCCTGACAGCGACCCTGGCCCCAAAGTCCTGGGAATTGCCGCGCTGGCTGTCGGGGTTGTCACTCCCCTTGGCGTTGGGGCACTGGTGCTGATTCTTGCCATAGGGATACTTCTGGTCATGAGCTCACTGCGGTTCGCGTTTGGGTTCAAGGATCCAAACGCTGAAACCGCAAGCCTCATGACCTACTTTACCCAAGAGTCAGCTGGATTGGTTTGGAACTACTTGAGCCTGGACGGAGGAAGATACTTTCCGGGATACGGAGGTTCCTTAGACGAGGTTCGAGTAAGCACTAATTACGACCAAACCGGGCAGACGCAATACAAGAGACAAGTTGAGCTGATGGGACTGATATTCGCGCAAAGCCTGTTTGGAGTGAATGTGTCAAAATCAAAGGATCTGATCAGAGAAATAGTAGAAGATCTCTACACGGTCACGTATTCCGTGGAAAACCGGCCTTACTACACTGTAGAGTCCAGGTTTGAAGAAGTGGACGGAAAGACCGAAGAGATCAGGTACATCCAGAGGCATGACTACTATATCCTCACGGCTTTCGTGAGTGAAGGAAACTTCAGCAACCTGATCCAGTCAAGGATCAACTCAATCGCAGATTTGGAAGAAAAAGAGCTTGCCGAGGTCCGCATGGACCTCTTTAAGGAAAACTTGGGGCTTGAGCAATTCATTGATAACCCCCTTGGGCCTGGAAATGTCGACTGGAGAAACCTAATCACCAGCGTTACCGGTTACAGGCTCCTCTACGGCGGGCTTGAAATGCACTCCGGCCTCGACCTGGGAGTACCCGAGGGCACTCCCATATACGCCCCAGGAAGCGGCGAAGTGTCAAGCACGGGATACAACGACTCTTCTGGCAATTACATCGAGATTGTCATGAAAGACGGCGGATCTGAGACTGTCTACGTCACATACATGCATCTGAGCAGCATAGATGTCAGTTCAGGGCAAGTTTTAGTCGAGGGTCAGGTGATCGGCCTTTCCGGAAACACAGGCAGATCTACCGGCCCGCATCTGCACATCCAGGCAATCAAAGGCGCCAGCATACTGAATCCCTTGTTCTTGATTAAGCTTCCTGAGAAGGAATAGTGAAGAGAGGAAAGCGGGTGGTGGCAGGGAAAGCAGTGCATAATCCGAATTTAAAACAAAGCTTTTATGGAAATTTTGGGATATGCACACAAGCATATCCCAAAATTTAATCAAAAGCCTTAATGGAAATTTTGGGATATGCACTAATGGCGGCAGAGCTTGAGGCCGCGACTGGTTTGGTTTTGAAAGAAAAAATTGCAGCGCTTGGGCTGCGCCCAAGCGCTGCAAAACAAGCGGGCATTGCGCCTCCGGCGCAATGCCCCAAACAAAGGGAAGCCAAGAGCCTTTGGCTTTAAAGTACGGTAGGAAAGGAGCGGCTGGGTCGCTACTTTTAGCGCCCAGCAAAAACGCCATGGATTTCTTCAGAAGCGCGATTGACACGCTTGCCACAGTCCTTACCCTGATTGGATCAGGTCTTGGGTTCTGGGGTATTGTCAATCTTCTCGAAGGCTACGGCAACGACAACCAAAGCCGACACGTTCCTAGGTCCGTCAGGGAGTGATCTGAACTTTTCGCTCAGGTGGCGGATGCCTGTGAGGAAGCAATAAATGAATTCTTATGATGTTTTCTCTCGCGGGCAGAAAAGGCTAGGCACTGAGAGGATTTTTGCTCTCAGGAGAACTGGCGATCCGATGGGCGGAATGAGGGGGAACTCGAATATAAGGGAACCCGATTATAAGGGGGCTAACGAGAGCGTACCTGGCTTTGAAGACAGGGCCGCTTTGCTGGCGATAAATGCTTTTGCTATCGCCTGTTAGTTTAGACCCCGGAAAAATGGGTAACCGATTTTATGAGGAACCCATCAGGGCAAACCCCGATATAAGAGCAACCCCCGAAACGCCCAAGCTAAGCTCCGATTGCCAGCGCGGCATGCAACGGCCGCGTCGGCAAAAGCTCGGTAAAGTCGGCAGAAGGTTGCCGCATGCAAAGCGATTTAATATTTTCTAAAATGCGCTTTGCGCGAAACCCGCCCAAAGGCGGCGCGGCCATATGCCGGGCTTCGGCGCTCATGGCTAGAATGCATTGAGAATGCTGGCGAAATTCCGAATGTAC